>VBJR01000349.1 GCA_005880175.1 Chloroflexota bacterium
GGTCGGGGAGCGGGGCCGGACGCTCTCGATCGGCCAGCGCCAGCTGCTCGCGCTCGCTCGGGCGCTGGTCGTGGACCCCGACATCCTGCTGCTGGACGAGGCCACGTCGAACCTCGACCTGGCCACCGAGGCCAGGGTCGCGATCGCCATGGGCATCGCCGCCCGCGGCCGCACCACACTGCTGATCGCGCACCGGCTGCCCACGGCCGCCCGGGCGGACCGCATCGTGGTCATCGCCGCCGGGCGCGTCGCGGAGACCGGGACGCACGCCGCGCTGCTGCGCGCCGGCGGGATCTACGCCCGAATGTGGGAGACGTACGAGCACGGCGAGGAGACCCGGTCGCCCTCCGCCACGCCCGGCTAGCTCAGCCGGATTCCACCGACGGAGGCGGACGTGGCGTCGAGTCGCCGACTGTTCGGTGGAGTCCGGCTCAGAACTCCCCGTGCCGGCCGCTGCCCGAGGCGAAGCGCCGCGCGCCGGCCAGCGCCTCCGGCGAGCGGAGCGACTCCAGCCCGTGGCGCAGCTCGTTGCCGATCGCGGCCTCGAACTCCAGGTCGCCCTGCTCGTAGACCGACAGCCGGTCGCCGCGCATGCACGCCTGCGGGAACCGCGCGATCTCGGCGGCCAGCTCCTCGGCCGCGGCCCGGGCCCCGCCGGGCGGCGCCACCCGGTTGGCCAGGCCCATCGCCAGCGCCTCCGCCGCGCCGACCGGGCGGCCGGTCAGGACCAGGTCCAGCGCCCGCCCCAGGCCGACCAGCCGGGGCAGCCGCACCGTCCCGCCGTCGATCAGGGGCACGCCCCAGCGCCGGCAGAACACGCCCAGCACGGCGTCCTCGGCGACGACCCGCAGGTCGCACCACAGCGCCAGCTCGAGGCCGCCGGCCACGGCGTGGCCCTCCACGGCCGCGATCACCGGCTTGGCCAGCACCATGCGCGAGGGCCCCATCGGGCCGTCGCCCGCCGCCGCCACCCGGTTGCCGCGCCCGTCCGAGATCGCCTTCAGGTCGGCGCCCGCGCAGAACGTGCCGCCCTCGCCCCAGAGCACCGCCGCCAGCGCCGACTCGTCCGCCTCGAACGCCCGGAACGCGGCCACCAGCGCCTCCGCCGTCGGCCCGTCCACCGCGTTGCGGACCTCCGGCCGGCTCAGCACCACTGTCGTCACCGATCCCGACCGCTCCAGCCTGACCGCCATGTGGGCAATGATCGCAGCTACAGTTCCGAGCCATGAGCAGAATCGCCGCCGCCGTCGCGCCAGGACGGTCTGTCGAGCAGGCCGCCGACCGCGCCAGGTTCGCCGAGGAGATCGGCTGCGACTCGGTCTGGATCAACCAGCTGCCCAGCGAGCGCGACGCCTCCCTGGTGCTCACGACCTACGCGCGGGTCACCGAGCGGATCGGCCTGGGCACGTTCGTGCTCCCGATCTACACCCGCCACCCGACGGCGATGGCGCAGATGACCGCCACGCTCGACGAGCTGTCGGGCGGCCGCTTCCGGCTCGGCATCGGCGTCGGCCACAAGGTGTCGGTCGAGGGCCTCTGGGGCCTGCGCTTCGAGCGGACGGCCGAGGCGATGCGCGAGTACCTGACGATCGTGCGGTCGCTGCTCGTGGACGGCACCGTCCAGCTCGAGGGCGCCCAGTTCACCTCCCGGGCCGCGTACACGGCGCCGCGGCGGGCCGGCGTCCCCATCCTGGTCGCCGGCCTCGGCCCCCGCATGCTCGACCTGGCCGGCGAGCTGTCCGACGGGGTGGCGCTCTGGATGTGCTCGCCGGCGTTCATCGCCGGCGAGGTCGTGCCCCGGGTGCGCGCGGCGCGCGAGCGGGTGGGCAGGACGCTCGACGGCTTCGAGATCCTGGCCGCGTTCGACGCCAGCCTGACGACGAACGTCGAGGGCGCGCGCGAGGTGTTCCGCGGCCGCTTCCAGCGCTACGCCAGCCTGCCCTCGTACCGGCGGGCGCTGGACGCCGGCGGCTTCGCCGAGCAGCTGGCCCGCGGCGAGATCACCGACGCGATGCTCCACGAGATGGCCGCGCTGGGCGACGAGCAGGCCATCCGGGACACGGTCCGCCGCTACCGCGACGCCGGCTGCACGCTGCCGCTGGTCGGCCCGTTCGCCCAGCACGAGGGCGCCGCCGGGTTCGAGGCGACGCTGCGGGCGGCGCTGACCTGAGCCGGATTCCACCGCGCGAGCGGAAGGACGGGCCTGATCCGCGGGTCGTCGGTGGAACCCGGCTGAGCGACGACGTCCGCGAGGCCCTGCGCCTGCTGCGGCAGGAGCAGGGCCCGTTCCGGCCCAAGCCGCGCCTGCCGGTCCTGGACGAGCTGATCGCCACCGTCCTCTCCCAGGCCACGTCGGACCGCAACTCGGAGCGCGCCTTCGCCTCGCTCCAGGCGCGCTTCCCGGCGTGGGAGGACGCGCTGGCGGCGCCGACGGCGGAGGTCGCCGACGCGATCCGCCAGGGCGGCATCGCCGACCAGAAGGCGGTCCGCATCCAGCGCATCCTGGCCCTGGTCGCCGAGCGCGAGGGCCGCCTCGACCTCTCCCGGCTGCACGAGCTCGACGACGCCGCCGTCGAGGCCTACCTGACGTCGCTACCCGGGGTGGGCCTGAAGACCGCCGCGTGCGTCCTCACGTTCTCGATGGGCCGCGCGGCGTTCCCCGTGGACACGCACGTCCACCGGGTGGCGGCGCGGCTGGGCTGGGTGCCGGCCAGCGCGACCGCCGACCAGGCCCACGGCCTGCTCCGCGACCTGGTGCCTCGGGACGTGCGCTACGACCTCCACCTGGCGCTGATCGCGCACGGCCGCACCGTCTGCCAGGCCCGGCGGCCGGCCTGCGAGACGTGCGTACTGCGGCGGAAGTGTGCTTTCGCCCGGTCCCGGGTATTGTGAGCGGCGAGGCGTATATGGAGATGGAGATTCCCGGCATCCACCACGTGACCGCCATCAGCGGCGACGCGTCCGGCAACGTCCGCTTCTACACGCAGGCGCTGGGCCTGCGCCTCGTCAAGAAGACGGTCAACCAGGACGACGTGAAGGCGTACCACCTCTTCTACGGCGACGAGACCGGCTCGCCCGGGACCGAGGTCACGTTCTTCGACTGGCCCCACAGCCCGGCCGCCATCCACGGCGCCGGCACCATCGCGCCGATCGCGCTCCGCGTCCCCGGCGCGGCCTCGCTGGCCTGGTGGGAGCGGCGGCTGGACGACCTCGGCGTGGCCCACGGCCCGATCGAGGAGCGGGACGGGCACGGGGTGCTGCCGTTCGCGGACCCCGAGGGGCAGCTGCTCGAGCTGGTGGACGACGGCGGACGGCCGGGCGGCCACCCGTGGGAGCGCTCGACCGTCCCGGCGGAGCACGGCATCACCGGCGTGCACGACGTGACGATCACCAGCGCCGACCCCGCCGGCACCGAGGCGGTCATGACGCGCCTGATGGGCTTCCGGCGCGCCGGCGTGACGCAGCTCCCCGACGGCGCCGGCATGGTCACCGTGTACGAGATGGGCGCGGGCGGGCCCGGCGCGCAGGTGCGCGTGGTCGCGCTGAGCCAGCCCCGGCTGGGCCAGGCCGGCATCGGCGGCGTCCACCACGTGGCGTACCGCACCCCCAACCCGGAGGAGCACCGGGCCTGGCGCGAGCGCATCGCCGCCGCCGGCCTGAACGTGACCCCGGTCATCGACCGCTTCTACTTCCGGTCGATCTACTTCCGGGAGCCGGGCGGGGCGCTGTTCGAGATCGCCACCGACGGGCCGGGCTTCGCCTCGGACGAGCCGGTGGAGTCGCTGGGCGAGCACCTGGCCCTGCCGCCGTTCCTGGAGGGCCGGCGGGCCGAGATCGAGGCGGGCCTGCGGCCGATCGAGGTGCTGAGCTAGACGGCGGCGGTCCGGCGCTCGTCGCTCTCGCGGGCGCGGCGCCAGGAGACGGCCAGCCGCTGCGGGTCGAGCCGGGACTTCGGGATGTACTCGGCGGCCCCGCACTGGCTGCCGCAGCCGGCGTCGTGCTCCCACGTGGACAGCAGCAGGACGACCGGCGCGTCCGTTCGCGCCTGCGAGCGGATGCGCCGCGTCGCCTCCATGCCGTCGATGCCGGGCAGGTTGACGTCCATCAGCACGAGGTCGGGGCGCAGGAGCCCCGCGGCGAGCACCGCCTCCTCGCCGCTGCTCGCCTCGCCGACAGCCTCGAAGCCCTCGCTGGCATCGATCACCGCCCTGGCCACCCGCCTGAACGGCACGCGGTCATCGACGATCAGAACGCGTACAGCCACCTTGACATACAGGGTAGTCTCACCGGCAGGTCCTGGGTAAGAGTGCCTGCACCACAGGCGGGGCTGAGGGCAGCACATGGGCTCGCCTTCACGTTGGGCGCCTATGCTTCTGCTGGGGTGCCCATACGCCTGCTCATCGGCGAGGACCACTACCTGGTCCGCGAGGGGGTCCGCCGGCTGCTCGAGTCCGCTTCCGAGGTGGATGTCGTGGGGGCCTGCACCGACCTGCCCTCGCTGGAGTCAGCCGTGCTCGAGCACCAGCCCGACGTCGTGCTGACCGACATCCGGATGCCGCCCACCGACACCGACGAGGGGATCCGGCTCTCCGAGTGGCTGCGCCAGGTCTGGCCCGCCGCCGGCGTCGTCGTGCTGAGCCAGTACGCCGAGGCCGCGTACGCGCTGGCCCTGTTCGAGCGCGGCTCGGGCGGCCGCGCGTACCTGCTCAAGGAGCGGGTGTTCGACCTGGCCCAGCTGCTGCACGCGATCCAGGAGGTGGCGCGCGGCGGCTCCGTGATCGACCCGAAGGTCGTCGAGCAGCTGGTCGCGGCCCGCTCGCGCGTCCCCGAGCCGCTGCTGGACTCCCTGACGCCGCGCGAGCGCCAGGTGCTGGCCGAGGTGGCCGAGGGCCACAACAACGCCGCCATCGCCGGCGAGCTGTTCCTGACCGAGCGCGCCGTCGAGAAGCACATCAACTCGATCTTCTCCAAGCTCAACCTGTCCGAGGCCCAGGACGTCCACCGCCGGGTCAAGGCCGTCCTGCTGTTCCTGGCCAAGGACTCGACCGAGCTCGAGGAACGCTGAACAACCGGTTGCGCACGCCGGCCGGCGGCGCGACATACTTGCAGAAGAAACGAGCTGGCGCGGAGGCGAACGGGCGAGCTTCGACCGAGGCGCCGGCCGGAGAGACGTCGGTTACAGCGACGTTCAGGTGGGGGGACGGAACGTGTACCGCAGTGATGCGGTCGCCCTGTTGCAGCTTGCAGCAGTGCTCGAAGGTGTTGCGCTCGTGGCGCTGCTGGTCGCCGGGCTCGCGGGGTTCCGCGTCTCGCGACGGCAGGCCGGCCGGCTCACGGCCATCGACTTCGTCCGCGCCACGTTCGCGTTTCCGCTGGCGGAAGGGGACCGGCTGGACGAGCTGCTGCCGGCCCTCGTGCGGGCGCTCAGCTACGCGTTCGCGCTCGACGCGGCCGAGATCTGGCTGGTCACGGAGGACGGCCTGTTCCTGACCGCGGCCGAGCCGGCGCGCAACGCGACGCTGGCCGGCGTGCCGTCCCTGGAGCGCGTGCTCCAGGCGGGGCCGGTCGCGGGGATGCCGTGGGTCGGGGCCTGGCTGCCCGCGCTGCTCCAGGTCTGGCCCGAGGCCACGGTCCGCGTGGCGCCGATCGTCCAGGCGGACCGCCTGCTGGGCCTGATCGTCGTGGCCAGGGACCACGTCGGCTGGCGGCTGGCCGCCGAGGCCGACATGACCCTGGAGGAGCTGGCCCGCGAGCTCGGCCACGCCATGCACAAGGCCACGCTCGACGCGGCGCTCGAGGAGTCGCTGCACCAGCTCCAGCAGCAGGCCGACGACCTGTCGGCCTCGCGCGCCCGGATCGTCGTCGCCGCGGACGCCGAGCGGCGCCGGATCGAGCGCAACCTGCACGACGGCGCCCAGCAGTACCTGGTCGCGCTCGGCGTCAAGGTGCGGCTGCTCCAGCGCCTGCTCGACCGCGACCCCGCCGGCGCCCGCGAGATCTGCGAGGAGCTGACCGAGGACGTCGAGCGGGCGATCGAGGCGCTGCGCACGCTGGCGCGGGGCATCTACCCGATGCTGCTGGGCCGGGGCGGCCTGGCGCCGGCGCTGGCCGAGGCGTGCCGGCGGGCGGACATCCGGGCCCGCCTCCAGGTGTCGAGCCTGCCCCGGCAGTCGGCCGAGGTCGAGGCGGCGGTGTACTTCTGCTGCGTCGAGGCGCTGCAGAACGCCGCCCGCCACGCCGGCCCCGAGGCCCAGGCGACGGTGCGGGTCTGGCTGGACGGCGCGATGCTGCGCTTCGAGGTGGCCGACGACGGCGTCGGCTTCGCGGACGGGCTGGAGAGCCGGGGCGCCGGCCTGATGAACATGGGCGACCGGCTGGGCGCGCTGGGCGGCGACGTGACCGTCGAGTCCACGCCCGGCTCCGGCACCCGGGTGCTGGGCGCCGTGCCCGTCCGGGCCTCGGACGAACGCCTCCAGGCATGATCTGTCGGTGATCGGAATCTCGTCCACCACCCTGCTCGTCGTGGCCGTCGTCGTGCTGATCGTGGCCGTCGTGATCGTGCTCCTGGCCGTGCGGTCCCGCTCCCGCGGGGGCGCGACCCCGGCGGCGCCCGTCCGGACCGGGCCCGCCTCGCCGACCGCGATCGTCTGCCCGTTCTGCAAGCGCGAGTACGAGCCGGCCGAGACGGACCGGCGCTGCCCCGGCTGCGGCGCGGCAGCCCCCCGCGGCCGCTGACCGATCAGTCCGCGGGCGTCGCGCGTCAGTACCAGGCGAGGGTCGTCCCGCGGGTTCCTCGTTCGACTCCAACGATGCATGGCCGGGGTCGAGACGTCGTTCCTTCCGGGAACCACAACCGAAGTACATCGTTAGCCAGTACCAGAACCCCATCGCCCCGGGGCGGCCCTCGACCCTGGCGCTCGTACGATCTACACGATCTCCGCGCCGTCCGCTTGTGCGGTGCACACGAGACGCTGGCGCCCGGTCGGGGCTACCGTAGTACCGTGCGGATGCACGTCTCGCGAGAGCGCGATCCCCGGCTGGCGCTGCGAGAGCTCGAGTTCCTGCAGCGGTTGTCGCTGTCGGCGGCATCGACGATGGACTCCGAGGAGCTCGTCGATCTGATCATCCGGGAGACGACGTCCGCCATCGACTCGGACGTCTGCTCCCTGTACCTCCTCAACCCGGGCGGGCGCGACCTGATGCTGACCGCCACGAACGGCCTGAACGAGCGGATGATCGGGCGGGTCGTGATGCGGGTGGGGGAGGGCGTGACCGGGTGGGTGGCCGAGACGCGCCAGTTCACGCGCGTGCTCGACGTCGCGATGGAGCCGCACTGGCAGTGGGTGCCGGGCCTGGACGAGGAGCGCTTCACGTCGATGCTCTCGGTCCCGATCGAGTCCGGCCCCCGGCTGGTCGGCGTGCTGAACGTGCAGTCGGTCGAGCGGCGCGAGTTCACGTCCGAGGACGTGGACTTCCTGCGCGCCATCGCCGGCCAGGTGGCGGGCATCCTGGAGCGCAGCGAGCTCCAGCGGAGCCTGGAGGCCCAGCTCACCGAGATCCAGCGCTCCCACGACATCCACGAGCGCTTCACCCGGCTCTCGCTGGAGGGCGCCGGCATCCCGACGATCCTGGAGGCGGTCGGCACCCTGGCCGGCGGCCGGGCCGCGCTGTACTCACCGGACGGGTTCCGGATCCGGGGCACGGGCGAGGCCGCCGAGCGGCTGCCGCCCCGCGTCCAGCTCCCGCCGGCGGTGCTCAGCCTGGGCTCGCGCGAGATCCGCGTGTCCGCGGGCCGGCCCGCCCGCCCGTTCGACCTGGTCCCCGTCCGCGCCGGCGCCGACCTGCTCGGCGTGCTCGCCGTGGCGGTGGGCGAGGAGCCGGTGGACGAGGACGGCCGCCGGCGGGCGCTGGAGCACGGCTCGACCGTGCTCGCCGTCGAGCTGTCCAAGGAGCGCGCCGCGGCCGAGGTCGAGCGCCGCCTGCGCGGCGACCTGGTCGAGGAGGTGCTCGCGGGCGGGCTGGACGCCGAGGAGGCCGAGCGGCTGGCTCGCCAGGCGGAGCGGCTGGGCCACCGGCTGCCGAACCACGCGTGGGTGCTGGTGCTGGAGCCGGACGACCCGCGCTCGGAGGCGGAGATGGCGACGCGCGTGCGCCAGGACCGGCTCGACGCGACGCTCAGCGACCTGGTGCGGCGCCGGGTGCCGGGCGCGCTGACGGTGGTCCGCTCGGCCAGCGCGGTGGTGATCGTGCCCGAGGAGGCGATCCCGGACCTGGCCGCCGCCGATCGCCTGGCGGCGACGCTGGTGACGGCGACCACGCCGGTGCTGCGGCCGGCGACCGCGTCGGTGGGCATCGGCAACCTGGCCAAGTCGGTGGCCGAGCTGGCCCGCTCGCACGTGGAGGCGCGCCAGGCGCTGCGGCTGTCCCGGCGGGCGGGGGCGCAGACGCGGGTGACGTCCTACCGGTCGCTGGGCGCGTTCCGGCTGCTGCTCGAGGTGCAGTCGCCGGAGGCGCTGCGGGCGTTCGTGGGCGAGGTGCTGGGCCCGCTGCTCAAGTACGCGGAGTCGCGCGAGACGCCGCTGCTGGAGACGCTGGAGGCGCTGGCCGCGTCGCGCTGGGTGCGCCGGGCGGCCTCCCGGGCGCTCGGCATCCACATCAACTCGATGACGTACCGGATCGAGCGGATCGAGACGCTGACCGCGCTGTCACTGGACGACCCCGAGACCCGGGTGGCGGTGGCCATCGCCCTGCGCGCCCGGGGGATGCTGGGGATGTAGCCGGCTCATGTAGGGACAATGCGGGCGGTTTCCTTTCCTCGTCGTGGTCGAGGACGGCATGGCCACGACCGTCGGACTTGACGTGCCGCTGGACACCAGCCGGGGCGGTGTGCTGCGATGGCCTCGGCCCCGGCTGGTCCGGGGGGTGGCGACGAGCTTCGGCTCTGGGGAA
>VBJR01000350.1:0-17209 GCA_005880175.1 Chloroflexota bacterium
GTCGACGAGCCAGGCGGTCTGCGGCCCGTCCGGTCCCCCGGGGCGCTCCACCGGCTCGGGCTTCAGGCCCGCCCGCAGCAGCGCCTCCCTGGCCGCGACGAGGTCGTCCACCTGCACCACGAGGTGGCTGAACCCGGTGCCGACGTCCACCGGCCCGCCGGCCGGCCGGTGCACGAGCTCGAGCGTGGTCACCGCCTCGCTCGGGAACTTGAGCATGGCCAGGCGTGTGCCACCGCCGATGTCCACGCTGCCGATCAGCTCGTACCCGAGGGCGGTGTAGAAGTCCAGGGAGGCGGCCAGGTCCGCGACCCGGTAGGCCGTGTGGAGCGTCCTCATGCCGCGACAGTAGCGCGCGCGCCCCACGGCCCGGAGCCGTTCCGCCGCAGCGTGATCGTCGTGCCGTCCACCGGCCTGCCGGTGGCGCCGGGTTGCCCCTGCTCCGAGACGAAGCTGCTGACCGCGAGGTAGCGGTCGTCCGCCGTGGACGCCATCGCGACGCGCCCGGCCGGGTCCGCGCCGCACCACGCGGCGCGGACCCGGTGCCCGCGCACCGGGCGCTCAGCCGGCCTGGACCGGCCGGTAGTCCAGGTGGATGGCGCCGTTGGCGTACGCCTCGCTGCCGGCGAGCTCGAACTTCGCCGGCGCCGCTCCCGCGTCGGGAGGGAACAGGCGCTGGCCCTCGTTCAGCGCGATCGGGAACATGAACAGGTGCAGCTCGTCGATCAGGCCGTCGGCGAGCAATGCCCGCACCAGCATCCCGCTGCCGCTGATGAAGATGCCGCCCTCCGTGCGCTGCTTGAGGTCCCGGATCGTGTCAGCGCTGTACGGCCCCAGGATCGTCGAGTTGTTCCACGGGGCCTCCCGGAGCGTGGACGACACGACGTACTTGCGCGTGTCGTTGAAGAACGGCGCCCCGGGGTCCTCCTCTGCGGTCCGCTGCGACCACGCCGGATAGAACATCTCGTACGTCCGCCGGCCGAGCAGGATCGCCGTCGAGGCGGTGGTGATGGCGCCTATGGCGTCGCCCATCTTGGGGTCGAACCCGTACTCGAACGTCCACCTCGGCTCCTCGATGATGCCGTCCAGCGACATGAACTGCCGCCCGCCGCGCCGGCGGGCCCTACTTCCACGTCGAGCGAGGGATCCGAAGATCGACATTCCCGCGAGCGGTGGCCGCGCGGCGCGGCCGTCAGGCCTGGAGGATGTGCAGGCAGCAGGCCGCCGCGTCGGCGCCGAGCCAGCCGCCCGGGTTCTCGGCCAGCCCGATGCGGGCCCCCGGCACCTGCCGCGGGCCGCAGCGGCCCTCCAGCTGCCAGACCAGCTCGACGACCTGGGCGGCGCCGGTCGCGCCGGCCGGGTGGCCGCGGGACAGCAGCCCGCCGCTCGGGTTGGCGGGCAGCCGGCCGCCCAGCCACGTCACGCGGTCGCGCACGAGTCGCTCCGCATCGCCGTCCCGGCAGAGGCCCAGGTACGGGTACACGAACAGCTCGCCGACCGCGGTGGCGTCGTGCAGCTCGAGCACGTCCAGATCCTCCGGCCCCAGCCCGGCCTGGTCGTACGCGGCCCGCGTCGCGCGCTCGATCGACATCGGCAGGCGCATGTCGTCGCCCCGACCGGACGTCAGGACCGACGCGACGATCCTCGCCCCGCCGCTGCGGGCGTGCCGGAAGCCCGGGGCGCACAGCACCAGGCAGGCGGCGCCGTCGCCGGGCGGCGCGCACATGAGCTGGGTCAGCCGGCCCTCGACGCGGGGAGACGCCAGCACCTCCTCCACCGTGACCGGCTGGCGGTAGCGCGCGTACGGGTTGAGCGACCCGTGGTCGTGGTTCTTGACGGAGACCAGCGCCAGTGCCTCGCGGTCGAACAGGTCCCGGCCCCCGCCGTTGGACGCGGCGCCGTACAGGACCATCGCCAGGCTCGGCCGGGCGCCGGCGGCGGCGCCGAGCACGTCGGCGTTCTCGTCCAGGTCCGAGAACGCGCGCAGCGCGCGGTGCGCCCGGGTCCGGTCCTCGTGGTGGAGCTTCTCGTACCCGATCACCACGACGCAGTCGCGCAGGCCGCCGGCGACGGACTGCCAGGCCAGGTGCAGGGCGGTGGACGCCGAGGCGCACGCGTTCTCGACGTTCGTCATCGGGATGCCCATGAGCCCGGTGCGGCGCAGGACCGTCTGCGCCCGGACGCACTCCTGGCCGGTCATCAGCCCGGCCGACGCGTTGCCCACGAACGCGGCCTGGACGTGCTTCGGCTCGATCTCCGCGTCCCGCAGCCCCGCCGCGACCGCTTCCTCGACCAGCTCCCGTCCAGACCGGTCCGGAAGCTTCCCGAACCGGGTCATCGCCGCGCCGCGAATCCAGACGTCCCGCACGTTCACCCCGGATCGTAGACCGGCGGCGGGTTCGGACAATGGAATCGCAATGGAGGCCGCGGTCGCGGAGGAGCTCATGGAGTCGGTGCACCGGCGCCCGGCGCCCGCGCTGCGGCCGCTCGTGGCGTTCTATTCCGGCTACCGGCAGGTCGGGGCCGAGCCCGGCCGCCACCGCGGGCTCCCCTCGCGCGGCTTCAGCGTGAGCGACCCCGAGGGCAACCGGTGGTCGTTCGGCACGTACCGGGGCGAACCGCGCCGGGCCTGAGCGCTACCCGGCCGCCAGGAACTGCTCCCGGCACGCGTCGCTGCAGAAGTAGAACACCTGGCCCTCCCGCTCGGCGGTCCGGAGCGCCCCCGCCACCTCGACGGCCATCCCGCACATCGGGTCGGTCGCGAACGGCTCGGCGGCCTCGCCCGGCGGGGCCGCCGGGCGGCGCTGGCGGCGCAGCGCCATGATCTCGGCCAGGGCCGCCAGCGCGATCTCCTCCTGGCTGGCGCCTCGCGACCCGCCGGCGGGCGTGCGCACCCTCGCCAGCGCCGCCTCGCCGAGGCCCCGCGCCCGCAGGCCGTCGAGCACGCTGCGGGCCCGGCGCCGCGACGCGACGAGCGCCACGTCCAGGCCCGGGTGCGCGAGCGCCGCCTCCAGCGCGTCCTCGTCGAAGTGGCCCATCGTGCACACGACGGCCCACGCGTCGCCGTCGGGCACGTGCAGCGACGCCAGCTCCGCCATCCCGACCGGCCGCGCGTGGAAGCCGACGATCTGCGCCAGCCGGGCCAGCGTCGCCGCCACCGGGGTGTCGCCGAACGCGAGCAGCACCGGCGGCGGCACCTGGGGGTCGATGAAGATCTCCAGCGAGCCGCCGCTCGGGCACGTGGTGGCCATCGTCACGCGGCCCTGCTCGCGCACCTCCGCCACCTGGCTCGCTCCCGTGATCCGGAGCACCCGCGGGCGGCCGTCGGCCAGCGCTCGCAGCGCCTCCCGCCGGACCGCCGGCTCCGAGCAGCTGCCCCCGATCCAGCCGGTCAGCGACCCGTCGGCCGTGATGACGGCCTTGTCGCCGGGCCGGGCGGAGGTGGGCGCCTCGCAGCGCACCACCGTCGCCAGCACGTGTGGCTCGCCGGCCGCGGCCAGGCCCGAGAGCAGCTCCAGCAGCTCGGTCGCTATTCGGTCACCCCCGCCGAGCGGAGGGCCGCCCAGACCTTGTCGGAGGTCACCGGCATGTCGATGTTGCGGACGCCCAGCGGCGCCAGCGCGTCGATGACCGCGTTGACGTAGGCGGCGGGCGAGCCGACGGTGGCCGACTCGCCGACGCCCTTGGCGCCGAGCGGGTGGTGGGGCGAGGGCGTGACCGTCGCGAACGTCTCGAACTTCGGCGTCTCCCACGCGGTCGGCAGCAGGTAGTCCATGAAGTTGGACCCGATGCAGTTGCCGTCCTCGTCGAACGTGATCTGCTCGGTGAACGCGATGCCCCAGCCCTCCGTCAACCCGCCGTGGATCTGGGCCTCCACGATCATCGGGTTGATGCGGACGCCGCAGTCGTCCACCGCGACGACGCGGCGGGTCCTGACCACGCCGGTGCCGCGGTCCACGTCCACCACCACCGCGTACGTGCCGAACGGGTACGTCATGTTCGGCGGGTCGTAGTAGTGGACGCCCTCCAGCCCGGGCTCCATGCCCTCGGGCAGGTTGGTGTACGCGGCGAACGCCACGTCCTGGATGGTCTTCGCCCGCTCCGGGGTGCCGCGGACGTAGAACCGGCCCCGCTCCCACTCCAGGTCCTCTTCGGCCGCCTCCAGCAGGTGGGCGGCGAGCTTGCGCCCCTTCTCACGCAGCTTGCGCGAGATCACGGCGGTCGCCGCGCCCGCCGTCGGCGTCGACCGTGACGCGTACGTGCCCAGCCCGTACGGCGTGTTGTCGGTGTCGCCTTCCTCGACCGACACGTCCGCGGCCGGGATGCCCAGCTCCTCGGCGACGATCTGGGCGAAGGTCGTCTCGTGGCCCTGGCCCTGGGACTTCACGCCCAGCTTCAGGATCGCCTTGCCGGTCGGGTGGACTCGCAGCTCGGCCGAGTCGAACATGCGCAGGCCGAGGATGTCGAAGTCCTTGCCGTGGCCGGCGCCGACCACCTCCGTGAAGCTGGCCAGGCCGATGCCCATGAACTCGCCGCGCTCGCGCTTCTCCGCCTGCTCGCGCAGCAGGTCCGCGTACCCGACCTTCTCCAGGGCCACGTGCATGGCCCCCTCGTAGTCGCCGGAGTCGTAGACCCAGCCGGTCGCGGACGTGTACGGGAACGCGTCCTTCGGCACGAAGTTCTTGAGCCGGATCTCCGCCTGGTCGATGCCCAGCTCGATCGCCGCGTTGGTGACCAGCCGCTCGATCAGGTACGAGGCCTCGGTCACGCGGAACGAGCACCGGTACGCGACGCCGCCCGGGGCCTTGTTCGTGTAGTAGCCGTCGGCCGTGACGTGCGCCGCCGGCAGGTCGTACGAGCCGGTCACGATGTGGAACAGGCCGGCCTTGAACTTGGACGGCTGGGCGTCGGCGAAGAAGGCGCCGTTGTCGCTGTCCAGGCTGACCCGCAGGGCCAGCATCCGGCCGTCGTTCGCCAGCGCCAGCTCGCCGGTCATGTGGAAGTCGCGCGCGAACCCGGTCGAGATCAGGTTCTCGGTCCGGTCCTCGACCCACTTGACGGGCTTCCCGATCAGCAGCGACGCGGCCGTGGCCACCACGTAGCCCGGGTACACGGGCACCTTGTTGCCGAAGCCGCCGCCGATGTCGGGCGAGATGACCCGGATGTTCTGCTCCGGCAGGCCCGTGACGAGCGCGAACACCGTGCGGATCGCGTGCGGCGCCTGGCTCGTCATGTACAGCGTCGCCTTGCCCGTGGCCGGGTCGACGTCGGCCAGGATGCCGCACGTCTCCAGCGGGGCCGGGTGGCTGCGCGGGTAGTGCGTGGACAGGCGCACGATCCTGTGGGCCCGCATGAACGCGGCGTCCGTGGCGGCCTGGTCGCCCGACTCCCAGTGGTAGATGTGGTTGTCGGCCTGGCCCTCCTTGTCGTCGCGGATCAGGGGCGCGCCCTCCGCCTTCGCCTGCTGCGGGCCGGTGATGGCGGGCAGCACCTCGTAGTCCACCCTTACCAGCCCGGCCGCGTCCTCGGCGGCGTACTTCGAGGTCGCCACCACGGCGGCGACCTCCTGGCCCTGGAAGCGGACCTTGTCGGTGGCCAGGACCGCCTGGGTGTCGCCGCTCAGCGTCGGCATCCAGGCCAGGTTGTGCTGGGCCATCAGCTCGCCCGTGACCACGGCCACCACCCCGGGCATGGCCGCCGCCTCGGCCGTGTCCACGCCGCGGATGCGCGCGTGCGCGTGGGGGCTGCGGACGATCGCCATGTGCAGCATGCCGGGCAGGACGATGTCGTCCAGGTAGTTGCCCCGGCCGCGCAGGAAGCGGGCGTCCTCCTTGCGCTTGATCGACTCTCCGATGCCGCCGTGCGGCCTGGCCTCGACGCTCATGACTGCGCCACCTCCGCCGGCGCGGGCTCTGGTGCGGCCCCCGCCCTGGCCGCGTGCTGGACGGCCTTGACGATGTTCATGTAGCCGGTGCAGCGGCAGATGTTGCCGCTGATCGCCCAGCGGATCTGGTCCTCGCTGGGGTCCGGGTTGCGGTCGAGCAGCGCCCGGCAGACGAGCATCATGCCCGGCGTGCAGAAGCCGCACTGGAGCCCGTGCTCCTCGTGGAAGCCGACCTGGATCGGGTCCAGCTGGGCGCCGTGGGCCAGCCCCTCCACCGTGGTGATGCTGCGGCCGTCCGCCTGCACCGCGAGCTGCGTGCAGGACTTGACCGGCTCGCCGTCGATGAGCACCGTGCAGGCGCCGCAGCTCGACGTGTCGCAGCCGATGTGCGTGCCGGTCAGAGCCAGGTTGGTGCGGATGAAGTCGACCAGCAGGACGCGCGGCTCGACGTCGGCGCTGCGCTCCTCGCCGTTGATGGTGACCGTGACGTTCATGCGACGTCCCCCCTGGCCCGCGCGATGGCTGCCTTCAGCCCGCGCTTGACGAACACGCGGATCATGTCTCGCTTGTAGTCCGCGCTGCCGCGGACGTCGGAGCGGGGATCGCAGGCCGCGGCGGCCAGGCGCGCCGCCTCGTCGATCACGGCGTCGTCCGGCTCCGCGCCGGCCAGCAGCCGCTCGGCCTGCGTCGCTTTCAGGTTGGTCGGGCCGACGGACGTCAGGCCGATCCCCGCCCGGCCGATGTGGCCGTTGGCGAGCTCGACCTGGACGGCGGCCGCGGCGGTGGCGAAGTCGCCGACCTTGCGCTCCAGCTTCAGGTAGGCGCCGCCGGACCGCGCGCCGGGCGCCGGCAGCCGGATCTCCGTGAGGATCTCGTCCGGCTCCAGCACGGTCGTGAACGGCCCGTCGAAGAAGCCGGTGGCGGGGATGCGCCGCTCGCCGCGGCGGGAGCGCGCGACGAGCTCGGCGTCCAGCGCCAGCATCACCGCGCCCCAGTCGCCCGCCGGGTCGGCGTGGCAGAGAGAGCCGCCGACCGTGCCGGCGTTGCGCACCAGCGGGTCGGAGATCTGGGGCGCCGCCTCCACGAGGATCGGGAAGCGGCCGGCGAGCGCCGCGCTGCGCTCCACGTCGACGTGCCGGGCACGGGCGCCGATCGTGACGCCGTCGTCGCGTGCTTCGACGCCGGCGAGGCCGGGCACGCGGCCGATGTCCACGACGAGGCCGGGCGCGGCGAGGCGGAGCTTCAGCAGCGGGATCAGGCTCTGGCCGCCGGCCATCACCTTCGCATCGTCACCGTGCTCGGCCAGCACCTCCAACGCTTCTTCCAGCGACGCGGGACGCTCGTATGCGAACGGGGCAGAGAACATCGAGCACCTCCAACCCATCAACCAAAGCACGCCGGACATCACCCCGCCGGGCGAAGTTCGTCACCCGATCAGGTGAAACCTCAACAAATCGCACAGGGTCCGCCTCGGCGGCGGGCTCAGATCCAGCCCGACTTGCCGGCCTCGATCGCGGCCTCGACGCGGTTGCGGACGCCCAGCTTGCGGAAGATCTCCTGGACGTGCGTCTTGACCGTGTTCTCGCTCAGGTGCACCTCGGCCGCGATCTCGCGGTTGGAGTGGCCCCGGCTGATCAGGCGCAGGATCGCCACCTGGGACGCGTTCAGCGCCTGGCGCCCCTCCTCCGGCCGGGGGTGCCGCATCCGCTCGATCACCTGGCCCGCGACCTGCGGCGCCAGGACGGCCTGGCCGCGGTGGACGGCGCGGATGCTCTCCTTGAGGCCGAACCGCTCCACGTCCTTCACGACGTAGCCGCGGGCCCCGGCCTGGAGGCACTCCTGGACCAGGCCGCCGTCCGTGTACGTGGTCAGGATCACGACCGACACGTCGGGGTGCGTCCGGCCCAGGCGCCGGCAGACCTCCACGCCGCTGACGTCCGGCAGGCGGGCGTCGAGCAGGACCACGTCCGGCCGGCTCTGCTCCACCAGGCCGGCCACCGCCGCCCCGTACCCGGTCTGGCCGACGACCTCGAAGTCGGGCTCCGGCCGCAGCATCGAGACCAGGCCCTCGCGGACCATCTCGTGGTCGTCCACGATCAGGATGCGGATCGGGTCGGCCGCCATCAGTCGCGCGCCGGCAGCCGGGCCCGGACGGCGAGCCCGCTCTCGTCGCCGTTCTCGACCTCGTAGCTGCCGCCCAGCTCCTCGACCCGGCGCCGGCTCCGCTGCATCCCGAAGTGGGTGCCGCTCTCCTGGTAGTGGCGGAGGATCTGACCGGAGGCGCCGACGCCGTCGTCCTGCACCACCAGGTCCACGTGGTCGTCCGAGTACCGGAGGCTGACCAGCACGCGGCGGGCGCGGGCGTGGCGGACCACGTTGTGGAGCGCCTCGCGGGCCACCGCCGAGAGGGTCTGCTCGCACTCCGGGCCCAGCGGACGGGGGCGGCCGCTGACGACCAGGTCGGCCTCCAGGTTCTCCGAGCGGCCCGCCTCGCGAACCAGGCGCTGGAGCTCGGCCAGCAGCCCGTCGGCGGCCGGCCGGGGCAGGGACAGCGCGAAGATCGCCTCCCGGACGGCCTCGGAGGTGTGGATCGCGAGCCGCCGGATCTCGCCGAGCCCGCTGGCCACCGGCTCGGCGACGGGCTCGCGCTCCAGGATCGCGTTGACCTTGAGCCCCAGCGTGAAGATCGCCTGCTCGATCCGGTCGTGGAGCTCGGCGGCGATCCGCTCGCGCTCCTGGCGGAGCATCTGGTCTCGCTCGGCCTCGCTCCGGTTGCGGTGCAGCTCCTCGAGCTCCTCGATCATCCGGCGCTGGTCCCCGTAGAGCCGGGCGTTCTCGATCGCGACGGCGACCTGGTTGGCGAAGGTGGAGAGCAGGCGCTCCTCGTCGGCCGTGTAGCCGCTGGGCTTGTTCGCCACCCCGATCATGCCCATCACGCGGTCGCCGACCTGCAGCGGCACGCCCAGGAACGTGCGCACCGGCGGGTGGCCCCGCGGCTGGCCGATGCGGACGGGGTCGTGGAGGACGTCGTTGGAGATGTTCGAGCGGCCGTCGGTGATGACGACGCCGAAGACGCTCGGCCGCACGGGGATCAGCCGGAACGTGTCGTAGAAGCTCGGGTCGGACGGCTCGAACCCCTTGATCGCGGCGACGTCCATCTCGTCGTGCCCGTTGAGCAGGCCGATGAACCCGAACGCGGACTGCGTCAGGTCGAGGCAGCAGCTGAGCGCCCGGTCCAGCACCTGCGGCATCTCGTGCAGGCGGGCGATCTCGATGGAGATGGAGTACAGGGACTCCAGCTGCTGGCGGAACGTGCTGGCCGCCGGCTCCGCACGGGGGCGGAGCCCGTTGGCCGCGCGAACGGGGCGCTCCACGATGCGCCAAGCGTACGCCCAGCAGGCCCGCGCATCATGGGGTCAGTGGACGCGAGGCTGCGGGATGCCGCGCTGCGAGCGGCCAGGAACAACGCCGAGTGGTGCGATGCCGTGTGCCGCGCGCATGGGCTGCGCGGCGAGTTCGGCGAGGACGCCTGGACCTGCGCGCGCCGGACGCCCCGCTACTACCCGGACGCGGTGACGCTCTCGCCGGACGCGTCAGCCGAGCGCGTCCTCTCCCGGATCGACGTCGGGGCAGGGTGCTCGATCAAGGACAGCTTCGCCCGGCTGGACCCGACCAGCTGGGGGTTCCGCGTGCTGTTCGAGGCGGAGTGGATCCACCGGGAGCCGCCGGAGGCCGGGCCGCCCGGCGGGGCCTGGCGGCCGGTGCGCGACGCGGCCGGCCTGCGGGCGTGGGAGGCCGCGTGGGGCGACGGCCAGGAGGAGCCGGGCCTGTTCCCGCCGGCCCTCCTGGCCGAGCCGACGGTGGCGCTCCTCGGCGGTTGGTCCGGCGGCCGGCTGATCGCCGGCTGCGCGGCCAACCTCGGCCCGGCGGTGGTGGGGATCTCCAACCTGTTCGTCCGGGCCGGCGACCCCGACGCCGCGTGGGCGGGCGTGGTGGCCGCCGCCGCCAGCCACTTCCCGGGTCACCCGGTGGTCGGCTACGAGCGGGACGAGCCCCTGGCGGCGGCGATGCGCCAGGGGTTCAGTCCGGCCGGCCGCCTCCGGGTGTGGCTGCGGGAGGCCGCGGAAGCAGCCGGAGGTACAGGAACCGCGGCGTCGTCGTGAGCGACGCGTACACCTCCGGGAACCGCTCCGCGCACTCGGGCAGCGGCACCGGCTCCGCCAACTCGTCGACCTGGAAGCCGCCCTCCCGGATCGCCGCGAACACCGCGCTCAGCGGGCGCCGGTAGAACCGGACCTCCGTCGTCTCGTCGCCGATCGGGAACCGGTCCACGACCTGCTCGATCGCGAAGTAGTTCGGACGCTCGAACCAGTGCCAGTCCTCGCCCGGGTGGTGCGTGGAGAGGACCACCCGGCCGCCGGGCGCCAGCACGCGCCGGAACTCGCGCAGCGTCGGGACCCAGTCCACCAGGTAGTGCATGACCAGCGAGGCCGCGACCAGGTCGATCGACCCGCTCGCGGCGAAGTCGAGCGGCCGACTGACGTCCGCGACCCGGAACCGGGCCCGGCCGGCCAGGCGGCGCTCGGCCAGCTCGATCATGGTCCGGCTGGCGTCGATGCCGAGCACCTCCGCGCCCCGCCCGACGAATGCCGCCGCGAGTGCCCCGGCCGCGCAGCCCACGTCGAGCACCCGCTGACCGGCGACGTCCCCGGCGAGGGCCAGGATGGCCGGCCGGTCGTACAGCGCGTTGTACGGATTCGCCTCGGCGTGGGCGGCGTACCGCTCGCCCATCCGGTCGTAGTCGTCGCCCGATCCCATCGCGGCAGAGTGTGAGGCGAGGCCCGGGCTGGCCGGCAGCGGTGCCGTCGCCGGCCCGCCGCCGGCGCCAGGTCGGCTAGTCGTCCGCGCAGGATGCCGCGACGGCCGCGGCGTCCCTGCCGATCTCCTGCCAGCCGGCATCGCCCGGTGGGTTCGCCTGGATCGCGGCGACCAGCGAGGCACAGTCCGCGGGCGAGAGCGGCCGGTACACCCCGGTCGGTCCCGTGATGATCTGCTGCTCGAACGACAGCACCCGCCTGTGGTCGCGAACGGTCCCGATCACGTCGAAGCCGATCGCGACGTGGCCGTACAGGACGCCTCGTGACTCGTCCCTCGTCACGCTGCCGAGGTGCGCGCCGTCGAAGAGGCGGGAAGCGGGAGGGCACCTGAGCGCATCCTCGATCAGGTCGGCGAACGCCTCGATGCCGGCGATGTCCACCCCGGGCGGGGGAGCCTCGGTCTCGGCCCGCAGCTCGTCGAGCAGCTGCCGGAGCCGGGCCTCGTTCAGCACCTCGATCGCGCCCGGGCCCGGTCCGGTCACCACGCGCAGCCGGCGAGTGAAGAGTCCCTCGGCGTTCGTGTCGATCTCCTCGATCTGGTCGACGCCGACCCCTCGCGTCAGCTGCGCTCGGACGACGGCCTGCCAGGGCCGTGCCTGTACCTGTGCCACAACGCACCTCCTTCCGAACCCGCAATGCCCGCCATGCGCCGGCCGCCCACGGAGCATACCCTCACCTGCACGCCACCGGCGCCGTCACCACCAGCGACGCGCCGCTGCCCACGCGCCTGCGGCAGCTGGTGGGGAACAACTGGTGGAAGGCGCGGCACGGGCAGGGCTGCTGCGGCCACTACGGCGAGCCCGGCTGCTGAATGACCCTCGAAGAGGCCCGTGCGGCCGGACTGCAACCCCGGGCATGAGCGACGTGGCCATGCGCTTCGACGAGCTCGCGTCCTACCTCGAACAGCTGGAGGCGACCAGCAGCCGCAACGAGCTGGTCCGCATCCTGTCCGAGCTGTACAGCGCCTGTGCGCCGGACGAGATCGAGCCCATCACCTACCTGATCCAGGGCCGCCTCGCGCCCTTCTTCGTGCCGGTCGAGATCGGCCTCGGCGAGCGCCTGCTGCTCACCGGGATGGCCCAGGCGTACGACATGCCCCGCGACGACGTGATCGCCACGTACCGCCGGATCGGCGACCACGGCGCCACGGCGCAGGAGGTGGCCCCGCCGACCGAGCACCAGCCGCCGGCCGTCGTCGAGGTGCACCGCCGCCTGTCCGAGATCGCCGCCGCGGCCGGCGCCGGCAGCCTGCAGCGGAAGCTCGACCTGTTCGCCGGCCTGCTCGCCGAGCTCGGCCCCGTCCCGGCCAAGCACCTCGTCCGCATCACCAGCGGCAAGATGCGCCTGGGCATCGGCGACCCCACCGTCCTCGACGCGCTGTCGTTCGCGAGGAAGGGCGACCGCTCGCTCCGGCCCCTGCTGGAGGGCGCCTACAACCGGACGTCGGACCTCGGCCTGATCGCGCGGACGCTGTGGACCGAGGGCGAGGCCGGGGTGGAGGCCCTGCGCGTCACCGTGGGCCGCCCGCTCCGGCCCCAGCTCGCCGAGCGCCTGCCCGACCCCGAGGCCGTCATCAAGAAGATGGGCCTGATCGGCGTCCAGCCGAAGTACGACGGCTTCCGCGTTCAGATCCACCGCGACGGCGAGCGGATCAGCATCTTCTCGCGAAACCTCGAGAGCATGACCGACATGTTCCCCGAGCTGGTTGCCGCCGCCGCCCAGCTCCGCGTCGAGAGCGTCATCCTCGACGGCGAGGCGATCTCGTACGACCCCGAGTCCGAGGAGTACCGGCCGTTCCAGGAGACGATGGGCCGGCGCCGGAAGCAGGGGATCGAGGAGTTCGCCGTCACCTTCCCCCTGCGCGCGTTCATCTTCGACGTGATGTACCGGGACGGGACCGACCTGACCCCGCTGCCGTACGAGGAGCGGCTGGCGATCGCGCACGAGGTGGTGGACGGCGCCGAGTCGCTGGTCTCCGCGCCGCTGACGAGGACCGACTCGGCCGAGGTGCTGACCCGGGAGCTCCTCGACAACATCAGCCGCGGGCTGGAGGGCGTCGTCGCCAAACGGCTCGACTCGCCGTACCAGGCGGGCGCTCGCAACTTCAACTGGGTGAAGCTGAAGCGGAACACCAGCGGCCAGCTGAACGACACGATCGACGTCGTGCTGCTCGGCTACTACCGGGGCCGCGGCCGGCGGGCCGAGTTCGGCGCCGGCGCGCTCCTGGCCGGCGTCTACGACAGCGAACGGGACGAGTTCGCCAGCATCACCAAGATCGGGACCGGGCTGTCGGACGCCGGCTGGCGGGAGCTGCACGAGCGGGTGCGGGCGCTGGAGGTGGAGGAGCGCCCCGCGCGCGTGCGATCGATTCTCGTCCCCGACGTCTGGCTCGAGCCGCAGATCGTCGCCGAGGTGCTGGCCGACGAGATCACGCCCAGCCCGCGCCACACGGCCGGCATGACCGGGGACCGGCCCGGGATGGCCCTGCGCTTCCCCCGGATCGTGTCGTTCCGCGCGGCGGACAAGCGCCCCGAGGACGCGACCAC
Organism: Chloroflexota bacterium; assembly: GCA_005880175.1. The sequence goes on from VBJR01000350.1 coordinate 13,305, forward strand.
CGTCCGCGAGGTCGAGGAGATGTACCAGCAGCAGCGGACCCGGTAGCCGGCCCCGAGCGGCCGGCCGGCCCATTTGATTGTCGAAGCAAACTTCTCGTAGGCTAGTTCGGCCATGAGCAGCGTCGCGTACGCGAGTCCCCACGGCGAGATGCGGGCCTACCTGGCCCGACCCGAGGGCGACGGCCCCTGGCCCGGGATCGTCCTGGTCCACGACGCGCTCGGTACGAGCCCGGACCTGCGGCGGCACGCGGACCGCTTCGCGGCCAACGGCTACGTGGCGCTGGCGCCGAACCTCTACAGCTGGGGCGGCCGGCTGCGCTGCGTGCGGGCGACGTTCGCGGCGCTCGGCGCCCGCCGGGGCCGGGCGTTCGACGACCTCGACGCGGCCCGCGCCTGGCTGGCCGCGCGCGACGACTGCACCGGCCACGTCGGCGTGATCGGCTACTGCATGGGCGGCGGCTTCGCCCTCCTGCTGGCGACGCCCGAGCACGGCTTCTCCGCGTCCAGCGTCAACTACGGCGCCGTCCCGCAGGACGTCGAGACGCTGCTCGCCGGCGCCTGCCCGGTCGTGGGCAGCTTCGGGGGCAGGGACCGGCCGCTGCGAGGCTCGGCGGCCCGCCTGGAGGGCGCGCTGGACTCGCTCGGGATCGACCACGACGTGAGGGAGTACCCATCGGCCGGTCACTCGTTCATGAACGACCACGGCCGGCTGATGGTGCTGCTCAAGGTGATGGGCCTCGGCTATGAGGCCGGGGCGGCCGAGGACGCCTGGCGCCGCATCCTGGCGTTCTTCGGACGGCATCTGCACGAATCCGCGTAGGAGGTAGAACGCGATGGGAACCTGGAAGCTGGACCCCTACCACACGCAGGTCGAGTTCTCCGCCAAGCACCTGGGCATGATGACCGTGCGCGGCCACTTCGCCGAGGTCACGGCCTCCGGCGACATCCGGCCCGACGCGCCGGAGCAGTCGAGCGTCGAGGTCACGATCAGCACCGCCAGCATCCGCACGCACAACGACCAGCGGGACAACGACCTGCGGTCGTCGAACTTCCTCGAGGCCGAGAAGTACCCGACGATGACGTTCAAGAGCACCCGCATCCAGTCCACGGGTACGGACCGCTACGACATGACCGGCGATCTCACGATCAAGGGCAACACGAAGCCGGTCACGCTGCGCGTGGTCAGGTACGGCGAGTTCAACGACGCGAACATGGGCCACCGGATCGGGTACGCCGCCGAGGGCACCATCAACCGCAAGGACTTCGGGATGCAGTTCGAGATGATGCTCGACAACCGGTTCGTCGTCGGCAACGACGTGAACATCAACATCGAGGGCGAGCTGGTCGAGGTGCCCGAGGAGGCCCCGGCGAGCGCGGGCTGATCCCGCGCGTGAGCTGCCGGGTCCGCGACCTCGACCCGACGGCCGACCGTGGCGCCGTCGAGCGCCTGTGCCGGGCGGCGCTCGCGCCGGCATGGGCGCTCGCCGCGGACGCCGCCGATCTGGTCCGCCAGGGCGTGGTGGCTGAGGCGGACGGCGCCGTCGCCGGCGTCGTGGCCATCGACCCGGCCGGCAGCATCCCCCTCCTGGTCGTGGACCCGGGCCGGCAGCGGCACGGGATCGGGACGGCCCTGCTGGCCGAGGCCATGGGGCGGCTCCGCGCCGCCGGCGCCAGCAAGGTGCACCTGGGCAGCGGCGGCGACGGCTACCTCTGGCCCGGCGTGCCGGCCGACCTGCCCGCGGCCGTCCGCTTCTTCGAGCGCCACGGGTGGACATGGGACCACACGGTCGTGGACCTGACCGCCGACCTGCGCGGGTACGCGGCCCCGGCCGGCGTGGGCGAGCGCATCGCCGCCGCCGGCGCGCGGCTGGCCGTCGCCGGGGCGGACGACATGGCCGGAGCGGTGGACTTCGAGCGGCGCCACTTTCCCCAGTGGTCCCGCTTCTTCGAGGCGACGGACGAATCCGTGCTGGTCGCTCGGGACGCGCGCGGCCAGGTGGCCGGCACGCTGCTGTTCTCCGGCCCGGGCCGCCGCTCGGCGCTGTGGCCGATGCTCGGCGAGGACATGGCGACGATCGGCTGCGTCGGCGTCGCCGAGCCGGCCCGCCGGGCGGGGATCGGCGCGGCGCTGGTGGTGCGGGCTTCTGAACTGCTCCGCGACGCGGGGGCGGGCACCTGCCACATCGGCTGGGTCTGGCTGGCCGCGTTCTACGAGCGGCTCGGCTACCGGCGGTGGCGCGAGTACCTGATGGCGAACCAGGCGACCGGCTGACCCGCGCGCATTACCCGATGCGGTACTACTTTCCGATGATGGTGCTGCAGCGGCTCACGCCGGCGGCCTGCTGCCTGGTGGTCCTCGCGCTGGCGGGGTGCGGTCAGGCGCCCGTCGCCACGCGTGCGGCCGGCCTGGCCAGCTCGGCGACCGCCGCGCCGCCGACCGCGGCCCCGACCGTCGCGCCGACGCCAACGCCAACCCCGGTCCCGACGCCGGCCCCGCCGACCCCGACGCCGCCGCCCGCGCCGGCCCTCTCGCTCGCGTTCGGCTCCGGCAACGTCACCGTCTCGGTCATGGGCATCGCCACCGGGTCGCACCAGGTCCACGTCCACCGCGACTGCACCGGCAACCCGAACCTCCACATCACCACGCTGGGCAACGTGTTCGTCAGCTCGGCCGGCGCCAGCTCGTCCGGATCGCAGACGTTCGCCCTGCCGGCGTCCCTCCGGGGCCGCGGCTATGCCCTGCTCGTATACCCGCTCGGGGCTTCCCAGGGTCCACCCTCGCTCTGCAGCGGGATCTGACCTCGTCGCGCGCCGCGTTCGCCATACCGAAACAGTCCGCTTGCGCCCCGGCCCGTCCTGACCCGATCATCGGGCGAGCGTGACCGGACCGGCAGCCGACGCCACGACCGTGCCCGTCCCCGAGCCGGACCTGACGCCGGCCCGGCTCGTCGAGCGGGCGACCGGGATGCGGCCGCACCTGCTCGCGCGCCAGCAGGAGTGCGAGGAGCTGGGCACGCTGCCCGACGGCACCCGCGACGCGTTCGAGGCGGCCGGCTTCTACCGGATCCTCCAGCCCCGCCGGTTCGGCGGCTACGAGTTCGGGCTCGACACGTTCACCCGGGTCATGTCCGAGATCGCGCGCGGCTGCCCGTCCAGCGGCTGGACCCTGGCCCTGACCGCCGGGCACGCGCACACGGTCGCGCGCTGGCCGCTCGACGTCCAGGCCGGCCTGTTCGGCGACCGGGGCGACTTCCGGTGCCCGTACGTGGCGTCGGTCACGGCCACCGCCAACCCGGTGCCGGGCGGATACCGGGTCACCGGCGGCTGGGACTACGGCACCGGCTGCGACGTGGCGACGCACTTCCTCGGCAGCGCGCTGGTGGTGCGCGACGGCGCGCCCGAGCCGGAGCCGCTGGCCTGCCTCTTCGACCGGGCCGACTTCTCGATCGTCGACAACTGGGACGCGCTCGGCCTCCGCGGCACCGGATCCAGGCGGGTCGAGGTCGAGGACCGGTTCGTGCCCACGGCGCGGACCCTGCCCGCGACGCGGGTCCGGGAGCGCGTGGAGCCCGCCCTCCACCCCAACCCGCTGTACATGGGCCCGATCGGCTGCCTCCTCTTCATGGAGCTGGCGGCCGTCGCCGTCGGGGTGGCGCGGGGGACGCTGGACGAGTACGAGGCGCTGCTCCGGCGGCGGACGACGCTGTTCCCGCCGTTCGTGCCGCGCTCCGAGCACCACGAGTTCCAGCGCTACTTCGGCGAGGCGTTCGGCCTGATCGACCTGGCCGAGGCCGGCCTCCAGCGCGCGGCCCGCGACTACACCGAGCTGTGCCGGCGCGACCTGGAGGAGGGCGAGGCGTTCGACGACCTGGCGGACCGCCGCCTGCTGCTCTACCAGCAGCGGG
>VBJR01000350.1:17258-24486 GCA_005880175.1 Chloroflexota bacterium
GACATGTCCACGATCCGGACCCACCTGACCATGCTGTACGACCGGACGGCCGAGAACTACGCGCGCCTGCACTTCGGCCTGCCGCCCGCGTCGCCCATGTGAGCCTGCAGTACCATGGGTCCCGCGACGGAGGGCGCACCCGGGCCCGCGGAAAGGACTGAGTCCACCTCCGAAGCGTTCTGAGCGACGGAACGTCATCTTCTTTGATCCTCCAGGGGCGGGCCGGGAGGAGCCGTACCGGAGGAGATGACATGCCCGCAGAGCAGCTGCCCCAGCGGCCCGACCTCGACCAGCTCCGCCGCCAGGCGAAGGAGCTCCGCGACGCCGCCCGCGCCGGTGACCCGACCGCCCTCGAGCGCGTGAACCGTCACCTGCGGCCGCCCGCCGACCCGCTCGCGCTGTCCGCCGCGCAGCACGCGATCGCGCGCGAGCACGGCTTCTCGAGCTGGTCCCGGCTCAAGGCGGCGGTCGAGGGCGGCGCCGCCAGCCTGCACGACGCCGTCGAGGCGAACGACGTGGCGCTGGTCCGCCTGCTCCTGGAGCGGGGGGCTGACCCGAACGACGGCCACGCGCTCGCCCACGCCGCCGAGCACGCCGACCACCGGTGCCTGCGCCTGCTGCTGGACCACGGGGCCACGGTGCGAGGGGCAGGCGCGCTCGCCGCCCTGATCGGACGAAGCGACGGGGACGGGGTCCGACTCCTGCTGGACGCCGGCGCCGACCCCGGCCGTCCCCAGCCCGCCGGCTCGGCGCCGATCGGCCTGATGCCCGACCTGGCTGAGAACCCGCTGGCGGCGGCGGCGCAGCGCGACTCGGCCGCCGTGGTCGAGCTCCTGCTGGAGGCCGGCGCCGATCCCGACGCGCCCTGCCGCGACGGCCGCTCGCCCCTCCGGGCGGCGGTGCGGCGCGGCGCCGGCGACGTCGGCGCCGTCCTCCGGCGGTTCGGCGCGCGCGACGACGTGGACGACGCCGACCGCTTCCTGGGCGCGTGCGCCCGGGCCGACCGCGCCGAGGCGGAGCGGCTGGCCGTGGTCCGGCTCGATCTGTCCGGCGAGGACCACGCGGTGATCGTGGATGCGGCGGAGCACGGGGATGCGGCCGCCGTCCGGCTGATGCTGGACCTGGGCTTCCCGGCCGACGCCCGGCGCGGGATGGACGGCGCCTCGCCCCTGCACGCGGCCGCGTACAGGGGCCGTGTCGAGATGGTTCGGCTCCTGATCGAGGCCGGGGCCGACGTCGAGCGGCGCGATGGGCAGTGGCAGAGCACGCCGATCTGCTGGGCGGCGGTGGGCAGCGGCGAGCACCCGCGGCCCGACTGGCCGGCCGACTGGGTCGCCACCGTCCGGGCGCTGCTCGCGGCCGGGGCGTCCACGCGGGACGCCATCGTCGAGGGCAAGCCGCCGAGCCGGGAGGTGGCGGCGCTGCTGCGCGCGCCGGTCGGGCCGCCGGCCGCCCCGGACGAGCCGCCCGCCGTGGACCGGGAGCTGCTCGACCGCATGGCCGGCCAGCTGCGCATCGCGTTCGAGAGCGGCGACGTGGACCTGCTGGCCTCGCTGCTGCACCCCGACGTGCGCTGGGGCGGCGGGGGGCCGCGCGGGTGCTGGAACCGGACCCAGGTGCTGGACTGGTACCGGGTGCTGGGCGACCGGTTCGGGCCGGTGCGGGTGGCCCGGACGGCCGTCCACGACGATGCCGTCGAGCTCTTCGTGCCCGTCCCCGGCCGGCCCGACTGGTCGCAGACGTTCCGGGTGGCGGGGGAGTCGATCGTCGAGATCAGCGGCTGAGCCGGCCCGGCCGGCTCGGCGCGGCTTCCAGGCGCTCGCCAGGCGAACGACTACCTTCCGACTAGTCCCCGACTAGGTTCGCGACGTGCTCCCACGCCCAGACTGGGACCCGTCGCCGCGCCGCGTCACGGTCGGACACCCGGTATGACATGCGCCAAATTCGCCTGATCACCGGAGTAAGTGAGCTGTGCAAAACATGACAAGCACGCTGGACGCCGTCGCCGAGCCCGAGGGGGTGCTCGTGGTCTGGGAAGGCGGGGAGGACGTGCTCTGGCTCGAGGACGCCGACCCCGCCAGCGTCCGGTTCGAGCGCTGCGCGCCCGAGGTGGACTCGCTGCGCCGCAAGCTGGCCCTGCACCACCCGCGCTGGCTGGTCATCGGCCGGGGTGTGGAGGAGAACGCCGCCGTCGCCCTGGTCACGATCGCCTGGCAGATGTACCCGGACCTCGAGCTGGCCATGCTCGGCCCCCGGGGCGACGTGCGCCGGTGCGAGCGCTGGCTGCGCCGGGGCTGCCATGTGTACCTGCCGGACACCATGCCGTTCGCGGCGGTCGCCCGGGCGCTGGACTGCGCGTCGGCGGTGGACGCCGTGCTGGTGGACCGTTCGTTCTACCTGGAGGGCGCCCGCTCCCGGCACATCGGCACCGCGCCGTCGCTGACCGCCCGCCAGCGCGAGGTGCTGAACCTGATCGACCGCCACCTCACGAACGGCGAGATCGCCGACGCCCTCCACGTCTCCGAGAACACGATCGAGTTCCACGTGCGCCGCCTGCTGGACAAGCTGGGCGCGCGCAACCGGATGCAGGCCGTCCGCCGCGCCTGCGACCTGGGCCTGATCTAGGGCGCCGCACGTTCCCCCGGACGTGCGGCGCCCCGCCCGGGCGTCAGACCGGGCGGGCGCCGAAGCCGTCCGCCACCAGCGCCGCCAGCTCCAGGTAGGCGCGCCGGGTGGCCGGCAGCATCTCCTCCAGCCGGACCACCGCGCCGGTCGCCAGGTGCGGGTCCCAGGGCACGATCTGGACCGCGCGGCAGCGGTACGAGAAGTGGCGGGCGATCAGCGCGATGTCCACGCGGCCGTCGCGCTCCGTGCTGAACTCGTTGATGACCACGACGGCCTGGGAGGCCAGCCACTCGTAGCCGTGCTCCTCCAGCCAGTCGATCGTCATGGCCGCCACCCGCGCCTTGTCGAGCGACGAGCCGGCGCACAGCACGATCTGGTCGGCCGCGCCCAGCGCCGCCTGCGCGGCCTCGGACAGGACGCCCGTGCCGGTGTCCACCAGGATCAGGTTGTAGTGGCGGTCGAGGACGTTCAGCACCGTGCGGTAGTCGCGCTCGCCGAGCGCCTCGGTGATCGCGGGGTCGTTGTCCGAGGCGATCACCTCCAGCCGGCTCGGCGCCTGCGAGGTGTGGGCGCGGATGTCCGAGTAGCGCTCCAGCCGGGCGGAGTCGCGGAGCAGGTCCGTCACCGTCGACGACGTCTGGCGGTCGATCCGGTCGGCCAGCGAGCCCGCGTCCGGGTTGGCGTCCAGCGCGATGACCCGGTCGCCCCGCAGCGAGGCGAACGTGTGGCCGAGGCTCACCGTGGTCGTCGTCTTGCCGATGCCGCCCTTCCGGGCCACGACCACCACCCGCCGGCAGCCGGCGATGGGCGCCTTGGCCCGCGCCGCCAGCGCCCGCTCCTCCTGCTCGGTCTGGCTCAGGCCGGGGTTCACCAGCCCGCCGCTCGCCATGTAGACGGACCGGCGCCAGCCCCGGCTGGGGGCGATCGCCCGGCCCTTCAGCATCCGCTCGCCGGTGAACGCGCTGGCGTCGAGCGGCTCGGCCGCGGCCTCCTTCGGCGGCTCGCCGCGCTCGCGGACGGTCGGCTCCCAGGCGGGCGTCGGCCGGCGCGGCGGCAGCCCGTCCGGCAGCGGCCGGGGCGTGGCGATGGGCCCGTCGGGCAGCGGCCGGGGCGCGTCCGGCAGCGGCCGCAGGGGGGTGGGGGCCTGTGCGTCCGGCTCGGGCAGACGGGTCCAGCGCTGGCCGTCCCAGCGCCAGCGACCGTCCTGGGACACCAGCTCGCCGGGGCCTTCGGGGAATCCTAGGGTGCTCATCGACCTATCTCCCTTCCGTACGCTTGGGGGCTGTGGAGGGCGCCCAGGGGCCGCCGGTCGCGGCGGCGCCGCCGGAACGCAGGATGTCGCTCGAGGACGAGCACGAGGTCCAGCAGGACGAGCGCGAACGCGTGGTCGCGGCGCTCGTGTACGGCCGGGAGGCGTCGTCCGACACGCCGGTGCCCGGGCCCTGGGGCCCGCTGATCGCCGGCGTGGCGGTGGCGCTGGCCGCCACCCTGCTCGTCGCCATGGGCACGCTGGTCAGGTCGTCCCTGCCCACCGGCAAGCCGACGCCGTCGCCCAGCGCGCACCCCAGCATCGTCGTCACTGCCCCACATCGCTGACCGCCACCTGCACCAGCTCGGGACGCTCCCGCCGGCGGACCAGTGTGCACCGCCCGGGGGGCATCGCGCTGGCCCGGACGGTGCCCAGCAGCGCGCCCTCCTGGGGGTCGCCCGCCAGGATGATGCCCGGGCTGCCCAGCTCGCGGATCCGCTGCATGACCGGCTCGTAGATCGCGCGGCCGGCGCCGGCCACGCGCCGGGCGAGGACCACGTGCAGGCCGACGTCCTGCGCCATCGGCAGGTACTGCAGCAGCGGGAGCAGGGGATTGCCGGCCGCGGTGGCCACCAGGTCGTAGTCGTCCACGATCACGTAGACCTCGGGCCCCTTCCACCAGCTCCGCTCCCGGAGCTGGTCGGCCGTCAGGTCGGCCGGGGGCAGCCGGCGCCGCATCGCCTCGGCGGTCTCGTTGACCTGGGCTGACGCCGTCGGCTCGGCGGCCGCGTAGCCGAGGAGGTACGGCTCCGGCACCAGCCCGAGCAGCGCCCGCCGGTAGTCCACGACCAGGACCTGCGCCTGGCTGGCGTCGCGCCGGGCCATCAGGCCGGTCACCAGCGTGCGCAGCAGCGTGGTCTTGCCCGACTCGCCGTCCCCGAACACCATCAGGAACGGGTCCGCGTCCAGGTCCAGGTACACCGGGCCGAGCGCGCGCCCTGAGATGCCGATCGGCACGCCGGGCGCCACGTCGGCGCCGGGCGGGGGCAGCCGGTCCACGCCGAGCAGCCGCGGCAGCACGCGCACCGGGGGCGCCTTCGGCCCGGACCAGGCGTCGCGGATGCCGGCGACCAGGTCCTCCACCGCGTCGGGCAGGTCGAGGACCTCGGCCCGGCCGTCCACCCGGGGCAGTGCGGCCTGGAACTGGAGCCTGTCCGCGGTCAGGCCCCGGCCCGGCACGCCCTGCGCCACGTTGGCCGCCGCCCGGCGGTCCACCATCGACTCCGACGGGTCGTTCAGGCGCAGCTCCAGCCGCCCGCCGACCGCCTCCCGCAGCGCGGCCCGGACGTCCATCCAGCGGCTGGCCGTCACCAGCACGTGGACGCCATAGCCGAGGCCGCGCGTGGCGATGTCCTGGAGCGACGGCTCCAGGTCCTCGAACTCCAGCTTCACGGCCGGCCAGTTGTCGATCACCAGGAACACGTCGGCGAGCGAGCCGTCGCCACCCTCGCCGGCGGCCCGGCGGGCGCGCAGCGCCTGGGGCGAGTCGATGCCCAGCTCGCGGAACCGGCGCTCGCGGTCGTCGATCAGCGTGGCGATCTCGGCGATCGTCCGGGTCAGCCGCTCCTCGTCGTTGCGGCCGCAGACCCCGCTGATGTGCGGCAGCGACGCCAGCGAGGACAGGCCGCCGCCGCCATAGTCGATGCACGCGAACTGGGCCTGCAGCGGCGTGTGCGTGGCGGCGCAGGCGCAGATCAGCGTGCGCAGGAGCGTGCTCTTGCCGGTCTGCGACGAGCCCACGACCAGCAGGTGCCCGGAGGTGCCGTTGAAGTCGACCGTCAGCATCTCGGTCCGCTGCTCGATGGGCCGGTCCACCAGGCCGATCGGGACCACCAGCTCCTCCCGCTCGCCCTGGACGACCGCGTCGAGCGGGACCCGGGGCGCGAGCGGGGGCAGCCAGACCTGGTGCACCTTGGGCGCGGCGTCGCGGAGCTGGCGGACGACGATGTCCAGGAGGGCGGGCGGGCCGGCCGCGTCCTCGACGGGGGAGGCGACCACGGCCGTCATGGCCGGCGTCGCCTCCAGGTGCTCAAGGTCGAACGGCCCGGTCGCGACGCGCCGCGAGCGGCCGTCCCCGTCGCCGTGGGGCATGCTCACGGTCGCCGCCCGGAAGCGCGTGTACGCGGTCGTGCCCACCTTCAGGTAGCCGGAGCCCGGCAGCGGCGGCAGCTCGTACGCGTCGGGCGTCCCGATCACCGTCCGGCTCTCGGCGGCGCTGAACGTGCGCAGGGCGAACCGGTAGCTGAGGTGGCCCTCCAGCCCGCGCAGCCGGCCCTCCTCGAGCTGCTGCGAGGCGAGCAGCAGGTGGACGCCGAGGCTGCGCCCGAGGCGGCCGATCGCGACGAAGAGGTCGATGAAGTCGGGCCGGGCGGCCAGCAGCTCGGCGAACTCGTCGATGACCACCAGCAGGTACGGCAGCGCCTCCAGCGGCGCGCCCAGGTCGCGCCGCTGGTGGTACTGGCGCAGCGCGCCCAGGTTGCCGGCCGCCTTGAGCATCTGCTGGCGGCGGCGCATCTCGCCGAACAGCGCGTCGCGCATCCGGTCCACCAGGCCGAGGTCGTCGGCCAGGTTCGTGATGAAGCCGGCGACGTGGGGCAGGTCGTTCAGGCCGGCGAACGCCGCGCCGCCCTTGAAGTCCACCAGGACGAACGAGAGGATCTCGGGCGAGTGGGTCAGGGCGAGACCGGTCACCACGGTCTTCAGCAGCTCGCTCTTGCCGGAGCCGGTGGCGCCGATGCACAGGCCGTGGGGGCCGTCGCCGCCCAGCGCGGACTCCTTCAGGTCGAGGACGACCGGGGCGCCCTGGGGGTCGACGCCGATCGGGGCCCGCAGGAGCTCGCGGAGCGGGCGCTGCCGCCACAGGCGGTCGAGCTGCAGCGCCGACGCGTCCGGGACGCCGACCAGCTCGTCGAGCTCGATCGTCTCGGCCAGCCGCCGGGCGCCCGCCTCGCGGCCGAGCCGGAGCGGGGCCAGCATGCGTCCGAGCGCCCCCGCCGCCCCGGGCGGCAGGTCGTCCGCCTGGCCCGGCTCGCGGGCGGGCCGCACGCCCGGCGCCTCGACCCGCACGCCGCCGTCGCCGTCCACCAGGAGGCGGACGTCCACCTCGGGCGGCTCCTGCTCCGGGGTGGGGACCAGCATCACGAGCGAGGCCCGCGTCGTGACCGCCTGGCGGAGGATCTGGTCCCGGTCCAGCCCGCCGCTGTCCACGTCCACCACCGCGACGATCCAGGGCCCGGAGCCGGCGCTCGCGCCGTCCTGGCGGTCGGCGCGAGGCAGGACCGACAGCGCCCCGGC
>VBJR01000351.1:0-19036 GCA_005880175.1 Chloroflexota bacterium
CGCTTCCTGGCCGTGGACCTCGGCCAGGTCCACCTCGGGCGCCGGCTCGGCGGCGGCCCGGGCCGGGGCGCCGGCGAACGGCTCCAGTCGCGCCTCGCCGATCAGGTGGGCGACCACGGCGCCCAGGCTCGGACAGGGGAGGACGCGCACGACACCGGCGAGCGCGGCCTCGGCGGCGTCCTCGACCGGCACGAACAGGTCCGTGACGCCCTGCTGCGCCAGGGACCGGGCCAGCACCAGCACACCGTCCACGTGCCGGACCCCGCCGTCGAGCGCCAGCTGGCCGACGAACGCCGCGCCCGCCGGCGCCCGGCGGTCCAGCTCGGCCAGGCAGATCCCGACGCCGATCGCCAGGTCCAGCCAGGGCCCGTCCTTGGACAGCTCCGCGGGCGCCAGGTTGACGGTCAGGCGGCGCGGCGGAAAGCTCAGCCCGGTGTTGCGGATCGCCGACCGGACCCGCTCCCTGGCCTCCCGCACCGAGCCGCTGGCCAGCCCGACCAGGTGGAAGCCGGGGGAGCCGGCCGGGGCGACGTCGACCTGGACCTCGACGACGCGCCCCTCCAGACCGCGGACGAGCCCGCTGAGCACGGTGGCGAACATGCTCGGCAGCGTATCGGGGGCCGGCGCGGGCGCCAACCCAACCTGTTAAGTCCGCTCGAGAGGTTAGAGGTCGGCGTTCTGAGCTCTGCCGGCGCGTGCCGATCTTCGGGTCAGCTCGCCCCCGCCAGCTCGGCCTGGACCGGGTCGTTCAGGGCCGGCTCGGGCGTCCACTCGCCCCCGGCGTCCACGTAGCCCGCCGGCTGGTCCACCTCGTGGCCCAGGACCAGCAGCCAGCGGTGGGCCGACGCCTCCTCCAGCAGGCGCGTCTTCTCCTCGATGGTGCGCAGCACGTCCAGGTCGGCCGAAGCCACCCAGGGGACGCGCAGGTTCGGGCGCAGGCCCACCAGGTCGCCCGTCATCACGCAGGACAGGTCCCCGGACGCGCGCACCACCAGGAGCTGGTGCCCCGGCGTGTGGCCGCCGGTCTGACGCACGAGCACCCCCGGCGCCACCTCCGCCTCGCCGTCGACGAGCTCCAGCAGGCCCGCCTCCGCCACCGGCAGCAGGTCGTCCTCGACGTACCCGGCGCGGGAGCGGACGTCGGGGTGCAGCGCGAAGTCCCATTCGCGGCGCTGGACCACGTGCCTGGCGCGCGGGAACGTCAGCTCGACCGCGCCGCCCGGACCTCGCCTGGTGAAGCCGCCCGCGTGGTCCCAGTGCAGGTGCGTCGTCAGGACCAGGTCCACCTCGTCCGGGCGCACGCCGAGGCGGCCGAGCGACCGGAGCAGCCCGTCCGGCTCCCAGACGCGGTACTGGCGCGCCTGCTTCTCGCCCAGCTTGGTGCCCATGCCCGTCTCGCAGACGATCACCCGGCCGCGGTGGCGGATCACCGCCCCGACGCACGCGGCCCGCACGAGGTTGTCCTCGTCGGCCGGCCGGCGGCGCTGCCACATCGCCTTCGGCACCACGCCGAACAGCGTCCCGCCGTCCGGATGCCAGCCCCCCGCGACCAGCAGGTGGATCTCGAAATCGCCCAACCGCACGTCGCCAGGCTACCCCGCTGTTCGCAGGTGGGCGCTCTACCGTAAGATCCGAGCTACCGATGGCACGTTCGATGTGGAAGGGCGTGATCAGCTTCGGGATGGTGAGCATCCCTGTCCGGCTGTATGTCGCCACGGAATCGCACTCGGTGTCGTTCCGGCAGCTGTGCGCCGAGCACCTGTCGCCGATCAAGTACAAGCGGTGGTGCCTGTCCGGCGACCACGAGGTGGCGTTCTCCGACATCGTCAAGGGCTACGAGGTCGGGGCCGACAACTACGTGGTGATCCAGGACAACGAGCTCGACAACCTGCCACTGCCGACCGCGCGCTCGATCTCCATCGGGGAGTTCGTCCCCAACGACGACATCGAGGGTGGGCTCTACTTCAAGTCCGCGTACTACATCGAGCCCGAGCAGGCGGGGCTGAAGCCGTACCACCTGCTCCGCCAGGCGCTGGCCGAGACGGGCATGACGGCGGTCGCGAAGATCGCGTTCCGCGACCGGGAGCACCTCTGCTCGCTGCGCCCGGTGGACGGCGTGCTGCTGATGAACACGCTGCACTGGCCGGACGAGATCAGGCCGGTCAGCGAGCTCAAGGGCGTGGACGGCGACGTGGACGTCAACCCGCGCGAGCTGCAGATGGCGAAGGCGCTGGTCGAGAACCTGGCCGAGGACCGCTTCGACCCGGGCCGCTTCCACGACGACTACCACGAGGCGCTCATGGAGGTCGTCAACGCCAAGGTCGAGGGCCAGGAGGTCGTCGCGGCGCCGGACGTGGAGTCCGCCCCGGCGGTCATGGACCTGATGGAGGCCCTGAAGGCGTCCGTGGACCAGGCCAAGAAGCAGCGCACCGCGAAGGCGCGGACCACCACCCGGAAGCCGGCGGCGAAGAAGGCGGCGGCGGGGTAGCACCCCGGTCCGGAGGTGCGCCTCCCGGGGCGGGGGTAGCGCACACCGGTCCAGAAGTGCGGTTCGCCTACCCTGTGGGAGCGATGGCCGACCAGCTCGCGATCGAGCTGGATGGGACACCGACCGCGATCCGGCCGATGCAGGCCGTCTCCGGCGAGGCCCCGTTCAGCTCACCCGAGTACTTCTTCGAGGTCAAGTGGGACGGTCTCCGCTGCCTGCTCTTCGTGGGCTGGGACCGCCAGGTCCGGCTCCACGACCGCAGCCTGAACGACGTCACCGCGCTCCTTCCCGAGCTCCGCGACATCGGCCGGCAGGTCGCGCCCGGGTCCGTCCTCGACGGCGAGCTGGTCGCCACCGACGAGCAGGGCCGGCCCGACTGCATCGCGCTCCGCCGCCGGCTCCTGGCGGGCGCCGAGCTGGTGGACAGGGTGCCCCTCGCCTACCTCGCGTTCGACGCCCTCCACCTGGCGGGCCGGCCCCAGGCCCGCCAGCCGCTGCACCGGCGCCGGGCCCGGCTCCAGCGGTCCGTCACCCCCGGCGGCCACCTGTTCGTGCCGTACCACATCGAGGGCGAGGGCGTCGAGCTGTACGAGGCCTGCCTGGAGCGCGGCCTCGAGGGCGTGATGGCCAAGCACCGCGACTCCACGTACGTGCCCGGCCAGCGCAGCCCGTTCTGGCTGAAGATCAAGGCCGTCAAGAGCGACGACTTCCTCGTCATCGGCTCCACGGCTGGCCGGCCGGGCGAGCCGTTCGGCGCGCTCCTGGTCGGCTACCACGAGCACGGGCGGCTCTTACCCTGCGGCGCGGTGGGGGGCGGCTACGACGAGGACGTCGCCGAGGCCATCGCCGCCCGGCTGGCCGAGCTGGCCACCGAGGAGTGCCCCCTCCGTCCCGCGCCCGTGGTCACCGCGCCCGTGCGCTGGTGCCGGCCCGAGCTGGTCATCAGCATCCGCTACTCGGAGTGGGCGCCCGACGGCACCCTCCGCTTCCCGATCTTCAACGGCCTCCGCCCGGAGGTCCACCCGGCCGAGTGCGTCCGGCACCGGCCGCGCGTCGTGCTCGCCGGCCGCACCCAGCCGGGCACGCCCGCGTACGACCTGGCCCGCTTCCCCTTCTGACGCCGGCCGGTCCGGGGCCAGAAGAAGTGCGTGGACTCACAAAACAGGCCTTCGTGACTATCGCATTATCGATAGATGGGACCTGCTGAAACGTTCCCCGGCAAGCGCGACGAACGCAAGCGACCGGACGCGGACCTCGGCACCCAGCTCGAAGACCTGATCCAACATGGCGGCGCGCCCGGCGCGACGTCATCGAAGACGAGCCGCTCTGACGAGCGAACCGGCCGCCCGACCGCCAGCCCGGCATCCGGCGGCGGCGGGCTGGCCGGGGTCCTCGTACACGGGCGCGGACGGACGCCCGGTGCGGGACGCAGATGCGCTGGACCGCATCCGCCGCCTCGTGGTGCCGCCCGCGTCGCGGCCGACCTGGCCCGGCCGGGCCTGGCACACGACCGCGTCGGCAACCAGGCGTACGCGCGGCAGAACGACTCGTTCGGGCTGACCACGCCTCACGACCGCCACGTGCGCTGCACGGCCAACGACCTCCGCACCCGGGGGAGCGTCAGCGCTCGGGCTCCGGTGGTTCGCCGAGTCCGAGCCGCCGGGATCCGAGCGGGGGGCGCCGGCGGTCGAGGGCCTGCGGCCCGAGGAGGGCGGCCTGGTCAGGCTGCTGCGGGGCGAGGGGTCGCCGGTCCCCTCAGCCCTTGTCCGCCTCCTCCTCTCCCTCCTCGCCGTGCTCCACGATGTCGCCGTCCGTGAACAGGATGTCGCGCAGCACCGTCCGCCACGCCGGTGTTCGGCGGAGCAGGAACTCCAGGTCCATGCCGAAGTGCTTGAACTCCTCCCGCTGCGCGTCGGCCATGATGGCCCGCGCCTCGGCGTCCCGCTCGACGTCCAGTCGCTGCTGGTACCAGCCGATGGCCTCGGCCTCCTCGGTCAGCGAGGCGATCATGCGCGCGAAGGTGCGACCCTCCGGGCTGAGCTCCTGGGCGGGCTCGTGGTACTGCTCGAAACCCATCGAAGTGCCTCCTTGCGTTGGCCAAACCTGATAGCGATACTATCAGCGGGACGTCATGGAGATCGAGGTCGTCGTCGAGGTGCCCAGGGGCAGCGGCAACAAGTACGAGGCGGACCACCGGACCGGGGCGATCACGCTCGACCGGCCCCTCTCCCCCGCGCTGCGCTACCCCACCGACTACGGCTACGTGCCCGGCACGCTGGGCGAGGACGGCGACCCGCTCGACGCGCTCCTGCTCCTGGAGGAGCCGGCGTTCCCGGGCTGTCACGTCCGCTGCCGGCCCGTCGGCCTGTTCCGCATGCGGGACGAGGCCGGACCGGACTGCAAGCTCGTCGCGGTGCCCCACTGGGACGCGCGGGCCGAGCTCGGCGACCTCTCCGACTCGCTGCTCGCCGTCATCCGCCACTTCTTCGAGGTCTACAAGGACCTGGACCCCGACCGGCACAGTGAGGTGCTCGGCTGGGCCGAGAGGCCGGCCGCCGAAGCCGAGCTGCTGGCCGCCCGCAAACGCTTTGTCGAGCGCGCCTGACTTCCACACTGGTCCCGCATCCCGTACCCTCCTCGCCCATGGTGGTCGCCGTGCCCCAGGACGCGCTCGACGAGCTGGCGGCCGCCTGGTCGGAGCTGGATCGCTGCCGGCCCCGGCACCGGACCGGCGTGCCCCACGCGTACCGGGTCGTCCGCCGCTGGGCCAGCTCGGCCCTCGTCGTGGACGGCCTGCTGGCGGCCGCCCTGAGCGGCGCGTACGAGGGCGTCCGCGTGGAGGAGGACGGCGGACCGCAGCTCGTGGCCCCGCGCTGGGCCTGGGCGCTGGTCCTGGCGGGCCACCGCATGCCGGGCGTCCTGGCGGCATCGGACGCCCCGGAGCAGCTGTACCGGGACCTGTACTGGCGGGCTGTCGAGGAGCTGCCCCCGGCGACGGAGACCGGCGGCCGGGACGAGTACGTCCGGCACCTGGCGTCGCGGCCGGTGCGCCGGCCGGCGTCGGCCACCACGGCGTTCCGGCTCACGATGGCCAGGTACTGCGCGGGCTGACGAGGGTCAGCCCGCGGTCATCCGGTCGCGGCCGTCCCCAGGCGAGCCGTCGGGCATGCGGTCCACGTCGCTCCTCTCCCACTCCGGCGTGGAGGTCGAGTTGACGACCCGGAACCCGTAGTCGTAGACCAGCGCCCCGCCCAGCGTCGCGCCCGGGACCACGACGACCGCCGCGACGACCGCGAGCACCACGACCAGCGCGCTCGGCCCGCTCGCTCCGTGCCCGATCCACGAGAGGACCGCCGCGACGAGCGCCAGGACCGTGGCCGTCACCATCACGAGGGCGTGCGCGTTGGCCGTCCGGCGCACCTGCGTGCCGGCCTCCGTCGTCCGCCAGTCCACCAGCCCGGTGAGGGCGGCCAGCGCGGCCACGACGACGCCGGCGGTCAGCAGCCAGGTGGCGGCGACGAACGCGTCGTGGCCCCACGCGGTGTCCCGACCGATGGCCGCGACGACGTCGAACACGGCCGCCAGCAGGTAGCCGGCGATCGGCACGTGCACGAGCGCGGGATGCGTCGGGAGCCCATCCCAGCCCGCTGGTCCCTGGAAGGCCCGGCCCCGAACCGTGAAGGCGGGCCGGAAGCTGAATCGTGCCATGCCTTCGCATGCTATCAGACTGTATGAATATGTTATGTCGCCTCTATCAATTTCACTCGGGCGGGCCGCGCCCCGGACCGGCCTGCTGCTCGGCGCCGGCGGCGTCCTCGGCGGCGCCTGGCTGACCGGCGCGCTGGCGGCCCTGTCCCGGCTCACGGGCTGGCAGCCTCACCACGCCCGCGTCATCGTCGGCACGTCCGCCGGCGCCGTGATCGCCGCGCTGCTGGCGGCGGGCGTCGCGCCGGCCGACATCCTCTCGGCCTCGTCCGCGGCGGCCCGGGACGACGGCCCCCTGGCCGACCTCCTGCTCGAGCGGACGTACCGCAGCGCGAGGCGATGGCCTCGGCTGCTGCCAGGCTCGCTCGGGCTGGCTGGCCGGGCGCTCCGCGACCGGGCCCTCCTCCGCGTGCTCTGCGGGCTGCTGCCCCGGGGCCTCGTCGCGACCACCACGATCGAGGCGGCCGTCGCGCGCGTGGTGCCGGAGGGCTGGGCGCCGCACCCCGCCTGCTGGATCGTCGCCAGCGACTACGGGACCGGCGACCGCGTGGTCTTCGGCAGTCCGGGCGCGCCCCGGCCCCCGCTGGCGAGGGGCGTCGCGGCCTCCTGCGCGATCCCGGGCCTCTTCAGCCCGGTGGGCATCGCGGGCCGGTGGTACGTGGACGGCGGGCTCCGGTCGATGTCCAACGCGGACGTCCTAGAGCGCCAGCGGCTGGACGCCGTCATCGCGCTCAACCCGATGTCCGGCCGCGCCGGTCCCCGGCGCCGGGCGCCGCTGGAGCGGATGATGGCGGCCGTCCGGGCCTGGAGCGCCGCCCGGGTGGACGCCGAGCTGCGACGCCTCCGGGAGGCCGGCACGCCGGCGCTCCTGATCGAGCCGACCGAGGACGACCTGGACGCGATCGGACCGCGGGTCATGGACGCCCGGCGCGCCCGCCGCGTCGCCGAGCTCGCCCGGGAGACGACCGCCGCCGAGCTGGAGCGGCCCGCCGCGCGGCCGTGGATGGACGCGCTCAGCCGGGCCGGATGAGTGCGCCGGCACCGTCAACCTCCTCCCCCCCAAAGGCGCATAATACGTGATAGTCAATCCATAACTTTTCACCTACTTCTTGGTGTGGGAGTCGATTCGAACCGGAGGTGGACCGATGCTGAGCGACCGGGACCGCAGGGTCATCGAGGGACCGCTGCCAGGGACCGCCGACGCCTTCCGCCTGCTGGTCTGGGGCGTCAAGGAGTACGCGATCTTCATGCTCGACGCGAGCGGCGTGATCGTGAGCTGGAACGAGGGCGCCGAGCGGATCAAGGGCTACCGGCAGGAAGAGATCATCGGCAGGCACTTCTCCGTCTTCTACGAGCAGCCCGACATCGACGCCGGCAAACCCGACTGGGAGCTGCTGGTGGCGGAGCGGGAGGGCCAGTTTCAGGACGAGGGCTGGCGGCTGCGCCAGGACGGCAGCCGGTTCTGGGCCAGCGTCACCATCACCGCCCTCCGCGACGAGGCCGGCGTCCTGCGCGGCTTCGGCAAGGTCACCCGCGACATCACCGACCGCAAGATGGCGGCGGACCGGCAGACTGAGCAGCAGCGGCGCGAGGTCGGGAAGCTCCGCGACCACGCCAACCGGCTGGTGCAGCTGGAGCAGACCAAGAGCGAGTTCCTGAACGTGGCCTCGCACGAGCTCCGGGGACCGCTGGCGGTGCTCCGCGGCTACCTCTCGATGGTGGAGGACGGCACGCTCTCGCCGGACGAGCTGCCCCGTGTCATGCCGATCATGTCCGGCAAGCTGCAGCAGATGGAGCTGCTCGTGCAGCGGATGCTCGAGACGGCGCGGCTGGAGGCCAGCCGGTTCGAGCTGCAGACCGACCTGCTCGACCTCACCGACCTGGTGGAGCAGATGGTCGCCCGCTACCGGGTGTTCGTGCAGGACACGCACGCGCTCTCGCTGTCGCGGCCGGAGGTGCCGGCCGTCGTCCGCGGCGACGCCCGCCGTCTCGACACGGTGCTGTCCAACCTCATCGACAACGCGATCAAGTATTCGCCCAGCGGCGGCCCGGTCGCGTGCATCGTCGCGACGACGCGAGGACGGGTGTTCGTCAGCGTGGAGGACCACGGCGTGGGCATCCCGGAGGAGGCCATCGGCCGCCTCTTCACCCGGTTCGGCAGGATCGTGACGGCCGAGAACGCGCACATCGACGGGACCGGGCTCGGCCTGTACCTGGCCCGGGAGATCGCGCGCCGCCACAGTGGCGACATCCTCGTGGAGTCCCGCGAGGGCTACGGCAGCCGGTTCACGCTGATGCTCCCGCTCAGCACCGAGCGCCGGTAGAGCGTCCAACCGGGGCCGACGAGCAGGGTATCGAGCTCTGAGAGGGGCCTGTGGTCCCGGAGCCGCTCACGCCCGAGACCGCCCTGGCACCGGCACGAGGTCAACGACGCCGCCAACCCGCTGCACCTGGAGCGCCGGCTGGCCTCCGACGGCCGCGTGGTCCGCTACGAGGTGGCGTGGCGTGGGTGGGCGGGGCCGACGTGCTGTTCGACCGGGCCAGGCTGGGCGAGGTGGGCGGTCTCACGTTCTGGCCCCAGCTCCCGCCCGACCACTGCTGCCCGGCGCCTGGCGGGACTGAACCGCGCCTGAGCTCCCCGGAGCCGCCGGACCGCTCAGAGGCGCGTCATGCCGATGACGGCCAGGGCCAGGAGCAGGCCGACCCCGGTCCAGCCCATGAGCCGCAGAGCGGCCCGGGCCGCCGCCGCCCGGCGTCGCCGCCGCAGCAGCGACAGCCGTTCCTCGAGGTCCGCCAACGGGGTCCGGCCGTCCTCGCTCACCGGGCTCACCCTGTCAGCGCCGCCCGCCGGGCTCGTACACGGTGAGGCAACGCCGGCAGTGCCGCAGGGCGGGGTCGGCGGCGTCCGGCACCGACCGGATGCAGCCGCACTCAGGGCACCGGGGCAACGCGGCCAGGAGGGCCGCGATGACCGCGGCGGCGCCGGCCAGGAGCACGACTCCCTCGTTGATCATGTGCTCGTACTCATCCTCGAACAGGGGCGAGGCGCCATCGCGGCGCCCCACCCCGCGCCGCTCGCTACCGCGGCTCCATCGTTTCCCGGTACTCGGGAGGTTCCTCGTCCGTCCGCTCGCCCTCGCCGTCGCCCTCGCCGCGCTCGGCGCGGCGGCGGAGCTCGTCGGCCGACTCCTTGACGTCGCCCACCTTCTGGCGCGCCTTGCCCTTCATCTCATCGCTGTCGCCTCCTTGGAATGGAAAGGGGGCCCCGCGAAGGGAGCCCCCTCTCAGCCTCGGCAGGGCCGCTCTCGGCGAGCTGGCCCCGTACATGGGGTGGGTTGGGAAGCAGCTGCGCTGCCCGAGGCCAACTAAACCCTACTATGACACTATCATTTTTTCGCGGTGGCCTCTGCCGATCTGGTCACCAGCGGTACCAGCGTCCGCCCCCATCTGCCGAGCGCAGCAGGAACCCGATCGCCCAGATCACGAGAGCCGCGATCAGGATGTACCAGAGGACGTTCCACACGAACCCGCCGCCGCCGAGCAGCAGCAGGATGAGCAGCAGGACGACAATGGCCGCGATCATCTTTTCGATCACCTCCTCTTCAGAACTTCGCGTTAAGCTGATAGTAATAATATCACTATTCATTCGAGAAAGGAGGTAGTGGTCATGTCCACCACGACCATCGTCGTCGCGGTGCTGGTGGTGCTGGCGCTCATCGCGATCGGGATCCTGGTGTGGCTCACGACGCGGGGCGGCCGCAGCCGGCGCCTGCGCAGCCGGTTCGGACCGGAGTACGACCGCGTGGTCGGCGAGACCGGCAACCGCGCCGACGCCGAGACGCAGCTGGAGCAGCGCGTCGAGGAGCGGAACCAGCTGCCGATCCGGGACCTGGAGCCGGCGGAGCGCGAGCGCTACGCCACCGCCTGGACCACGATCCAGCAGCGGTTCGTTGACGATCCCTCGGGCGCTGTGGCGGAGGCCGACGACCTCTGCACCGCCCTGATGGGCGCCCGCGGGTATCCGACGCAGGACTTCGAGCGGCAGGCGGCGATGGTCTCCGTGGACCACGCCGACGTGGTGCCGAGCTATCGCCGCGCGCACGAGCTGTCGGCGACAGCGACGACCGCTCCCGCGCCGACCGACGACCTGCGCGAGTCGATGGTCCAGTACCGGGCGCTGTTCGAGCGGCTGCTCGGCGAGCCGGTCCGGACGGCGGACGACGGTACCGGCAGCGGCCGGCGGCCGCACGCTCACGACGAGGAGGCGAGATGACGATGGAAGACCGCAGCGACAGGGTTTCGAGCGCGACCAGGAGGACATGGAGGCGCGCCGGGCCGGCGAGCCCGCCGGCACCCCGGCCGGCGAACGCGCCGGGGAGCGCGCCGCCGACCCCGAGGCCAGGGCGGCGACCGCCGTCGCCACGGCGCCGGACGTCGAGCCCACCACCGCGGCCGGCGCCGGCGCCCCCACACCGGGGGCGGAGCCTCCGGACCTCCTCGGCGACGGCGAGCTGACCTCGCTCCGGGACCGCTGGGCGGGCCTCCAGGCGATGTTCGTGGACGACCCGGGCCGGGCCACCCGGGAGGCCGACACGATGGTGGGCGAGCTGCTCGACCACCTGCGGAGCCGGCACGAGGAGCTGCACGGCGGCGGCCGCGAGGCCGGCGGCCACGCGGACACCGAGGCCCTCCGCGTCGAGTTCCTGCGCTACCGGTCCTTCCTGCGAGTCCTGCTGGGCTGATTCCCTCGGGGAGCCAGGCCCTCGCGCCTGGGCTCCCCGGGTCCGGCCCTACCCGGGCAGGGCGGCCCGGTGCGCCGCGTCCGGCACCGCCCCGAGCGTGATGCCGTTCTCCGTGATGTCGAACGCCTTCACCTCGGGGTCGTGCCGGCTGCCCCGGGTCTTGAGCACGGTCAGGGCGCGCTGCAGCCGGCCGTCCTGGCGCAGGTACTGCAGCAGCAGCACGTTGTCCGAGAGGTGCGACAGGCCGCGGTCGGAGACGCGGACCACGTCGAACAGCTCCGGGACCTCCTGCGTCATCAGGAGGCTGATCCCGGCACGCGAGAACCGGCGCGTCAGCGAGTACATCCACTCCAGGAACCGGTCCTCGTCGCCGGCCGCGCGGGCCAGGTCGCCCAGGCTGTCCACGAGGGCGCGCCTGGCGCCCACCCGCTCCGCCAGGTCGATGAGCTCGTACACCCACTCGTCGATGTCCACGTCCACCGGCGACCGGCTCAGGAGGTGGACGGCCGGTGCGTCGAGCGTCCAGGGAAGATGAAGTGCAGGAAGCGGCGGAACTCCCCCTCGTCGCTCGCGAACGCGTGCAGGGCCCGGAAGCTGTCGATCACGACCATCGCCGGCCGGTACTCCTTCAGCAGGGCGTCGAGCAGGCGCTGGGTCGCCGCCAGCCCCTCCCCGATCAGCGTGGCCCCCAGGTCCTGGTAGACCACCCGCCGGCCCACCGCGCCGGCGTCGAAGAACGAGAGCGACTGGCCGTAGCGGATGATCTTGTCGAACGGCTCGGACACCGTCGTGAGGTACAGCGCCGGCCGCTCCTCGGTCGCGTTCTGGAAGACGTACTGCTGGCTCAGGATCGTCTTGCCGCTGCCGGGTCCGCCGACGATCAGGTTGATGCCGTTCGCCGGGAGGCCGCCGTGCAGGATGGCGTCCAGCCGCGGGAGGCCGCTCGCGAGACGGTCCATCAGCCGGGCGGATTCCCGCCGGCCGCCGGACGGGCGACGGCGCTCGTGCCCAGGAGGTCGCGCACGACGGAGACCAGCTCCAGCGGCTCCAGCGGCTTCTGCAGGAACGCGCTGGCGCCGACGCTCACCGCCTCGTCCAGGCGCCCGTGTACGCCGGCCGCGAGTGGGCGGCGCCCCCGCGCGGCCCGGGGCGCGGCCTGTGGCCGGCGAACCAGCTGGGCGACCTCGCCCAGGTGCGCTCAGCGGGCGGCGGAACCGTCGTCCGGCTGCACGTCCACCGCGTTCGCTGACCCGCCGAGCATCTCCTTCACGTGTCGGAGCAGCTCCTCGTTGTTGGCCTCGATGGCGGTCGCCACCGCCGACGCCAGCGCCTGGGGATCGCCCACGTCGCCGGCCTCGTCGAGATCGGCGACGATCGCCGCCTCCAGCGCGGCGCGGCTCAGCCCGAAACGGGCGGACGCCGGCCGGTCGCCGCTCCTCGCCCTCTGCACGTCGCTCATCGAGCCCACGCTACCGGAGGTGCCGGCCTGTTCGCGACCGGACGGCGACCGACCCCTGGAGGCGCTCACTCCGGATACCGGACTTGCAATGGGCGCTGTCGGGTTTCGTACAGTGGCAACGTGCCTGGCTGTCTCACCATGTCGGTCCGACTTGACCAGATACTTATCTAGCGATAACTGTATGTCCAGGGTAAGGACCTGACCCATGACGACCCTCCTGGACCGGTACGCGGACCGCGTGGCGCGACACCTGCGGGAGACGGCGCCGCCGGTGCACTCGATGAGCGGCCTGATGGCCGCCTATCACATGGGGTGGGTCGATCGGGACGGCCGGCCCGACACCGCCCGCCCCGGCAAGCTCGTCCGGCCCAGCCTCTGCCTGTGGGCCTGCGAGGCGACGGGCGGGGACACGGCCCTGGCCCTCCCCGTCGCGTCCGCGCTGGAGTGGGTGCACAACTTCACCCTGGTCCACGACGACATCCAGGACGGCGACCGCGAGCGGCGCCGCCGGGAGACGGTCTGGTCCGTGTGGGGCTCCTCGCAGGGCATCAACGCCGGCGACGCCCTCCACGCGTTCGCGTTCGAGCTGCTGCTGGCCCCGGGCCGGCTCACCTCGCGCCGCCTCCGGGCGGGCCGCGCGCTGGCCCGGGCGGTCCGGGAGGTGGTCGAGGGCCAGTGCCTCGACCTGGCCCAGGAGGGCCGGCTGGAGACCGGGCCCCGCCGCTACCTGCGGATGGCCCGGGCCAAGACCGGCGCCCTGCTCGGAGCGAGCATGGAGACGGGCGCGCTGCTCGGCGGGGCCCCGAGCGGCGTCGCCGCGGCCCTGCGCCGCGCCGGCCAGCTGCTGGGCCAGGCCTTCCAGGTCCGCGACGACTGGCTCGGCATCTGGGGCGACCCCGGCCAGACCGGCAAGTCGTGTGACGGCGACCTGGGCCGGCGCAAGACCACGTTCCCCGTCCTCGCCGCCTACGCCGTGATGCGGCAGCCCGAGCGGCGCCGCTTCCGGGCGCTGTTCGCGAGCCGCGGCGAGGCGGAGGTCCCCGAGCTGCGGGCGATGCTCGAACGGCGCGGCGCCGACTGCCTCGCCGCCGGCGCCGCCCACCGGCTCGCCGGCGACGCGGTCAGGCTGGTCCGCGGCGCAGGACTGCCCCGGACGTCCACCAGGTACTTCGAGGAGTTCGCACGCCATGTCGCGGACAGGCAGCGGTAGAGCGGCGACGGCGAACGGCCGGGGGCCGGCCGCGACGATGGGCCGCAAGGCCGACCACATCCGCATCAACCTGCAGGAGGACGTTCGCGCCAAGGGCGTGGACAGCGGCCTCGCGGAGTACCGCTTCCTGCACCAGGCCCTGCCCGAGCTGGACCTGGGCACCGTTGACACGTCCGTCCGCGTCCTGGGCCGGCGGCTGGCCGCGCCGCTGCTGATCTCCTCGATGACGGGCGGCACGGCGCAGGCGCGGACGATCAACCGGACCCTGGCCGAGGTGGCGCAGGCGCGCGGCCTGGCGATGGGCCTGGGCTCGGGCCGCGCGCTGCTGGAGCACCCCGACGTCCAGGACACGTTCGACGTGCGGCCGGTGGCGCCGGACGCGCTCCTGCTGGCCAACCTGGGCGCCGTCCAGCTCAACAAGGGCGTGACCGTGGACGACTGCAGGCGCCTGGTGCGCCGGCTGGGCGCGGACGCGCTCGTCCTCCACCTCAACCCGCTCCAGGAGGCGCTCCAGCCCGAAGGCGACGTGGCGTTCGGCGGCCTGCTGGCGCGGATCGAGGCGCTGTGCGGCCGGCTGGAGGTGCCGGTCGTCGTCAAGGAGGTCGGCTGGGGCATCGCGCCGGACACCGTGCGCCGGCTCGTGGACGCGGGCGTCGCGGCCGTGGACGTGGCCGGCGCCGGCGGCACCTCGTGGAGCGAGGTCGAGCGGCACCGGATCGACGACCCGGTCCGCTCCCGCGTCGCGGCCGCGTTCGCCGGCTGGGGCATCTCGACGGCCGAGGCGCTGCGCCTGGCCCGCGCGGCCGCGCCGGACACGCCCGTGTTCGCCAGCGGCGGCATCCGCACCGGCCTGGACGTGGCGAAGGCGATGGCGCTGGGCGCCGACCTGGTCGGCCTGGCCCGCCCCTTCCTGCTCGCGGCCGACGAGGGTCCAGGGGCGGCCGACGACCTCGCGCTCGAGCTGGTCGAGGTGCTGCGGATCGCGATGTTCTGCGTCGGCGCCGGCGCGATCGCGGAGCTGCGGGGCACCCCGCGCCTGCTCCGCGAGGGCGAGGAGCCGGCGGCCCAGGGGCTGGCGCAGCTCACGTACCGGACGGCGGGGCCCGGCGAGTTCATCGACATCACCGACGACGTGGCCCGCGTGCTGCGCCTCGCCGGCGCCCGCCGCGGCCTGGTCCACGTGTACTCGAGGCACACGACCGCCGCCGTCCGCGTCAACGAGAACGAGCCGCTGCTGCTCGCCGACTTCCGCCGCTTCCTGACCGGCGTCGCCCCTGCCGGCGGCGCGTACGAGCACGACGACATGACCCGGCGCGTGGACGTGCCCGCGGACGAGCCGATCAACGGCCACGCCCACTGCCAGCACCTGCTGCTGGGCGCGAGCGAGACGCTCCCGATCGTGGACGGCCGGCTCGCGCTGGGCCGGTGGCAGCGCCTGTTCCTGATCGAGCTGTGCTCGGCGCGCGAGCGGCAGGTGGTGGTCCAGGTCATCGCCACATGAGCGACTACGCCGAGCTGACCGCCGCGGACTCGTACTGCCGGCTGCTCGCCGCGCGGCACTACGAGAACTTCGCCGTGGCCTCGCGGCTGCTGCCCGCCGCCCTGCGCCTGGACCTGGCCCGCGTGTACGCGTACTGCCGGACCACCGACGACCTGGGCGACGAGAGCGGAGGCGACGCCACGGCCCGGCTGGGCCGCTGGCGGGACGAGGTGCTGGACCTGTTCGGGGGCCACCCGCCGGTGCACCCGGTGCTGGTCGCCCTGCGCGAGACCGTGCGCCGGCACGACCTGCCGCCGGGGCCGTTCCTCGACCTGGTCGGCGCCAACCTGCGGGACCAGCGGGTGCACGCGTACGAGACGTGGTCGGAGCTGGCGGCGTACTGCCAGCTGTCCGCCACGCCGGTGGGCCGGATCGTGCTCCGCCTGTTCGGCCTCCGCCACCCGGACGCCGAGCGGCTGTCGGACGACGTCTGCACCGGCCTCCAGCTCGCCAACTTCGCGCAGGACGTGAGCCGGGACGCGGCGCGCGGCCGCCGGTACCTGCTGGGGTCGGAGGTCGCCCGCCTCGGGGTGCCCGGCGCGGTGCGCGCGCACTGCGACCGCGCCCGGGGCCTGCTGGCCTCCGGCGCCGAGCTGGAACGGCTGGCGTCGGGACGCCTGCGCCTCCAGCTCTCCCTGTACCGGCTGGGCGGCCTGGCGATCGTGGACGCGATCGCGCGAGCCGGGTGGGACACGGAGCGGACGCGG
This sequence comes from Chloroflexota bacterium, assembly GCA_005880175.1. The sequence goes on from VBJR01000351.1 coordinate 15,852, forward strand.
CCGCGCGTCTCGGCGGCGGCCAGGGCGGGCCTCGCCGTGCGCGCGGCGATGGGCCTGAGAGGAGGGACGCATGTCGCGAACCTCGGACCGGCTTGAGCGGCCGGCGCGAGTCGAATGGCGAGCGGCCGAGCGGTACTGCCAGCGGATGGCGCGCCACGAGGCCGGCAACTTCTACTGGGGCTTCGTCTCGCTGCCCCACGACCAGCGGGTCGCCATCTACGCGCTGTACGACTTCGCCCGCCAGGTGGACGACGAGGCGGACGCCGCGGAGCGGCCCCATCTCGCCGCCAGCCTGGAGCGGCACCGGCAGCGTGCCCGCGCCAGCGCGGCGGGCGCGCCCGACGGGGCCGACCCGGTCGCGCTGGTCCTGGCGAGCGCGGTGCGGCGGTACGCGATCCCCGAGTCGGAGCTCCAGGCCCTGATCGACGGCGTCCAGACCGACCTGACCCGGACCCGGTACGCGACGTGGGCCGACCTGGAGGCGTACTGCCGGCTCGTGGCCTCGACGATCGGCCGGATGTGCGTGCGCGTCTTCGGCTTCGACGACCCGGCGGCGCTGGACCGCGCCGACGAGCTGGGCGTGGCCCTCCAGCTCACGAACATCCTGCGCGACGTCAAGGAGGACGGCGAGCTGGGCCGGGTCTACCTGCCCGCCGAGGACCGGGAGCGGTTCGGCGTGGGCGAGGCGGACCTGCTGGCCGGCCGGCCCGGCCCGGGCTGGGAGGCGCTCGTGGACTTCGAGGCGCGCCGGGCCCGCGGGCTGTTCGCGACCGGCCTGCGGGTGCTCCGGCTGATCCCCCACCGCCCGGCCGTCTGCGTCGGCACGATGGCCGGCATCTACGAGCGGATCCTGGGCATGGTCGAGCGCGAGCCACGGCTGCCGCTCCGGCGCCGGGCATCGCTCTCGCCGGCCGCGAAGGCGGCGGTGCTGGTGAGGTCGTGGATCGGGTAGCGGTGGTGGGCGCCGGCCTGGCCGGCCTGTCGGCCGCGGTCGCCCTGAAGGAGGCCGGCCGCCACGTCGAGCTGTTCGAGCGCTCGCGGCTGCTGGGCGGCCCGGACCTGGCCACCCGGCTCGGCCTGGGCCGCTGGCTGCGCCTCCAGGAACGGTTCGACGTCCGCGTGTTCGCCCCGGGCCGGCCGCCGAGCCGGCTGCGGGCGGCAGACCTGCCCGCGCCGTGGCACCTGGCGGTCGGGTTCCTGCGCTACGCGGAGCTGGGCTGGGGCGACCGCGTCCGGGTGGCGCGGACGCTGCTGGCGCTGGCCGCGCGGGCCGGGGACGACCGGTCGCTGGCCACCTGGCTGCTGGCGCACGGCCAGACCGACGCCGCGCTGGCCGCGTTCTGGGAGCCGTTCTTCGTGCCCGCGCTGAACGCGCCGCTGGACCGGATCACGGTGGGCGAGGCGGCGTTCGTGGTCGCCACGGCGTTCCTGAGCGACGCCGGCGCCGCCCGTTTCGGGTTCCTCACCGTGCCGCTGGCCCGCCTCGCGGAGGCCGCGGCGGACCGGCTGGACGCCGTCCACCTGCGGACGGCGGTGACCGGCCTGGAGCGGTCGGCGGCCGGCACGGTGACGGCGGTGTGCACCGCGGACGGCCAGCGGCTCGGCTTCGACGGGTTCGTGCTGGCCGTGCCGCCGGACCGGCTGGACCGCCTGGCGCCGGGTCTCGGCCTGCCTCCGCTGGACGGGTTCGCCAGCCGGCCGATCGTGGACGTGCACCTGTGGCACGACCGGGGCACGCTCGGCTTCGACTTCGCGGCGCTGCTGCGCTCGCCGGTGCAGTGGGTGTTCGAGAAGGCGTCGGGCTACCTCTGCTGCAGCCTGAGCGACGCCGGCGAGGTGGTGGGCTGGCCCGAGGAGCGGCTGGTCGCGCTGGGCTGGTCGGCGGTGTCCGGGCGGCTGCCGCAGCTGGCCGGCGCCCGCATGGTCCGGGGCGCCGCCACGCGCAGCCCGGACGCGACATACGCGGCCCCCGCCGGTGGGCGCCGGCCGGGCCCGGCGACGTCGGCCCCCAACGTGGCGCTGGCCGGCGCCTGGACGGACACGGGCTGGCCGGACACGATGGAGTCGGCGGTGCGCAGCGGCAACGCCGCGGCGGAGCTGCTGCTGGTGGCGTCGGCGACGGAGGCGAGCCGCGTTGCCTGACGCGCTGACCGCGGCGATCGAGTGGCTCTGGCAGCGCCAGGACGGCGAGGGCTGGTGGGTCGGCGAGCTCGAGACGAACCCGACGATGACCGCCGAGCACGTGCTCCTGCTGCGGTTCCTGGGCGTGCCGCTGGACCCGATCCGCACGGGCGCGATCCGGCACCTGCTCGGCTGCCAGCGGGCCGACGGCTCCTGGGCGCTCTACCACGACGGACCCGCCGACCTGAGCACCACGATCGAGTCGTACGTCGCCCTGAAGGTGCTGGGCGTCGATCCCGCGAGCCCGGAGCTGGCCCGGGCCCTGCGCGTCGTCCTCGACCTGGGCGGCGTGGCCCGGGCCCGCGTCTTCACGAAGATCTGGATGGCCCTGTTCGGCGCCTACCCGTGGGCGGGCGTGCCCAGCATGCCGCCCGAGCTCGTCCACTTCCCGCTCTGGGCCCCGTTCAACCTGTACGACTTCGCGTGCTGGGCCCGGGGCACGATCGCGCCCCTGCTGATCGTGATCTCGCGGCGGCCGGTCCGGCCGCTCGGGGTCGACGTGCCCGAGCTGGTCGCGCCGGGCACCGAACGGCTGCTGACGCGGGTGCCGGGGTCGGGCCTGTTCTGGTGGCTGGACGTGATCCAGAAGCTGTACGAGCGTCTGCCTCGCCAGCCCGGCCGGGCCCGGGCGCGCCGGCGGCTGGTGGACTGGATCGTCGAGCGGCAGGAGGCGGACGGCAGCTGGGGCGGCATCCAGCCGCCCTGGGTGTACTCGCTGATCGCGCTGCACCTGGAGGGCATGGACCTCGACCACCCGGTCGTGCGCCGGGGCATCCAGGGCCTGGAGGGCTTCGCGCTGGAGGACGAGGGCGGCTGGCGGTTCCAGGCCTGCATGTCGCCGGTCTGGGACACGGCCTGGGCCGTGCTGGCGCTGCGCCGGGCCGGCGTCGGGCGGGAGGACGCGCGGCTGCAGCGCGCGGTCGGCTGGCTGCTGGACGAGCAGATCCCGCCGGACGCGCCCGGCGACTGGCGGGTCAAGTGCCCGGACGTGCCCAACGGCGGCT
>VBJR01000351.1:19068-20666 GCA_005880175.1 Chloroflexota bacterium
CGGCGGTCGACCGGGCCGTGCGCTGGACCCGGGCCATGCGCTCCAGCAACGGGGCGTGGGCGGCGTTCGACCGCGACAACACCCGCGAGCTCGTCTACCGGCTGCCGTTCGCCGACTTCGGGGCCATGCTCGACCCGCCGACCGAGGACGTGACCGCGCACGTGCTGGAGATGCTGGCCGGGGTGGGCTGCGGGCCGTCCGACCCGGACGTGGCGAGCGGGCTCGCCTACCTGCGCGGGACGCAGCGCGCGAACGGGTCCTGGTACGGGCGCTGGGGCGTCAACCACGTGTACGGGACGTGGTGCGTGATCTCGGCGCTGGCCGCCCTGGAAGTGGGCGGCGACCGGGTGCGCCGGGGCGCGGACTGGCTCGTGGCGGTCCAGAACCCCGACGGCGGCTGGGGCGAGACGTGCCACTCGTACGTCGACGACTCGTTCGCCGGCGCCGGCCGGAGCACCGCATCGCAGACGGCGTGGGCGGTCATGTCGCTGCAGTCGGCGGGGCTGGGCACGCACCCCGCGTGCCGGGCCGGCCTGGACTTCCTCCGCGACCGGCAGGAGGACGGCACGTGGCCCGAGGCGGAGTTCACGGGCACCGGCTTCCCGGGCGACTTCTCCATCAACTACCACCTCTACCGGCACGTCTTCCCCGTGATGGCGCTGGCCGGGGAGCGGACACCGAGGGCATGACGTCATGGGCATCCCGCTGCGGCAGAAGCTGACCGTCGGCTGGTACATCCTTCGCCAGCGGCTGCGCGGCGTCGAGAAGTTCCCGGTCGTCCTTGAGCTGGAGCCGCTGTACCAGTGCAACCTGGCGTGCGTCGGGTGCGGCAAGATCCAGCACCCGGACGACATCCTGGCCCGCCGGCTGAGCGTGGACCAGTGCGTGGCCGCGGTCGAGGAATGCGGCGCGCCGGTGGTGTCGATCGCGGGCGGCGAGCCCCTGGTCCACCGGGAGATCCACGAGATCGCGGCCGCGCTGGTCGCCCGCCGCAAGTACGTCTACCTGTGCACGAACGCGCTGCTGATGTCGCGCAAGCTGGACCTGTTCGAGCCGTCGCCGTACTTCGCCTGGATGGTGCACGTGGACGGGCTGCGCGAGCGGCACGACCAGGTGGTGAGCCGCGACGGCGTGTTCGACAGGGCGGTCGAGGCGATCCGCGAGGCGAAGGCGCGCGGGTTCACCGTGTTCACGAACACGACGTTCTTCGAGCCCGACGGCGCGCCCGAGATCCAGACCACGCTCGACTACCTGAACGACGAGCTGGGCGTGGACATGATGCAGATCTCGCCCGGCTACGCGTACGAGAAGGCGCCCGACCAGGAGCACTTCCTGGGCGTGGAGCGGACGCGCGCGATCTTCCGGGAGGCGTTCGGCGAGGGACGGCGGAAGAGGTGGCGGCTCAACCACAGCCCGCTGTACCTGGACTTCCTGGAGGGCAAGGTGGAGTTCGCCTGCACGGCGTGGGGCATCCCCTCCTACTCGGTGCTGGGCTGGCAGCGGCCGTGCTACCTGATGTCGGACGCGCCGTACGCCCGGACGTACCGGGAGCTGGTAGACGAGACGGACTGGTCGCGGTACGGCCGGGGCCGGCACCC
>VBJR01000352.1 GCA_005880175.1 Chloroflexota bacterium
GAGCCGTACGACCACGGGACGCTCGACGTCGGCGACGGCAACCTCGTCTACTGGGAGGTCTGCGGCCGGCCCGACGGGAAGCCCGCCGTCGTCCTCCACGGCGGGCCCGGGTCCGGGTGCGCGCCCGGGTTTCGGCGCTACTTCGACCCCGACGCGTACCGGGTCGTCCTGTTCGACCAGCGGGGGTGCGGGCGCAGCCGGCCGCTCGCCGGTGATCCGGCCGTGGACCTCGCCGCCAACACGACCCATTACCTGATCGCCGACATCGACCTGCTGCGCGAGCACCTGGGCATCGAGCGCTGGCTCGTGTTCGGCGGGTCCTGGGGCTCGACGCTCGGGCTGGCCTACGCCGAGCGGTTTCCCGAGCGCGTCACCGAGCTGGTGCTGTTCAGCGTCGTCACCACCTCGCGAGGAGAGGTCCGGTGGGTGACCCACCACTCCGGCCGGTTCTACCCCGAGCAGTGGGCCCGGTTCCGCGACGGCGTGCCGCCCCAGGAGCGCGACGGCGATCTCGCCGCCGCCTACGCGCGCCTGCTCCAGGATCCCGACCCCGCCGTCCGCGAGCGGGCGGCTCGCGACTGGTGCGACTGGGAGGACACGCACGTCGGCGGGCCGCACGACACCCGGTACGACGACCCCGCCTTCCGCGTGCGGTTCGCCCGACTCGTCACGCACTACTGGAGCCACGCCGCCTGGCTCGAGGACGGCGCCCTCATCCGCGACGCGGGGCGCCTGGCCGGCATCCCCGGCGTGCTCGTCCACGGCCTGCTCGACCTCAGCGGACCGGTGGACGTCCCCTGGCACCTGTCCCGAGCCTGGCCCGACGCCGAGCTCGTCCTGATCGGCGAGGGACCCCACGGCCTGCGCGACCAGGCCACCCGCGCGGCGGTCGCCGACGCGCTCGATCGGTTCGCGTAGATCCCGACAATGGAGTCAGATGCGACTCGCTGTTCCCGCCGCCCTCCGCGACCACCTGACCCGCCTGCCCGCCGGCGTCGACGTCGCCTGGTACTCCGGCTTCGACGAGTGCCGCACCGCCGTCGCCGACGCCGAGGTGCTGTGGATCGACTTCTTCCGCCGGGTCCAGATCGAGACCCTGCTCCGGGAGGCGCGGCGCCTGCGCTGGATCTTCAGCCGCGGCGCCGGCATGGACCGCCAGCCGCTCGACCTGTTCCGCGAGCGCGGCCTGACCCTCACGAACGGGTCCGGCCTGGCCGCCGGCCCGATCGCCGAGTCGCTCGTCCTGGCCATGCTCGCCGCCGCCAAGCGGTTCCCCGACCTGGTCCGGGCCCAGGACCGCCGCGAGTGGCTGCCGCGGCCGCCCGGCCTGGGCGAGCTCCAGGGCAGCCGGGCGCTGGTCCTCGGCTACGGCGCGATCGGCCACGAGGTGGCGGCCCGGCTCCGCGGGTTCGGCGTGGACGTCGTCGGCGTCCGCCGGCACCCGGTCGAGGACCCCGCCGTGATCGGCCCCGACGAGTGGCGGGCCCGGCTCCACGAGTTCGACTGGGTCCTGGTCACCGTCGCGTCCACCGCCTCCACCCGGCACCTGGTCGGCACAGCGGAGCTCGCCGCGATGAAGCCCGGCGCGTGGCTCCTGAACGTGACCAGGGGCTGGATCATCGACCAGCGGGCCCTGCTGGCCGCGCTGCGCGACGGCCCGCTGGGCGGCGCCTACCTCGACGTCACCGACCCCGAGCCGCTGCCGCCGGACAGCGAGCTGTGGGCCATGCCCAACGTGATCATCACGCCGCACGCCTCGTGGGCGTCCGCCCGCTTCGGCGCAGCGCGTTGGTCGACGTGGCCAGGCCCGGGCGCAGGCGGTAGTCGAACGTCATGGCCGGTCCGTCACCGTCGTTCGTGATCGTCTCCCGGAAGTGCACGAGCCGGGCGACCGCGGCCGTCGCCGGGTCGTCGGCCAGCGTGAGGTCGTGCGTCGAGACCGCGCCGATCGCGCGCAGCCCGGCCAGGTGGGCCAGGATCGCCCGCGCCGCGACCTGCCGCTCCGCCGTGTTCGTGCCCTGCAGCACCTCGTCGAGCAGGTAGCAGGCGAGCGGGCCGCCCTCCGCCGTCGTCGCCTCGGCCGCCGCCACCACCCGCTTCAGGCGCTGCAGCTCGGCCAGGAAGTGCGACACGCCGCGCTCCAGCGAGTCCGCGATCCGCATGCTCGTCCACACGCGCAGCGGGGGCAGGCGCAGGCGCGCCGCGCAGACCGGGGCGCCGGCCATGGCCAGCACCGCGTTCGTGCCCAGCGCCCGCAGCAGCGTGCTCTTGCCGGACATGTTCGACCCGGTCACCAGCAGCACGCCGCCCGGTGGCCCCACCGTCACGTCGTTGTCCACGCGGCGCGCCGGCTCGATCAGCGGATGGCCCAGGCCCCTCGCCTCCAGCCGGTCGGCCGAGGCGTCCAGGTCCGGCCACGCCCACGCCGGGTGGGCGTGCGCCAGCGCGGCCAGGCCGGCCAGCGCCTCCAGCTCGCCCAGCGCGGCGAGCCAGCCCCGCGCCTGCCCGCCCGCCTGAGCCCGCCAGCGCTCGACCGCCACCAGCACGTGCACGTTCCACAGGAACGCGGTCTGGAGCAGCAGGTACAGCGCCGACGCCGGCGGCACCGCGAACCCCACGATCGTGTCCAGGCGCCGGAGCCGCCGCACCGCCTGCTGCCCGCCGGCCCCCAGCCGCTGGAGGCGGGGTGCCGCGAACGCCGCGCCGCCCAGCAGCGCGAGCTGGTCCGCGTACGCCGCCAGCGCCCCGTGGTGCGACCGGCCCGGGCTCAGCGCCGCCTCCGCCCGGCCGGCCAGCGTCAGCCCGACGACCGCGTTCGCGGCCAGGACGAGGATCCACAGCGGCGCCGCGACAACGTGGGTCAGCCACAGCACCCCCAGCAGAAGCGCCAGCGCCGGGCCCGCCCAGGCCCAGATTCGCAGCCACAGCCAGCCCTCGGGCGTCCCGCCGCCCTCCGCCCAGCGCAGGAACGGCTCCGGGTCGGGCCGCGCGCCGGCCTGCAGCCGGCCCCGCAGCTGCAGCTCCTCGCGCAGGTCGAGCTTGCCGGCCAGCTCGGCCGCCGCAGCCTGGCGCTCGCGCACCTCCGCCGGCTCGGCGGGGGCGAGCAGCCAGCCGGCCAGCGCGCCGGCGCCCACCGGCGTCGTCGTGGTGTCCAGCAGCCGCAGCAGCGACGCCCGCCCGGTCACGTCCAGGTCCGCCGCGTACGGGTGCTCGTCCGGCGGCGGGGCGGCGGCGCGGCCGTCAGCCTCGGGCGGCCCGAGCCCGTCCCAGTCGCGAGCCAGCCGGAGCAGCGCCTCCTCGTTGATCCGCCGGCGCAGGTCCGCTCGCCGGCGGCGAACCGAGAGCCGGCCATGCCAGACGACGAGGCCGAAGAACGCGACCAACGCGCCCGCGGCCGGGACGGCGAGCGGCGGCCAGCCGCGCCACCAGGCGACGCCGGCGCCGGCGGCCGCGAGCAGGAACGTCGCCAGGCGCAGGTTGACGACGCGGTCGATGGTTCCCGCCAGCCGGGCCGCCTCGTCACCGGCCGCGGCCGACCGCGCCCGGTAGACGGCCGCCGGATCGTCGCTCACGATGCCTGACCATAGCCGTCGGCGATACTGGCCGCCATGGCTGTCATCGAGCACGTCTTCGTGCTCATGCTCGAGAACCGTTCCTTCGACCACCTGCTCGGCTTCGCCGGCCTGCGGGGCGCCGACGGCCTGACCGGCGCCGAGTCGAACCCCCTGCCCTCCGGCGAGCGGGTCCCCGTCGCCCGGGGCGCGCCGTACATCCTGCCCATCGACCCGGGCCACGAATTCGGCGACGTGGTCGAGCAGCTCTGCGGCCCGGGCACGAGCTACGCCGGTGGACCCTACCCGCCGATCGACAACCAGGGGTTCGCCGCCTGCCTGGCCGACCACATCGCCAGGACGCGAGCCGCGGCCGACCCCTCACTGGCGATGCGCGGCTTCGGGCCCGACCAGCTCCCCGTGCTGACCACGCTGGCGCGCGAGTTCGCGGTCTGCGACCGCTGGTTCTCGTCGATGCCCGGGCCGACGTGGCCGAACCGCCTGTTCGTCCACGCCGCCTCGGCCGCCGGCCTGGACGACAGCCCGACCAGCCTGCGCTCCGTCACCTCGATCGTCCACGGCTTCGAGTTCGAGCACGGCACGGTGTTCGACCGGCTCGACCGGGCCGGCCTGTCCTGGCACGTCGTCGAGGGCGACGCGCTGCCCCAGTCGCTCGCCCTCGGCGGCATGCTCGAGCGCGCGGTCGAGCGGCGCTTCATCGGCCTCGACGACCTGAAGGAGCGCCTGAGCCGGCCCGGGTTCGACGACGCGTACGTGTTCATCGAGCCCAGCTACGGGCACGTGCTCGCCGACGGCCGCAACTTCAAGTGCGGCAGCTCGATGCATCCCCTCGACGACGTGACGCGGGGCGAGCGGCTGGTCAAGGAGGTCTACGAGGCGATCCGGAGCTCGGCGTGCTGGCCGACCAGCCTGCTCCTGATCACGTTCGACGAGCACGGCGGCCTCTACGACCACGTGACCCCGCCGCCCGCCGTCGCCCCGGGCGACACGTTCGATCCGGACAACAACCGGCACGGCTTCCGCTTCGACCAGCTGGGCGTGCGCGTGCCGGCGCTGATCGTCTCCCCCCACGTGCCCCGGGGCGTGGTCGACCACACCGTGTACGACCACACCTCGCTGCTGGCGACCGTCGAGCACCTGTACGGCCTGGAGCCGATGACCCGGCGGGACGCGGCCGCCGAGCGATTCGACCACCTCCTCTCGGCGCCGGCCCAGCGCCGGGACACGCCCGCCCGCCTGCCCGAGCCGGCCGTGTCCGGCATCCGCGAGTGCGAGGGCGGGACGTGGGAGGAGCGGCTCGCCGGCGACCTGGAGGAGATGCCCGAGCACCTGTCAGGCGAGGTGGACGCCGCCCTGGTCGGGTTCCTGCACGTGGCGGTCGCGCGCGAGCTCCACCTGGCCGCCTCTGTCCACCGGGACGTGGGTCGGGCCATCCGCGACGAGGAGGACCGGCTGGTCAGCGCGGTCCGCGGCGTCCGGACGAAGTTCGACGCGGTCAGGCTGCTGCGCGACGTCGAGCGGCGCTACCAGCGCCACCGCGAGGCCTAGAGATGCGCGTTGAACTTCGCAGCCGGCCTGGAAGCGGGCGGGGAGAAGGCCGTTCGGGGCGGCTGACGGGCCGGGGCTCAGCACGGCCCGGGCGGAGTCTGGGCCCGTCAGTTGCCCCCGACGGGCCTTCTTCGCGCCGGTCTCCAGGGCTGCCCCGATGTTCAGCAGCTCCCTAGACGCCGTTCGGGCTGATCGACACGTGCACCGCCTGCTCGCCGGGCACCTCGCCGGCCAGCGTCTCGATGGCGCGGGCCGTGTCGTCCAGCGCGAACGTGTGCGTGTGCAGCCGCTCCAGCGGGAACCGCCCCGACTCGATGATGCGGATCGCCTCCATGTAGGCACGGGCGTCGACGCCGTACGCGCCGACCACGGTGGCCGCCTTGTGGATGATCAGGTCGGTCGGCAGGTCGACCTTGCGGCCGCCCTTCAGCCCGGCCAGCACCACCCGGCCCCCGTGGCGCACGCAGTGCAGCGCGTCGAGCACGGGCCCGGTCGCGATCGGCGTCAGCTCCAGCACGACGTCGGCCAGCGCGCCGCCGGTGATCTCCTTCACGCGCTCCAGCGTGTCCTCGTGCTCGACGTCGATCGTGTGGTCGGCGCCGAACTCGCGGGCCAGCTCCAGCTTGGCCGCGTCCCGCTCCAGGCCGGTCACGATGACGGTCCCCGCGCCCGCCGCCTTGGCCGCGATCACCGCCGCGATGCCGCGCTGGCCGGGGCCCAGCACCAGCACGGTGTCGCCCATCTGCACGCCGCCCAGGTGGCAGGCCCAGCGCACGCCGGCGCCCAGCGGGTTGAACATCACGGCCACCTCGGCGGGGATGTCGTTGCGGATCCGGTGCAGGATCGCGTTGGGGTGCAGGTACACGTACTCCGCGTACGCGCCCCACAGCCCGGGCTCGTTGCGGAGCGGGCTGTTGCCGTACGCCCCGTGCTTGTTCCGGCACGACATGTAGCGGCCGGTCAGGCACAGGTCGCACGTGCGGCAGGGGATCAGGATCTCCAGCGCGACCCGGTCGCCCGGCCGCACGCCCCAGCGCGCCGCCGCCCGCTCGCCCACCTCCTCGACGATGCCCAGCGGCTCGTGCCCGGGGATCATCGGGAACCGGTCGCTGTTGGCGCCCAGGTGGCCCTTGTACATCTCGACGTCGCTGCCGCAGATGCCGCAGGCCTCGATGCGGAGCAGCCCGTCGTCGGGGCCGGTGCGCGGGCGCGGGAACTCCCGGAGCTCGATCTGGCGTGGACCCAGCTGCACCGCGGCGCGGACCATCTCGGTCATTCGAGTCCCCCTTCCAGCCGGACCAGCGGCAGCGGCCCGGCGTTGTGCTCGGGCGGCGTGTAGCCCCAGTACTTGGCCCGGGCGCCGCCGTCCACCACGAAGTCGCAGCCCGTGATCAGTCGCGCGTAGTCGGAGCACATCCAGGCCACGCAGTGCCCGATGTCGGTCGGCGTCGACGCCGCGCCCATCGGCAGGTTGCGGCGGACGTCGAACGTGCCGGTCGGCCGCCACCAGCCCGGACGGTCGCCGGGAGGCGGGGGCGGCCGGAACGCGGCGCCCACGCGCACCAGCTCCGGGTTGTCGGGCTCCGGCGCCGTGGGCGAGAAGCTGTTGACCCGGATGCCGTACGGGGCCAGGTCCATCGCCGCCGCGCGCACGAAGTTGGCCAGGCCGCCCTTGTGGAACGCGTACGCGATGACGCCGGGCGCCCCCTGCCACGCGTTCGACGAGAGGACGCAGACGACGCTGCCCCGGATGTCGCGCTCGATCATCGAGATGGCGGCGTGCTTGGTGTTGAGGAAGCTGCCCGCCGCGGCGACGTTGACCGCGCGGTTGAACCCGTCGAGCGTCTCCTCCAGGACGCCGCGGCCGCCCAGCAGCGCGGCGTTGTTGATCAGGATGTCGATGCGTCCCCACGCGTCCAGTACCGCCTGCACGTACGCCGTGACGTCGGCCTCGCTGCTGACGTCGCCGGGGATCGCCATGCCGGTGCCGCCGCTCCGCTCGATGCGGCGCACGGCGGCCTCGGCCGCCTCCGGACGGAGGTCGTTGCAGGCGACGCGGGCCCCGTACCGCGACAGCGCCAGGGCGATGCCGCTGCCGATGTTCGGCCCGGTGCCCGTGACCAGGGCGACCTTGCCCTCCAGCGATACATCCATCCACGTCTCCTGGAGAAGGGGCCGGGGCCGGGCGGCCCCGCGGCCGCCGGCCCCGGCGTGTTGCGGCTAGTTGAAGGACGCCTGGTTGAAGCGGACGATCCCGTTGATGTCGAAGGTGAGGTTCTGGACCCGCTTCGACCACGCGATCGGGTTGACCAGCCAGTACGTCGGGATGGACGGCGCCGTCTGGTACAGCAGCTCGTTCATCTGGTCGTAGAGCGGCTTCTGGTCCGACTGCGTGTACGTGGCCGCGATCTTGGTCAACAGGTCGTCGACGCCCGCGTAGCGCGGCCCGCTGCCCTGGGCGCCGAACATCGTCTGGTAGCCCTGGAACGGGCTGGCCAGGAAGAACCAGCCGATCTGGACCATGGGGATGCCGCCGGTCTGCAGCTTCGAGACGCAGGAGTTCACCGGCTCCTGGCTGATCTCCAGGTTGAACCCGGCCGGCGCCATCTGCTGCTTCTCGATGGTCGCGGCCTGGGTGGTGCTGTCGGAGAACGTGCAGATCTGGACCGTCACCCCGTTGGCATAGCCGGCCTGCTTGAGCAGCTGCTTGGCCTGGTCGGGGTGGTAGCCCCAGTCCTTCAGGCTCTTGCTGGCCGCCCAGTAGTTGGGTGGCACGTACTGGTAGGCGGGGCCCTGACCGTTGCCGGGACCGTTGAGCGCGTCGCCCAGCGCCTTCCGGTCGATCGCCAGCTGGGCCGCCTGGCGGACGAGCTGGTTGTTGAACGGCGGCATCGTGTTGACGGTGGTCACGATGCCGAGGCTGAGCGTGCTCAGCACCTGGCTGTTGACCTTCGAGCTGCCCTTCAGCGCCGCGAGGTTGCGCACCGGCAGGTTGAGCAGCTCGGCGAAGTCCACCTGGCCCGCGGTGACCGCGTTCAGCATGGCCGAGGGGTCGACGATGATCTTGTAGTCGATGCCGGAGAACTTCGTGGCGGCCTTGTTCCAGTAGCCGTTGTACTTCGTGAGGACGACCTCGGAGCCGGCGGTCCACGACTTGAACGCGAACGGCCCCGCGCCGACCGGGTTCTTGCCGAAGTCCTTGCCGTACTTCTGCAGGGCGGTGGGCGAGATGATCTGGCCGGCCCGGAAGCTGAGGATCGCGGGCAGCGGCGAGTACTGCTGGGTCAGGTTCAGGTCGATCGTGGAGTCGTCGACCACCGTCTCGCTCTTGACCGGGACCAGGTCGAACCAGTTGCCCAGGCTCTTGTAGTGGTCGAGGCTGACCTTGACCGCGTCGGCGTTGAACGGCGTCCCGTCCTGGAACGTGACGCCGTGGCGCAGGTGCAGCCGGAACGTCAGCTTGTCGGCGCCCGTGAACTCCCAGCTCGTCGCGAGCCCGGGCTTCGTGGGCTCCATCGTCTTCGGGTCGGAGACGATCAGCGTGTCATAGATCGCGTCGGTGTAGTACTGGTCGAATCCGCTGATGCTCGCGCCGGGATCAAGGGAGCCGGCCTCGCCCGGGGTGGCGTAGAACAGCACGTTCCCGTGCGGAGGAGGCCCGTTGCTCTGGTTGTTGTTGCCGTTCCCGCACGCCGCCGCCAGCAGGACGGCAGCGAGCGCCAGGTACGACTTCCGCCACTGCATGTGTCCTCTTCTCCTTCTCCCGTTGGGCCAGGGGGGACGAGCCCGTTATGGGTTGCTGGCACACTAGCATGGGAGACCCCGGGCAGCAACCCCCCAAGGTGGGCGCCGGGACTTGTTCCGGGCGATGCTCCATGCTAGTGTGCCAGTAGTTCCGCCGTGCTCGGCGGGAGGGAGAGAGTGACTGCACACCTGGCCATATCGAACCTGCGTGTGACCCTTGACCGCCAGGGCGAGGCGGTCGTGGTGATCGACGACCTGTCCCTCGAGATCCAGGAGGGCGAGATCGTCGGCATGGTCGGCGAGAGCGGCAGCGGCAAGACCATGACGGCGCTGGCCGTCCTGCAGCTCCTGCCCCGGCGCGCCCACGCCTCCGGGTCGATCGTGCTGGCCGGCCAGGAGCTGCTCGACCTGCCCGAGTCCGAGCTCCGGCAGGTGCGGGGGGCCCAGGTCGGCATGGTCTTCCAGGAGCCGGTGGCCGCGCTCAACCCGGTGTTCACGGTCGGCGCTCAGCTGCTGGCGGCGATCAACGCCCACCAGGACCTGTCGCGCTCGGACGCGCGGGCGCGCGCGATCGAGCTCCTGGGGAACGTCGGCCTGCCCGAGCCCGAGCTGCGCCTGCGCCAGTACCCGCACCACCTCTCGGGCGGCATGTGCCAGCGGGTGATGATCGCGATGGCGCTCGCCGCCGGCGCCCGCCTCCTGATCGCCGACGAGCCGACCACGTCCCTCGACGTGACGATCCAGGACGAGATCGTCCGCCTGATCCGGCGCCTGGCGGTGGAGTCGGGCATCTCCGTCCTCTTCATCAGCCACGACCTGGGCCTGGTCTCGCGGCTCTGCCACCGCGTGGCGGTCGTGTACGCCGGCCAGGTGGTCGAGACGGGGCCGACCCGGACGCTGCTGGAGGCGCCGATGCACCCGTACACGAAGGCGCTGCTGCGCTGCGTGCCGAACCTGCACGAGGTCGGCGTGGTCCACCGCGGCATCCCGGGCACGCCGCCGCTGCCGGGCTCGCTGCCGGAGGGCTGCCGGTTCCGGCCCCGCTGCGAGTACGCGGCCGCCGCGTGCCAGGCGCCGCAGGTGCTGGAGCCGCGGGCCGAGGACCACCTGGTCAGGTGCGTGCGGGCGCTGGAGCTCGTCGGCGCGCCGCTGGCGGCCCGGCCGTGACCGCCCCGCTGGGCACTGCCCGCGCCGACCTGGACGGGCGGGCGCCGGCCGACTGCCTGCTCCGCATCAGCGACCTGACGGTGACGTACGGCCTGCGCTCGCGGCAGCCCGTGCGCGCGGTGGTGGACGTCTCGCTCGAGGTCCGCACCGGGCGGACGCTGGCGCTGATCGGCGAGTCGGGCTCCGGCAAGTCGTCCATCGCCCGCGCCATCTGCGGCCTGGCGCCCGTCGAGCGGGGCACGATCACGATGGACGGGTTCGAGCTGACGACGGCCCCGGACCGGCCCGTCGCGGCCGGGCAGCGCGGCATCCAGATCGTCTTCCAGGACCCCGTCTCCGCGCTGGACCCGCGCTGGTCGGTCTGGCGGAGCGTGGCCGAGCCGCTGCTGCGCCACGTGCCCTCCTCGGACGACCGGCGGGAGCGGGCGATGGTCCTCCTGGAGCGCGTCGGCCTGGACCGCTCGTTCGGCGACCGCCACCCGCACCAGCTCTCGGGCGGCCAGCGCCAGCG
>VBJR01000353.1:0-547 GCA_005880175.1 Chloroflexota bacterium
TGTCGGAGGCGGACCAGCTCGTCATCAAGCTGGATCCGAGCACCGGCGTCCGTCTGCGCCTGGATGCCCACCGGGCCGACGCGCCGAACCCGGAGTCGGTCCACCTGGACATGGAGTTCGCGGAGCAGGGCGGCGAGGCGCCGACCCCGTACGAGGTGCTCCTGCTCGCGGCGATGCGGGGGGACAGCACCAGCTTCTCCCGCCAGGACGGCGTCGAGGAGAGCTGGCGCGTGCTCCAGCCGCTGCTCGACAGCCCGCCGCCGGTCCACGCGTACGCGCCCGGCACCTGGGGGCCGCAGTCGGCCGCCACGCTGACCAGCGGGCACGGCGGCTGGCACGGCCCGTGGCTGCCGGAGACAACGCGATGAACAGCCATGACGTCGTCATCATCGGGACGGGGGCCGGCGGCGGCACGCTGGCGCACGTCCTCGGCCCGTCGGGCAAGCGCATCCTCCTGCTCGAACGCGGCCGGTGGCTGCCGCGCGAGATCGAGAACTGGACCACGGCCGACGTCTTCGCCGACAACCGGTACATCTCGCCCGACACG
>VBJR01000353.1:591-16075 GCA_005880175.1 Chloroflexota bacterium
GATCGGATGAGCTCGCACGCAAGGACCGCCTCCCGCCATCGCGTCGTGGTCGTGGGGGGCGGCTTCGGAGGCCTGTTCGCGGCGCGCCGACTCTCCCGGTCGAACGTGGAGGTGACGCTCGTCGACCGTTCGGCCAACCACGTCTTCCAGCCGATGCTCTACCAGTGCGCCACCGGCATCGTGCCGGTGGCCACCATCGCGCCGCCGCTGCGGGCGATCTTCCGGCGCCGGCGGAACGTGTGCGTCCTGCTGGCGGAGGTGACCGGCTTCGACCTCGACCGCCGGTTGGTGTATGCGCGATCGCCGGGTGCGGAGCTCGCGCTGCCGTACGACTCGCTGATCGTCGCCGCGGGCGTGCGGACGTCCTACTTCGGGCATGACGAGTACGCCAGACATGCGCCAGGGTTGAAGACGGTCGACGACGCGATGACGGTCGGGCGCCGCATCTTCGGGGCGTTCGAGGCGGCGGAGGCGAGCGACGACCCCGACGCGCGCCGGGCGTGGCTGACGTTCGCCGTCGTCGGTGCCGGGCCGACCGGCGTCGAGCTGTCCGCGCAGATCCGCCGGGCCGCCACGCACACGCTGAAGCGTGAGTACCGGAGCATCGATTCGGCCACCGCGCGCGTGCTCCTCTTCGACGGTGGCACGGAACCGCTGGCGACGTTCGGCGACCATCTGTCCGAGCGCGCCACACGGACGCTGCGGAGGATCGGCGTCGAGCTGCACATGAGCAGCCTCGCGACCTCCGTCGACGACCGCGGCCTGGAGGTCCGCTCAGGTGACGGCCAGGTCACCCGATACGACGCGCGGACCATCGTGTGGACGGCGGGCGTCGCGGCGTCCCCGCTGGGCCGCATGGTCGCGGAGGCGGCGGGCGCGTCGACGGACCGGGCCGGACGCGTCGAGGTCCTGCCCGACTGCACGCTGCCCGGCCGGCCCGAGGTCTTCGTCATCGGCGACCTGATGAGCCTCGACCACCTGCCCGGCGTGGCCGAGGTGGCGATGCAGTCGGGCCTGCATGCCGCGCGCGTCATCCGGCACCGGCTCGAGGGCCGCGAGACGAGGCCATTCCACTACGTGGACATGGGCAGCATGGCCTACGTCGGGCGCGGGCATGCGATCGTCGACTTCCGCGGGCTGAAGCTGAGCGGCTTCCTGGGCTGGCTCATGTGGGCCGCGGTCCACCTGACGTTCCTGACCGGTTTCATGAACCGGTTCGCGGCGCTGCTCAACTGGATGACGGCCCTGACAGGAACGCGGAGGGTGCGCGTCTTCAGCGCGTCGGACGTCCCCAGCCCGGCCGGCGCGGACCGCGCGGCAGAGGCGGTCCGCGGCCGATGACCGGACGGCCGGCCCCCGCCGCCGGCCCGGCTCTCGAGCGCCGGCATCACGGCGTGGTCGGAGAGCCCGTCCGAGCTGCCTCGTCCGCGATGTGCCCCCGCGCGGCCGGGTCCTCCCCAGCGATCGCCGGGCGCGCCGCGAGCCGCGCCGACGCCACGTAGGCGACCACGACCGCGACGATCACGACCGGCATGATGGCCAGCCCGTCGGCGAGCAGGAGCAGGCTGGCCAGCAGGACCGACGTGAGCGGCAGCCGGAGCATGGTCGCGGACATGGCGCCCATGCCCATACCCACCGCCGGGACGAGCGCCAGGCCAGGGAGGTGCGAGAGAGCCACACCACCGGCGGCGCCCAGGAACAGTGCCGGGAAGATCGGGCCGCCGCGAAAGCTGCTCATCGACGCGCCGTACGCCAGGCCCTTGCAGACCATCAGGACGACCAGCGTCCAGGCGGAGTAGCCGGCGGCGTCGTCGATCAGCGGCCCGAGTGAGGTCTGGCCCGAGAACAGCACCTCGGACGAACTGCGACCGGAGACCAGCGAGTACGCGACCGCGAGGCCCGCCACCAGCAGGCCGACCACCGGGGTGAGCAGGACCTGGCGGCGCTCCACGTACGGTCGCACGACCCTGGCGAGCTGGCGGATCGCGGTCCCGGTCAGCGCCGCCGCCAGACCGATCGCGAGCGCCCAGCCGAACTCGGCACCGTTGAGCTGCCCGGCCGGCGGCAGGTTGGGGATGGCCAGCGAGAAGGTGCCGAGCCCGGTCCAGGCGCCCAGCCCGATGAAGATCAGCGCGCCCACGCCGGCCGCCAGCAGGCCGGGGACGAGGGACACATCCAGCATCGCGCCGCCGATCCCCGCCGCTTCCATCAGGAGGAACGCGCCCAGGATCGGCGAACCGAGCAGCGTGCTGATGGCCGCGAATGAGCCGGCCGCGCCGGGTGGCGCCCGGCGCCGGGCCGCAGGAGACGATCACTCCGCTGAGGCCGCGCTCCGATCCAGCACAACCACCAGGTTGCGGGCCGAGAGGAGTCCGATCGGCCGCCTCTCCTCGTCGACGACCGTGAGGTGGCGTACGCCCAGAGCGACCATCTTGACGGCAACCATCGTCACGTCCTCGTCAGCCGCGATGGTTGCCGGCCCGGCGGTCATCACGACGTCCGCGCTGACCTGCTCGGGATCGACGCCGTCGGCGATGGCGCCTACCAGGTTCCGCTCGGTGATGATCCCGAGGAGGCGACCCTCCGCCATGACCGCGACCGAGTCGGTGTCGTGGAGACGCATGCGCCTGGCGACCTCGGCGAGGCTGGTATCGGGATCGACGGCGATCAGGGCCTGGGGGGGCAGGTCTCGCACTCTCATGAGCTCACCTCACCTCGTAGCGGACCGGGACCATCGTCTGCATGCTCTTGGGGGGCCTCTGGTAGCCGCGCCTCTGGCGCGGCGGGAGTTCGATGCCTTCGTGTGGTACCGGCTCATAGGGAATGAGGCTGAGGAAGTGGCTGATCAGATTCAGGTGCGCGGCCCGCTTGTTGTCCGTCTCGACGACGTGCCAGGGAGCCTCCTTGATGTCGGTGTAGGCGAACATCTGATCCTTGGCCTCGGAGTAATCGACCCACCTCGCGCGAGCCTGCAGGTCCATCGGACTCAGCTTCCAACGCTTGCTGGGATCGCTGATCCGGGCCTGGAAGCGGCGTTCCTGTTCCTCGTCGCTGACCGAGAGCCAGTACTTGACCAGGATGATCCCCGAGCGCAGGAGCATCCGCTCGAACTGCGGGCAGGTGCGCATGAAGTCGTCGTACTCGTCGTCTGTGCAGAAGCCCATCACCCGTTCGACACCTGCCCGGTTGTACCAGCTGCGGTCGAACAGGACCATCTCGCCGGCGGATGGCAGATGTGCGACGTAGCGTTGGAAGTACCACTGCGTCCGCTCGCGATCGGTGGGAGCCGGCAGCGCGACCACGCGGCAGTAACGTGGGTTCAGCAGCGCCGTCATGCGCTTGATCACGCCTCCCTTGCCGGCGGTATCGCGGCCTTCGAAGATCACCACGACGCGCAGACCCCGGTACCGGATCCACTCCTCGAGCTGGACGAGCTCCACCTGGAGCCGCCTGAGCTCACGGTCGTAGTCCCTGCGGGTCAGACTCTCCGGCTGCGACCGCAAGTCCGGCGACCCCTTCTCCTTGCGCGTCCTGGTCCCCGCCATCAGCGTCTTCGTGACCTCATCCATGAGCATGCCACGACACGGCGACGCGGCGACAGCTCGAACGCGCCCCTATTGCCGCAGCGAGGCGTTCGTCCCGCTCGGCTTCGTGGCCCTCGCATCGATTGGCGACCGTTCCGGCCGACCCGTCGACGGTCACCCGCTGGCCGGTCACGATCCGCTCGGTTGCCCCGGCCAGACCGACCACGGCGGGGATGCCGTGCTCCCGCGCCACGACCGCGCCGCTCGAAGACCCGCCGGCGCGATTGCCACGACCTCGCGCAGGTCCTCGCCCGCGACCGCCCGCCGTGCCTCGGGTTCTGACAGAAAATCGACCAGAGTTACTGCTGGACAATCGTATGGCGCTATGCCTAGGATGGAGGTCGCGGGCAGCGGTTATTGCGCGTTTTTTTGCGGCGTCACCGAACAATTCGACCTGCCCGCGCGTCTCCCGTAGAGAAGAGTGAGGGGGCCGTGTGAGAGGTGGAGGGCCGAACATGGTTGGGGCCGCGGACGGCAGGGGCGGAGCCTGCGCGGATGCGCGCGGGCTGAGACGACGCTGACGTGACGTCCTCCGCGTCCGCGGGCGCGAGCGCCACGAATCGGCCGACCATCGCCGACCTGGTCCACGAGCGCGCGCTCGCGTGCCCGTCGTCCACAGCGGTCGCCGGTGCGGATCAGGAGCTGACCTACGGCGAGCTGGACGGTTGGGCCACGGCCATCGGCGGCGCCCTCCGAGCCGCCGCGCCATCCGGCCGGGAGGACGTGGTCGGCCTCCTCCTGCCCCGGTCGCCACGGCTGGCGGCGGCGGCTCTGGGCGTCCTGTACGCCGGCCGCGCGTACCTTCCCCTCGATCCCGAGCATCCGGTGGACCGGATCGCCCGGACGCTGCGCGACGCCGGCTGCTCGGCGGTGGTCACCACCGCGGAGCTCGCCGGCCGCCTGCCAGCCGGCACGTGGCCGGTCACCCTCCTCGACCGGACGCCGCCTCCGGCCGGCGGCAGCCGCGGGGCGGTCGCCGGAATCCCGCCCGACCATGCCGCCTACGTGATCTACACCTCGGGCTCCACCGGCGAGGCCAAGGGCGTGCAGGTCACCCATGGCAACCTCCTGAACCTCTGCCGCTGGCACGCGGACGCCTTCGCGCTCACCCACGACGATCGGGCGGCGCTGTTCTCCAGTCCCGCCTTCGACGCCGCGGTCTGGGAGCTCTGGCCCTACCTGACCGCCGGGGCCAGCGTCCACATGCCCGACGACGCCATCAGGAACGACCCCTCACGCCTTCGCGACTGGCTGCTGGCCACCGGGGTGACGATCTGCTTCCTGCCCACCGCCCTGGCGGAGCTGGTGGCGACGCTGGAGTGGCCGGCCGGGGCCCCGCTCCGCGTGCTGCTGACCGGCGCGGACACGCTCCACCGGCGCCCGCCCGCGGGCCTGCCCTTCCGGTTCGTCAACAACTACGGACCGACCGAGTGCACCGTCGTCACGACGTCCGGCGAGGTGCCCGCGGAGGACGTGGACGGCCGCCCGCCGAGCATCGGCTGGCCGATCGGCGGCGTCACCGTGCGGATCCTCGACGACGACCTGACGCCCGTCGCGCCCGGCGCGGCCGGCGAGCTCTGCATCGGTGGCGCCGGCGTGGCCCGCGGCTACCTCCGCCGGCCCGCGCTGACGGCCGAGCGCTACGTGCCTGACCCCGGCGGGCGCGGCGCCCGCATCTACCGCAGCGGCGACCGGGTCGCGCTGCGGGCGGATGGCGAGCTCGCCTTCCTCGGCAGGACCGACGCCCAGGTCAAGATCCGCGGGTTCCGCGTCGAGCCGGACGAGATCGCCGCCGTCCTCGCCCGCCATTCCGACGTGCTGCGGGCCGCGGTAACCACCTGGGAGCCGGTCGAGAACGACCTCCGGCTGGCGGCCTACGTGGTGCCCGCGGGCGGGCGGCAGCCGTCGCCGGCGGCGCTCCGCGCCCACCTGGAGGCCCATCTGCCGGCGCACATGGTCCCGGCCGCGTTCGTGGTGCTGGACGCGCTGCCGCTGACGGCCAGCGGTAAGGTCGACCGGGCCGCCCTGCCGCCCCCGAATCGCCAGAACGAGCCCGCGGCCGAGCCGGGCAGCCCGCTGGAGGAGCGGGTGGCCGACCTCGTGGCCGAGCTGCTCGGGCTGCCCGCCGTCGGCGTCGACCAGGACTTCTTCCTGCTGGGCGGCCACTCGCTGCTCGGCGCCCAGCTCATCACGCGCCTGAGGGACACCTACGGCGTGGAGCTCACCCTCCAGGGACTGTTCGACCACCCGACGATCGGGGCCATCGCGGCCGAGATCGAGCGGATGGTGGTCGATCGGATCGAGTCCCTGAGCGACGACGAGGTGGAGGCGCTCCTGGCGTGAGCACGCCCGGACACGTGTCGGATCGCGACCTGAGCCTGTACCAGCTCCTGCGCCCTGAGGTCCTGGCCGACCCCTACCCGCTGTACCGGCGCCTCCGCACCGTGGACCCCGTGCACTGGGACCCGTACCTCCACGCCTGGGTGGTGACCCGCTACGCCGACGTCGTGCACGTCTTCCAGCTGTTCTCTGCGGACCGGACGCCGAGCCCGGAGCAGCTCGCGGCGATGGGCATGGAGTCGCTCGGCCCGATCGCGGCGGTGATGGTGAAGCAGATGCTCTTCCTGGACCCGCCCGCCCATACGAGGATCCGCACGCTGGCCGCCAGCGCCTTCACGCCACGCCGGGTCGAGCGGATGCGGGCGCGCATCGAGGGGATCGTGCACCGGCTCCTCGACTCGGTCCAGGACCGCGGTCGCATGGACGTCATCGCCGACCTCGCCTACCCCCTGCCCGCCATCGTCACCGCCGAGCTGCTCGGCATCCCGGTCCACGACTGACCGACGCTGATCGGCTGGTCGGCCGACTTCGCCGGCGTGCTCGGCAACTTCCAGCACGACCCGGACCGGACGGCGCGCGTGGTCCGCAGCCTGGACGAGATGACCACGTACTTCCGCGAGCACATGCACCGCCAGGTGCGCGAGGGCGGCGACGGGCTCGTCCACGCCCTGGCGGCCGCCGAGGTGGACGGCGGCCGGCTGACGGAGGACGAGGTCGTGGCCAACTCCATCATCACCATGGTCGGCGGCCAGGAGACGACCACCAACCTGATCGGAAACGGCGTGCTGTCCCTGCTGCGCCACCCCGCTACGAGAGCCCCAGCCAGCAGACGGCGCGGATGGCGCCGGCGGACGTGGACCTGGGTGGCCGCCGGATCAAGCGGCGCCAGGCGGTCATCGCCGTGATGGGGGCCGCCAACCGCGACCCCGAGCGCTTCCCGGACCCGGACGCACTCGACGTCGGACGGCAGAACAACCGGCACGTCGCCTTCGCCTGGGCCGGCCACTACTGCTTCGGCGCGCCGCTGGCGCGCCTCGAAGGACGGATCGCGTTCGCGGCGCTGCTGCGGCGGTTCGCCGAGCTGCGACTGGATCCCGACGCCGAGCTCACGTGGCGCCAGAACCTGGGCCTGCGGGGCCTGGTCGCTCTGCCGGTGCGGTTCTCGCCGGTGCGCTGAAGGGTGGCCGTCGGGTCGGGGCCCGCCCGCGACAGGCTGTCGGAGGCCAGGCGTGCGCTCCTCGAACGCCAGCTGCGCGGCGGCGCCAGGGTGCCCGCGCCACCGGCCATCGCCCGCCGGGCGTGGACCGGCCCACGCCCGCTCTCCCCGGGCCAGGAGCAGCTCTGGTTCCTGGCCCGGCTGGCGCCCGCCTCGCCGGTCTACAACGAGTCGCTGGCCGTCCACTGCCCGCCGGACACCGACGTCGCGGCCCTGGAACGGGCGTTCGACGAGGTGCGCTCCCGCCACGAGGCGTGGCGCACCGTGGTCCGCACCGAGGCGGGCCAACCCGTGCAGCTCGTCCTGCCGCCGGCGGCCCACCGCCTCCCGCTGGTCGACCTCGGCCACCTGCCCCCCGAGCGGCGGACCGCGGACGCTCTGCGGCTGGCCGCCGAGGACGCCCGCCGGCCGTTCGACCTCGAGCACGGGCCCCTCTGGCGCGCCCTGCTCGTCGCGATGGGCGAGGACGGGTACCGCCTGCACCTCACCCTCCAGCACCTGATCTTCGACGGCGTGTCGCTCTACCAGGTGCTGCTGCCGGAGCTGCACGCGCTGCACGAGGCGTTCCGCGAGGGGCGTCCGTCGCCGCTGCCGGAGCCGCCCGTCCAGTACGCGGACTACGCCGCCTGGCTGCGCGAGTGGGCTAGCGGACCGGCAGCGACCGCCCAGCTCGGGCGCTGGCGCGACCGGCTGGCGGGCGCGGCCGAGCTCCAGCTCCCGGCGGACCACCCGCGGCCGCCGGTGCAGAGCTTCCGCGGAGCCTGCGCGCCGGTCCGGGTGCCCAGGCACCTGGCCGACGGGCTGAAAGCGATCGCCCGCGCCGAGGGGGTGACGCTGTTCATGGCGGTCCTGGCCGCCTTCCAGGTGGTCCTCCACCGGTGGACCGGCCAGGACGACCTCGTCGTGGGAACCATCACCACCGGGCGCAAGCTCCGCGAGCTGGAAGGCCTGCTGGGCTACTTCCTGAACCCGATCGTCCTGCGCACCGACCTGTCGGGGGAGCCGACGTTCCGCCAGCTCCTGCGCCGGGTGCGCGACGTCGCGCTGGCCGCCTTCGCGGACGACGGCGTGCCGTTCGACCACGTCGTCCGGGCGCTCCAGCCCCGGCGGGACCTCAGCCGCAACCCGCTGTTCCAGGTGCTGCTCACGCTGGAGCCGCCGGCGCCGCCGACCGCCCCGGGCTGGGACCTGGTGACCCAGATGGGCATCCACAACGGCACGTCCAAGTTCGACCTGTCGGTCGAGCTGGAGGACCGGCCGGAGGGGCTCGTCGGACGCTTCATCTACGCCACCGACCTCTTCGAAGCGGCGTCGATGGAGCGCCTCGCCGCGCACTTCGCCGGCCTGCTGGAAGCGGCGGTGGCGGGCCCGGACAGGCCGGTCACCCGACTGCCCCTGCCCGGCGCGGAAGCGGTGCGCGGCCCCGCGCGCCAGATCCCCGACCTCCCCGTGCACGAGCTCGTCGAACGCCAGGCGGCGCGCACGCCGGGCGCGGTCGCGATCGAGTCCGGGGAACGGCGTCTCACGTACCGGGAGCTGAGCCGGCGCAGCGAGCGCCTCGCCCGCGGGCTGCGCGCGGCCGGCGCCCGGCCCGACGTCCCGGTCGCCGTGTGCGTGGAGCGCGGGATCGACATGGTCGTGGCCGCGCTGGGCGTGCTCCGCTCGGGCGCCGCCTACCTGCCGCTGGACCCGCGGCACCCCGCCGAGCGCCGCGAGCGCATCCTTCGCGGCTCCGGCGCCTCGATCGTGCTCACCAGCGCCGACCCTCCTCCTGCCGGAGACCTGCCGGGCGTCGAGGTGGCCGTGGCGGGCGACCAGCTCGCGTACGTGATCTACACGTCCGGCTCCACCGGCCAGCCCAAGGGCGTCGGCGTGCCCCACCGCGGGGTCGTCAGCGTGCTGCGCGCGTTCGCGGCCGCCCTGGACGCCGGTCCCGACGACGTCGTGCTGGCCGTGACCACGCCGTCCTTCGACATCGCCGTGCTGGAGCTGCTCCTGCCGCTGGTCACCGGCGGCCGCCTGGTGGTGGCCGGGCCGCGCGCGGCCGCCGATCCCGAGGAGCTCGCCGCCCTCGTGAGGCGCGCCGGCGCGACGCTCCTGCAGGCCACGCCGACCACGTGGCGGCTGCTGGTCGAGAGCGGCTGGCGGGGCGCGCCCGGCCTGCGCGCGCTGAGCGGCGGCGAGACGCTGCCGCGCGACCTCGCCGACCGGCTGCTCGAACTCTGCGGGACCGTCTGGAACGGCTACGGCCCGACCGAGGCGAGCATCTACGCCACCCTGGCCAGGGTCGCCCCCTCCGGCCGCGTCACGATCGGCGCGCCGGTGGACAACGTCACGGCCGTGGTGGTGGACCGGTGGGGCCTGCCGCTGCCGCCGGGGGTGCCCGGTGAGCTCTGGCTCGGCGGCGCCGGCGTCGCCCGCGGCTACGTCGGACGGCCGGACCTGACGGCCGAGCGCTTCGTCCCCGACGCGTTCACCGGTGAGCCCGGCGGGCGCCTCTACCGGACCGGCGACCTGGTCCGGCTGCTGCCCGGCGGCGAGCTGGAGCACCTGGGCCGGATCGACCAGCAGGTCAAGGTGCGCGGGCACCGGATCGAGCCCGGCGAGGTCGAGGCGGCGCTGCGGCGCCACCCGGGCGTGCGCGAGGCGGTCGTGGTGGCGCGCGACCTCGCGCCGGGCGACAGGCGGCTCGTGGCCTACGTGGTGCGGGAGGGCCAGGACGGCACCGACTACCGCACGTTCGTGCGCGGTCTGCTGCCCGACTACCTGGTCCCCGCCGCCTACGTGACGCTCGACCAGGTGCCGCGCACGCCGAGCGGCAAGCTGGACCGCGCCGCCCTGCCTCCTCCGGCTCCGGTGGCCGCCAGTCACGCCGCCACGCCGCGCGACGGCATCGAGGCCGAGCTGTCCGCGATCTGGGCCACGGCTCTGCGCGTCGACCGGGTGGGCCGCCACGACGACTTCTTCGCGCTCGGCGGCCACTCCCTGCTGGCGACGCGGGTGATGGAGGAGGTCGAACGCCGCTACGGCCGGGGCCTGCCGGTGGCCGCCATCTTCCAGCAGGGCTCGACCGTCGCCGGCCTGGCCGCCCTCGTGGAGGCGCCGGCCCGCTCGACGCCGGTCTCCCCGCTCCTGTCACCGGTGCGGCCCGACGGCTCGCTGCCGCCGCTCTTCGTGGTGGAGCCGGATCGCGCCGGCCTGGTCGCGCTGCGCCACTTCCTGCCCTTCCTGGATCCCCAACAGCCGGTGCTGGCGCTGCTGCCCCGCACTCTGGGCACCCGTTTCGACCGCGAGGGGAGCGTCGAGGCCCTGGCAGCCGAACTCCTCGAGGTCCTGCGCGCGGCGCAGCCTCGAGGTCCCTACCGGCTGTCCGGCTACAGCTTCGGCGGCGTCCTCGCCTACCACCTGGCCGGCCGGCTGCGGGAGGCCGGGGAGCCGGTGGAGTTCCTGGCGCTGATGGACACGATGGCGCCCGACCTGGCCCTCCGCCACAGCGAGCCGTTCATGAGCGGCGGGACGCGGGTCCGCCGCCTGCTGCTGACGGCTCCGTCGCGGTGGCCGCGCATGCTGTGGGGCGCGGCGCGGCGCACGAGCGGCAGGCCCGTCGCGGCGAACCCGGACGAGTTCGACGCGGACGGGGCGGTGGCGCTGCTCGGCCGGTACCGCACCGCTCCCTGTGACGCGCCGCTGACCGTCTTCAGCAGTCGCTGGCAGGGCCGCTGGGCCCGCGACGCGGCGCTCGGCTGGCCCGGCGTGCACGCCGGCCCGCTGGCGGTGCAGGTTGTGCCCGGGGACCACCGGACGATGCTGCTGCAGCCGCAGGTCAACGACCTGGCGTCCCGGTTCGCCGGCCTGCTGCGCGCCGTGGCGCCGCGGCGCCACCCGGGCGCCTGGCGCGTCAGCGTGGTCGTCCCGGCGCGCAACGAGGCGGTCAACCTGCCCCACGTCCTGGCTCGCATCCCGCCCCTCGTGGACGAGGTCGTGCTCGTGGACGGCGGCTCGACCGACGACACGGTCCGCGTGGCCCGCGAGATCCGGCCCGGCATCAGGGTGCTCGCGCAGGCGGGCACCGGCAAGGGGGACGCGCTGCGCCAGGGGTTCCTGGCGTCCACGGGCGACATCCTGGTGGCCATCGACGCCGACGGCTCCACCGACCCGGCGGAGATCCCCCTCTACGTCGGCGCGCTGCTCGGCGGCGCCGACTTCGTCCGCGGCTCGCGCTACCTCCAGGGCGGCGGCAGCGCCGACCTGTCGCGGGTGCGGTCGCTGGGCAACCGCGCCCTGGTGACGCTGGTCAGGCTGCTGTTCCGGAGCAGCTTCTCGGACCTGTGCTACGGCTACACCGCGTTCTGGGGCCGCCTGCTGCACGTCCTGCAGCCCGACGCGCCCGGTTTCGAGATCGAGGCACAGCTCAGCGTCCGCGCCCTCTCGAGGGGCCTCAAGGTGTACGAGGTGCCCAGCTACGAGCGGGTGCGCATCGCCGGCCGCAGCAGCCTCCGCCCCCTCCGGGACGGCCTGAGGGTGCTGCGGACGGTGCTGGCCGAACGCCTCCGGCGCCAGGTCCGGGCGCCGGACGAGCCGTCGCTGGAGATCCCGTCATGGCGGCGCTAGCGACGCCCCGGCCCGTGCGGCCGCTCGGGGTCTACTTCGTGCTCGCCGCCGCCGGCCTGCTGCTCGTCTCGGTGGCCGACGACCAGGCGCGCGGGTCCACGCCCGCGGCGCAGCCGCTGTTCTGGGCGGGTCTGCTGGTCGTCTACGTGCCGCTGGCGCTGCTGGCGGTGGCGCCGGGCACCAGCCGGCGCGAACGGATCGCCGCCCTGTGCGTCCTGACCGTGCTGCTCTCCCTCGTGAAGGTGCTCCAGCAGGGCGGCGCGCTCGCGTTCTACGACGAGTTCGCGCACTGGCGGAGCCTGCTCGACCTCCAGCGGACGGGGCGCCTCTTCACCCCCAACCCGCTGCTGGGCGTCAGCCCCGCCTATCCGGGCCTGGAGTCGGCGACCGCGGCGCTGGCCCAGGCGACGGGACTGCCGGCGCCGGCCGCGGCCCAGACCGTCATCGGAGCAGCGCGCGCGGTGCTGACCCTGACCCTCTTCCTGTTCCTGGAGCGCGTCACGGGCTCCGCGCGCAGAGGGGCGACCGGGGCCGTCGTGTTCATCAGCAACCCGCGGTTCGTGTTCTTCGACGACCAGTACGCGTACGAGTCGATGGCGCTCGGCCTGGCCGCGCTGATCCTCTTCCTGGAGATCCGCCGGTCGTCCGGCGACGTCCCGCGGATCGCCGTCTGGGCGCTGCTGACGCTGTGCGTCGCGGCCCTGGTGGTGACCCACCACGCCACGTCCTACCTCCTGCTCGCGTTCCTCGTCCTGTGGGCGCTCGTGGCGCCGCTGCTGGGCCGCCGCGGGCCGGTCCCGCTCACCTTCCTGCTCCTGGCCGGGGTGCTGCTCTGGCTGGCCACCGCCGGCCGACCCACCTTCGACTACCTGGCCGGCGGCCTCGGCCCGCCCCTGCAGGAGATCGGGGCCCTGCTCCGCCACCAGGGCGGACGGCGGCTGTTCCAGGCCTCCAACGGCCAGGTGCAGCCGCGGTGGCAGGAGTCGCTGATCCTGGCCTCGGCCCTCCTGGTGCTGATGGGCCTGGCCGTCGGCCTCCTCCACCTCCGGCGCGAGCACCTGCGCCAGGCCCCGATGGTGACGCTGGTGCTGGTGGCGCTCGCCTATCCGGCCAGCCTGGCCCTGCACCTGGTCCCGGACGGGGGCGAGCTCGCGAACCGGGCCTCGGAGTTCATCTTCGCGGGCCTGGGGGCGGTGCTCGCCCTCGGCATCGATCGCGTCTGGCCGGGGCGGCGGGCGGGCCGGCCCCGCGTCACGATGGCGGCGGGCTGGCTGTCCGTCGTGTTCTCGGGCGGCATCCTGCTGGGCTGGCCGCCACAGCTCCTCCTGCCCGGCCCCTACCTGGTCGAGGCCGACAGCCGGTCGGTGGACGCCGTCAGCGTCGCCGCCGCGGTGTGGACCCGCGAGGACCTGGACCCCGGCAACCGGTTCGCCGCGGACCGCACGAACCGCAACCTCCTCGGGACCTACGGCGGCCAGGAGCCGGTGAGCGACTACAACGACGGCATCGTCACGGCGCAGGTCTTCCTCTCGCCCACCCTCGACGACGCCGATCGCTCCATCCTCCGCCAGGGGAACGTCCGCTACCTGCTGGTCGACCGCCGGCTGAGCACGGCGCTGCCGCTGGTCGGCGTGTACTTCGAGGACGGAGAGCCGGACACCGGGTCGCCTCCCGGCCGCCCGGTGCCCGCCGCCTGGCTGGACAAGTTCGACGACGCGGCCGGCGTCTCCTGCATCTACGACAGCGGGGACATCCGCATCTACGACGTCGGGGCGCTGCTGCATGGACACTGAGCGGCCGGCGGCCGTCATGGAGGTCCCCTGGGAGGCACAGGCCCTCCTGGTGGGGCTCGCGCTCCTGGTGTCGGCGACGGGCATCGGGGGTGCGCCGCTTCGCGTCGCGGCCGGGCTGCCGCTCGTCCTCGTCGTCCCCGGACACACGCTGGTGGCGCTGGTCTGGCGCGGCCACCCCCTGGGCCTGGCCGAGCGGGCGGCGCTGGCCGTGGGGATCAGCCTGGCGCTGGCGGCGCTGAGCGGGCTGGCGCTCGAGTGGACGCCGCGGGGCCTCGGCGGGGCCCAGACCACCATCCTGCTGGGCACCATCTCGCTCGCCGCGCTCGCCGGCGGCGCCATGCGGGACCAGCTCGGCAAGACGGCCGCCCTGGCCCTCCCGCGTCCCGGGCGGCTGGTGGTCCTGCTGGGCGGGGCGGCCGCCCTGCTGGCCGCCGCGGCCGTCGCGTTCTCGGTCTGGAGCGCGGCGCAGGACCGCGGGCCAGGCTTCACCCAGGCCTGGCTGGTCCCCGGCTCGGCCGGCCGGCTCGACCTCGGACTCGAGAACGACCAGAGCGGCGCCGAGACGTACCGCCTGGTCCTCACCGCCGGCCGCCAGCCCGTCCGCGAGTGGCGGGCGGTCCGGCTGCGGCCGGGCCAGCGCTGGTCCGCGAGCGCGGCTCTGCCGGCGGGCGGCGCCGAGCTGGACGTGTACCGGTCGGAGCAGCCCGGCCAGGTCTATCGCAGCCTGAAGGTCGCTGCGCCGTGAAGCTCCGTCCGCCGCCCTGGATCGCGTCGATCGCCCTCGACTCGGGCTCGCTGGTCGCCACGACCGGCATGAGAGCGGCAAGGGGGGGCGGGCCCCCCCTTCCGGAACCCCCCCTCTGTCCGAGACGTTCGGAGCGCCTTCGGCGCATCGCTTCGCGGCTCATGGCACGCCCGCGGCATCGAGATCACGGACTCACACACCCGGGCCAGGCCCTTGCTTACGGCGGCCTCGGGCTCTCCTGTCCAGAGGTGGCTGCGCCGTGAGGCTCCGTCTGCCGCCCTGGATCGCGTCGATCGCCCTCAACTCGGGCTCGCTGGTCGCCACGACCGGCGTGACGTCGGCGCTGGGCGCGGTCTACTGGTGGGTCGCGGCCCACGAGTTCCCGGCCTCCGCGGTCGGCCAGGCGGGGGCGCTGATCAGCGCCATGACGCTGCTGGGCGTCGTCGGCACGATCGGCTTCAGCACGGCCTTGATCCCGTCGCTGGCGGAGGGCCGGCCGGAGCGCGGGCGGCTGGTCGCCACGGCCCTGACCGCCGTGGGCGGCGCCGGGCTGCTGCTGGGCGCGCTGTGGCAGGCGGCCGCGGAGCGGTTCCTGCCCGACCTGGGCGTCGGCGGCTCCGGCCCGGAGCCGCTGCTCCTCTTCGCCGCCGGCGTGGGCCTCACCGCGGTGACGCTGGTCCTCGACCAGGCGCTCGTGGGGCTGCTGCGCGGGGACCTCCAGCTCGTCCGCAACGTCGTGTTCGCGGTCGTGAAGCTGGTGGCGCTGGCGGCGGCCGGCGCGGGGGTGGCGGTTGGCCGGGACGCCGGGGCGATCTACGCCTCCTGGGCCGCCGGCAATGCCGCCTCGCTGCTGTTCCTCGGCGTCGTGGGGGTACGGTCGCTGGCGCTGCCACGGCTCCGGCTGCTGCGCGGCCTGCGGGGCACGGCCCTCGTCCACCACGCGTTCAACCTGGCGCTGACGGCGCCCGGCTGGATCCTGCCGCTGGAGGTCACCGTCCTGCTCTCAACGGCGGCCAACGCGTACTTCTACACGGCCTGGACGATCGCGGGCTTCGTGTTCGTCGGCCCGATCGCGCTGACGACGGTCCTGTACGCGGTCGGCGTCCAGCCGGACCGCGGGCTGGGGCGGCCGCTGCGGCTGACGCTCTCGCTGTCGCTGCTGTGGGGTGCGGGCGCCGCCGGAGGGACGTTCCTG
>VBJR01000353.1:16082-33357 GCA_005880175.1 Chloroflexota bacterium
GCTGAGCCTCGCCGTCTTCCCCCAGGTGGCCAAGCTGCACGCGGTGGCCCTGGCCCGGCTGCGCGGGCGCCTGGCGCCTGGCGTCGCGCTCCTCGTGGCGGGCGGCGGCCTGGAGCTCGGCCTCGTCGCGCTGGGAGGGCTCCGCGGCGGCGTCACCGGGGCGGCCGCCGGCTGGACCGCCGCGATCGCGGTGGAGGGCGCCGTCATGGTGCCGCTGATCCGCCGGGCGCTGCGCCAGTCGCCCGCGCCGCGCCAGCCGCCCGGCGATGGGCTCGTGCGCCGCGTCCTCATGGTCACCCCTCGCTACCACCCGTTCACGGGCGGGATCGAGACCCACGTGCACGAGCTCGCCGCCCGGCTCGCGGCCCGCGGCATCCAGGTGTGCGTGCTCACGACCGACCCCACCGGCCGGCTGCCGCGGCGCGAGGTGGCCGGCGGCGTCGAGATCCGCCGCTGCCCCGCGTGGGGATGGCTCGGCGACGTGGCCCTGGCCCCGTCGCTGCCGGGCGCCCTCGCGGCCGAGGACTGCGACATGGTGCACCTCCAGGGCGTCCACACCCTGGTCGCCCCACTGGCCCTGCTGGCGCTCCGCGGCCGAACGGTTCCGCTGGTGGTCACCTTCCACAGCGGCGGCCACACCTCGCGCCTGCGGTCCGCGCTCCGGCCGCTCCAGTGGCGGGCGCTGCGGCCCGGTCTGACCGCTGCCGACGGAATGGTGGCCGTCAGCGAGTTCGAGGCGACGCTGTTCGCCCGGGCGCTCGGCGTCCTTCGCGCCCGGATCACCGTCATCCCCAACGGCTTCGAGCTGCCGCCGTCGACCGAGCCGCCCGACCCCGATCCCGACGCCTCGCCGCTGCTCGTCTCGATCGGCCGCCTGGAGCGCTACAAGGGCCACCACCGCGTCATCGGGGCGCTGGGCACGGTGCTGCGGGCCCACCCGCGGGCGCAGCTCCAGGTCGTCGGGACCGGGCCGTACGAGCGGCCGCTGCGCCGGCTGGCGGCCGACCTGGCGGTGGCCGACCGCGTGCGCTTCGCCAGCTTCCCGCCGGGCGAGCGGGGCGAGCTGCGCAGTCTCCTGGAGCGGGCCGACCTGGTCGCGCTGCTGAGCGAGTACGAGGCGCACCCGGTCGCGGCGGCGGAGGCCGCGGGGCTCGGGCGCCGGGTGCTGGTGGCCGACAACTCCGGGCTGCGGGAGCTCGCCGACCGGGGCCTCGCCACCGCGGTCTCGCTGCGGCGCTCCGACCAGGAGGTGGGCCAGGCCATGGTCGATCTGCTGGGGCGCCCCGCGCCGCCGCGACCCGAGGCGCTCGCCAGCTGGGACGCGTGCGCCGACCGTCACGTGGAGCTCTACCGGTGCGCGTCCTCCTGCTGAGCCAGTTCTTCGCGCCGGTGATCGGCGGGGAGGAACGCCACGTCGAGGCCCTGGCCGGGGAGCTCCTGCGCCGCGGCCACGCCGTGTCGGTGGCCACCATCGCGATCCCGGGCGAGCCCACCGCCGAGACCCGCGACGGTGTCCGGGTCCACCGGCTGCGGACGGCTTCCCAGCGCCTGCCCGCGCTGTTCAGCGACCCGCGACGGCCCCACGCCCCCCCGTTCCCCGATCCAGAGCTGGCCGCCGGGCTGCGGCGGGTGGCGCGAGCCGAGCGCCCGGACGTCGTCCACGCGCACAACTGGATCGTCGGCTCAGCCCTCTCGCTTCGCCGGCAGGCGCCGCTCGTGCTCACGCTGCACGACTATGGCCACACCTGCGCGACGAAGCGGCTGATGCTCGGCGGCGCCACCTGCGCCGGGCCGGCGCCGTTCCGCTGCCTTCGGCACGGTGTGCGCCACCACGGCGCCCTGGTGGGGACGGCCACCGTCGCTGGAACCTGGGCGATGCGTGGGCCCAAGGAGGCGGCGCTCGGCGCCGTGATCGCTGTCAGCGCCGCGGTGGCCCGCGGCAGCCGCACCGGCCCGGGCACCCCCCTCCACGTCATCCCGAACTTCATCCCGGATCGGGTCTGGGAGGACGCCGGCGAGTCGCTCGACGAGCCGTTCCTGCTGTTCGTGGGCGACCTGGGCCGCGACAAGGGGCTGCCCACCGTGCTGGAGGCCTACCAGCAGCTCGCCGGGCCGCCGCCGCTGGTGCTGATGGGCCGGCGGGTGGCGGACACTCCGGCCCGGCTCCCGGCGGGGGTGACGGCCCTGATCGACTGCCCACACGACCAGGTGGTCGACGCGCTGCGGCGCTGCCGCGTGGCGCTGGCGCCGTCGGTCTGGCCCGACCCGTGCCCGACCGTCGTCCTCGAGGCGATGGCCGCCGGCTGCGCCCTGGTGACGACGCCGGTGGGCGGCATCCCCGACCTGGTGAGGCCCGACGGCGCGGTGACCGTGCCGCCGGGAGACGCCGGCGCCCTGGCCGCGACCGTGCGCGGGCTGCTCGCGGACCGGGGCCGGCGGCGGCGGCTGGGCGCCGCCGCCCGCGAGCGATCGCGGGACTTCACGGCCAGCCGCGTGGTGCCCCGGATCGAGGCCGTCTACCGGAGCTGCCTGTGACGGCGGTCTCCGCGGTCGTCTGCACGTACAGCCCCGCGCGCCGGGACCAGCTCCACGACGCGGTCGAGTCGCTGCGCCGGCAGACGGTCGCTCCGCTGGAGATCGTGGTCGTGGTCGACCACCAGCCGCCGCTGCTGCGCGACCTGTGCCGGTCGCTGCCCGAGGCGGCCGTCCGGGAGAGCCGCCGGACGCCCGGGCTGTCCGGCAGCCGGAACGAGGGCCTCGCGGCGTGCCGGGGCGAGCTCGTGGCGTTCCTGGACGACGACGCGGTCGCGGCGCCGGACTGGCTCGCCACGCTGGTGCGCCACCTGTCCGGGCCCACAGTGATGGGCGCCGGCGGCCACGCCGCGCTGCGCTGGGAGTCGGGGCGTCCGGCGTGGTTCCCCCACGAGTTCGACTGGGTGGTCGGCGGGAGCTACCGGGGGCTGCCGGAGGCCGCCGCCGACGTCCGCAACGTGCTGGGCAGCAACATGGCGTTCCGGGCCGCGCTGGTGCGCGAAGTGGGCGGGTTCCGCGAGGGCATCGGCAGGGTCGGGACCAGGCCGACCGGCTGCGAGGAGACCGAGCTCTGCATCCGGATGCGCCAGCGCTGGCCCGAGCGGCGGATCGTGTACGAGCCGCTGGCGCGCGTGACGCACCGGGTGCCTCCGGAGCGGGGGAGGGTGGGGTACTACCTGACCCTGCCCGCCGGTATCGTTCGGGAGGTGGCGCACGGGGTCCGGCATCGCTCTCCCGGCGGACTGCTGCGAGCGGCCGCGATCGTCAGCGGCCTGGTCGCGGTGGCCGGCGGCTTCCTGGTCGAACGCGCATGGCGACGAGCGATCCCGTCCCGCTGACGCGCCGGCAGCTCCTCGCCTGGTCGGCGGCGCTCGGCGCGGCCGTGGCCGGCGGTGCCTGCGCGCCGGCGGCCCGGGACCCGGTGTCCCCGGCCGCGGCGCGGCGTGGCCCGTTCGTCGGCGTCGAGGGGACGCGGTTCACCCTGGCGGGCCGCCCGTTCCCCGTGGCCGGGGCCAACAACCACTACCTCGGCTGGGCCTCGCGGGCCGAGGTCGACGACGTGCTGGGCACGGCGCGCCGCATGGGCTTCAACGTGGTCCGCACCATCATGAGCTGCGTCATCGGCTCGCCCGACGGGGTCACCCGCCGCACGCTGTGGAACTGGCGCAGCACCGACGACTCGTCGAACCTGGGCGTGCACGGCGTCCACCTGCTGTACTGGGACGCGGGCCGTGGCACCTGGGCCTGGAACGACAGCAGCGTGGACGGTCTCGGCCGGTGGGACTACGTCATCTACCGCGCCGGCCAGCTCGGCCTCCGGCTCGACGTCTCCCTGCTCGACTTCTGGCAGTTCACGGGCGGCGCGCAGCAGATCGTGAGCTGGTTCGTGCCCGGCTACGACCCCGCCACGGACCCGCGCCGCGGATCTCTGTTCTTCGCCCACCCGGAGACGAAGGCCGTCTACCGGCGGTGGGTGGCGCACGTCCTCGGGCGCGTCAACGGCATCACCGGCGTGCGCTACCGGGACGACCCCACCATCTTCGCCTGGGACCTCATGAACGAGCCGGAGATCGACGCCGATGCCCGCGACGCGGCCGGCGCGCCCCTGGCCCAGAGCTGGCTGACCGAGATGGCCGCCCTCGTCCGGTCGCTTGACCCGAACCACCTGGTGACGTCGGGCGACGAGGGCTTCGTCGACCGGCCGGGCGTCCTGGACCCGGCGGCCGAGCTGGCGCTGCCGGGGCTCGACTTCGGCAGCTGGCACTTCTATCCGGACACCTACGGGGTGAGCCCGGCGGCGGCGATCGACCTGATCCATCGCCACGGCGCGGTGGCGGCGGCGGTCGGCAAGCCGGTCCTGCTGCAGGAGTTCGGATACGGCTTCCAGCACGCCGGCCAGCCCGAGGTCTACGCCTCCTGGCTGCGTGCGCTGGCCTGCGACCAGAGGTCGGCGGGCTGGATCTTCTGGCGGCTGGTGGGACGCGTGCAGCGACCGCCGACGCGCACGTTCCCGGAGGCAGAGAACGACCCGCTGGGCGGCTACGCGGCCGACAACGGCGAGCACTTCGACATCAGCGACG
This sequence comes from Chloroflexota bacterium, assembly GCA_005880175.1. Next base: position 20,696 of record VBJR01000353.1, read on the forward strand.
ACACGAGGACCGCGCCGGCCACCGCCCAGCGGTCGGCAGCGGTGCTGCGAGCCGCGGCCAGCCGCACCGCCTGCTGACGCGGCGTTGACCCCCGTTCAGGACGGCGGTCGGAGGTCCGGCCCGGACGGCAGCTCGGGAGGCTGTCGCTCGTGCGCCGAATTGCGAGTCGACCGGCTCATGGCTGCGCGGTTGGGCGCACCAGGATCTCGTTGAGTGTCATGCGACGTGGGCGTCCTTTGTGAGGTCCGGAGGGTGATGGAGCGGGTCTTGTCCCCCTCACTCAGCTCGTGCACGATCTGATCCGGGTCAGGTCAATCAGAGCTGTGTAATGTGCCAACAATCAGGAGCCAGGAGCCAGAAATCAAATAGCAAAAAGTGACGATCAGCGCTGTGGCGCCGATATAGGCGCCCGTTCCAGGACCAAGATACAACAGCAGGGCGCCGATGATCTGGCCCAGGTAGCAAGCGCTTCCACCGACCATGCGAACATAGCTGAGAGCGTAACGGCTACTACCATCCAGCCTGAACGCCTGAACATAGCCATTGGTGTTTATCGCCGCTGCCAGCAAGGACACGATCAACCACTCGATCCCCAATGTGCGGTACGTCTGGTGCCCCATGAGCGCGAAGCAGCTTACGATAAGGATGGAGGTGAAGCCAGACAGCATGTTGATGGCCCTGTACCTGTGCGTGGCATCCTGAGCCACACCCCTCAAGTTGATGGTGATCGCTACGAACACCAGCCCCGTGAGCGCGGCGGAGCCACTGCCTACCAGGACGAAGAAGTTGTTCCATTGCTCAGGATCGTAGACTTCCACCGAGGCCATCAGAACTATGCTCGCGTAAGAGACATCATCGGAAGTGGTGGGTCGGGATGGGGATGAGGAGCTGCCGGGCGTGGTGGTGCGGAACGGGACGACCCGGGCGCGGAGCGTGTCCACCGTGGCCGGAGCGCTTCAACCTCGGCAGTTGGTAGCGCCATGTACCGGCGAATCCTACAGTACGGACCCACCTCTGGGGCATTGCTGGGCCGCAGGTCCGGATGTGCAGGACCGGCCCAAGCGCGGGCTGCGGCTCGGCCCATGCAACGGCTTCGCCGGCGGCCGCGCAGGCTCACCGGGAACGCGAACTGCTCGCCCGCTGATCGCGTCCGGTCGGGCGGCATTGCGCGCATGCTCGTCAACCGGAACTTCGCGCGGCTGTGGGCCGGACAGGCGGGCTGCCGGTTGTCGAGATCGTCCCGGTCCTCGCCAAGCGGGCCAGCGACCCGTACAGTGGTATCACTGGGAGATACCCAGTTCTCCTGGGTGGCTCGCCCTTACCCTCTCCCGTGCGCCACCCGGGTCCGCCGGAGGAGGAGGTCAGGGAGGTCCAGCATGCCCGCCCGATCCGGCAGACCCATTGTGACCCAGCAGAACGTGCTGCTGGTGGACGACGACAGCTCTGAGGCCACGCTTCATCGGAGGAAGCTCGAGGCCCGCGGATACCACGTCATCAAGACTTCCGACGTCGACGCCGCCTTCACGCTGGCGCGGCAGACTCAGCCGCGGATCATCTTCCTGACCCTCGACCGGCGGGGCTCGGAGCGCAGCCCATTCTTGCAGGCGCTGAGGCGCGACGACAATACTCGACACATCCCCGTCACAGTCCTGCCCGCCGGCAACGATCACTCGCTCGAACGCCTCGGGCTGAGCACGGTTCGCCGCGAGCTGTGGTGACCTGGGCCCAGGAACGGGATGCGCCGGGGGCCCCATGGTAGCGAGGTGAGCCCCGGTCGCCGACCTGGCGACAACGCGGAAAGCGCGCCCACTGCGATTTCACGAGGTGGCCGGCTCGCAGGCCAGCGTCAGCATGCCCGCCTTCCCTCAACGGCCAGGGTCGCCGCCGTCGACGATCACCGTTCCGGCCGACCCGTCGACGGTCACCCGTTGGCCGGTCACGATCCGCTCGGTCGCCCCGGCCAGACCGACCACGGCGGGGATGCCGTACTCTCGCGCCACGACCGCGCCGTGCGACATCATCCCGCCCATCTCCATGACCAGCGCACCGGCCGTGAGGAACAGGGGCGTCCAGCCAGGATCGGTTGACGGCGCGACCAGGATCTCGCCCGGTTCCAGTCTCGCCCCCTGCGGCGATCGAATGACCCGCGCGGTGCCGGTGACCACGCCCGGCGACGCGGGCGAACCGCGCAGCCCATCGGTCGCGGAGACGAGCGCCGCCTCCGCGTCGGTGCCATCGGAGAGAAGGACGCGGGGAATGTGGCGGCGACCGCGCTCGCGCTCGAAGACCCGGCGGCGCGATGCCACGACCTCGCGCAGATCCTCGCCCGCGACCGCTCGCCGCGCCTCGGGCAACGTCAGGAAGAAGATGTCGTCGGGCCGGTCGAGGCGGCCGCGCGCGGCGAGCTCTGCGCCGGCGGGTTTCAGCAGCTCCCGGGCCGGGGTCGCGAGGAGCCGCATGAGGTGGAACTTGGGCGCCTCCCGCGAGCCGATGAGCGCACGCGCGCGGCCCAGGACGAACCGCAGGACGAGCCGCCTCGGTCCGTGCACGCGCTCCAGCAGCGCACCCACCATCTCCGCCGCCTCGCGCTCGGCCCTGGCGAACTGCCGATCCGGGGCCAGGGCGTCGTCACCCAACCGGACGTAGTTGGCGAGTGCGCCCAGGATGTGCGCAGGGTCCTCCGACCAGCGCTCCACGCCGATGTCGATCTCGCCGATCGAACGGAAGCCATAGCGCCCGAGGAACGTGGAGAGCCCGTCCTGCAGCTCCGGGGGGAGCGCTGCTGCCCGGTATGCGGCGGCCAGGTCAGCAGGCGCCCGCTCGAGGAGCGCGGTGCGCGAATCCCGGTCGGCGCGCACCTGCACACAAAGGGACCAGAGCGCGAGGTCCATCTCGGTGGTGGGGTTGTGCTGCGCTCCGCGCGTGACCGTCTGGAGCTCGTCGCCACGTGCGCGATCCCGGAGGATCCGCCCGGCAGCGGCGAGCGAGAGCATCGCCGGCGCGATCGTCCCGAGGAGGCGAGGGATCATCTGCGGGAGCACTGTCAGCACGAGCCGCTCGAAGGCGTCGAGCCGGCACGCCGCGTCCGCGTCCGCAGGCAGCTCGACGTGGGCGATCTTCTCGAGCTCGCGCACGTAGCGCTCGCGCGTGGACTCCGGTGACCGCAGCATCCGGAGCGCGGCCAGCGGGACACCGGCGTGCATGAGGCCCCCCGCGATGCGCCGCAGCGATCGCAGCCGCGAGTGGCCCGTCGGCGGCAACCGCGGATCGGAGGCGAGATGCGCGAAGACCACCGAGCTGCGCGACTCGCCCACGGCCATCATCGCCACCAACGCCCCGCGGCCGACCGGATCGCGGAGCACGGGCGTGACATCGAGGTGGATCCGCATGGCCGCCTCGGCGAGGGTCCCCGGCCCGGCGGCTGCGTCACGGACGCCGGCGCCGAACCTGCGCCACGCGGCGGTGCCGATGAGCCGGAAGAACTGGATCCCCATCGGCGTGATCGGTTCGAAGTAGCCCTGGAAGACGTTGCCCGAGAAGTAGACGCGAAGGTCCTGGTCCGGACCCGGCGCGTCGACCGGGAGGGGGTATAGGGTTGTGATGGCCCGCGATTGCACGAGCCAGAGCCGCCGCCCCCGGTCCAGCGCGAACTCGATGTCCTGCGGCGTGCCGAAGTGGGACTCGACCCGGTCCCCGGTGGAGGCTAGCGCCTGCAGCTCGGGATCCGAGAGCACCGGGGCCTCCACCGGCGACCGCTCCACCACGCGGCCGGTCGGGGTGTCGACAGCGTAGTGTTCCGGGTCGACGGCCCCTGAGACCAGCTTCTCGCCCAGGCCGGCGACGGCATCGATGGTCGCACGGCGACGCCGTCCGGTGACGGGGTCCGCCGTGAACAGCACGCCGGCGGCCGCGGCGTCCACCATGCGCTGCACGACCACCGCCAAAAGCACGCCGGCGCCTTCGATGCCGTTCGCATGCCGGTACACGACCGCTCGCTCGTTCCAGAGCGACGCCCAGCAGCGGCGGACCGCCTCGAGCAGTGCCTCCTCGCCCACAACGTCCAGATACGTGTCCTGCTGGCCGGCGAAGGATGCGTCGGGAAGGTCCTCGGCCGTCGCCGAGGAGCGCACTGCGACGCGCCCTCCTCCCAGCGCCGCGTACGCCTCGCGCGTCGCGGCCGCCACGGCCTCTGGCACGTCCGATCCGGTCAGCCTGCGCGCGGCAGCGGCCGGCTCCCGTGGATCGAGCCGTGCCGCGCGCGCGGCGAGGGTGTACGCCGCCGTGGTCAAGATGAACCCGTCGGGGACGGGGAACCCCGCACGCGCCAGCTCGCCGAGGTTCGCGCCCTTGCCCCCGACCGCGTCCCGGTCCGCCGTCGATACCTGATCGATGGGTCGAACGAGCGCGGTCATGACACCGGGAACGGTATCCCACCCCAGCGGCTCCAGCGCAGGGACGCCACTTCTGAGTGCAACCGGACACGCGGGTTCTTTCAGGGGTGGTCGCTGTTTCTGTACAGGTCGGCCTGAACGTGGGCGCTGCCGGCAGTCAGCCGGCTGTCACGCTGGTCCGGTGAGCGGCGACCGCATCGGACCGGGGCAGGCAGCTTGATCGCGGCATTCGGCTGGGGAGCACTCGGTGCCTCGGCGCTCGCGTTCGGCGCGCTCATCGCCTACCGACTCGCGCCCGGGCGCCGGATGATCGCCAACATCATGGCGATCCGCAACTTTCGCCATCGGCGACTGGCTGCTCGACCGCCGGGGCGCCTCGGAGCGGAAGGACCCGTCCGGCAGGCAGGCGGCGGGCTCACCGCTCGCGATCGTTCTCGGCTCGGTCCTCGACGGGATACCGGAGTCGTTCGTCCTCGGCCTGACGGTGCTGCAGGGCGCGGTCAGCGCCTCGCTGTTCGCCGGCATCGTCCTGTCCAACCTGCCCGAAGGGATGTCGTCCTCCAGTGGCCTGCGCGTGGCCGGGTGGCCGCTGGCCAGGGTGATGCGGATGTGGCTCGCGGTGATCGCCGCGTCCGCCATCGCCGCGGCGGCGGGCTACCTCCTCCTGGATCCTCAGACCCGCCGCACCGGGGCGCTCGTACAGGCCTTCGCGGCCGGTGCGCTCCTGGCCATGGTCGCCGACACCCTCCTTCCCGAGGCGTATGAGGTGGTCGGCGTTTGGACCGGACTGCTCGTGGTCGTGGGGTTCGCGGGTGCCCTCGCTCTCGATGCCCTCTGATATTCGCCGAGGAAGCCCACCGTCAGGTCCGTCGGCGACGTCGTGCGTGACTCGAGCGAGCCGGGGGCGCGGCGGTCCTCCTCGTCAGGGGGCCAACGCCGCGGCCGCCCGCAGCTCCTCGTCCAGGTCGCGGACCGCCGGGACCTCCCCGTGAGCCGCCAGGCGCAGCTCGCGAGCCGCCCGCACGCGCGTCACGGCTTCGGGCAGGCCGGCGGCCATCGCCATCGCCAGGGCCTCCCGGAGCAGGGCGCAGGCGTGGTCGACCTCGCCCTGCATCGCGTAGGCGCCGCCCAGGTCGGCGGTCGCCAGCGGCCGGGAGGCGACCGCCTCGCTCGGCAGCGCTGCCAGCGCCGCCTCCAGCAGCGGGATGCCGCGGGCCGGGCGGCCGGCCAGGACGTTGACGTTGCCCCGGTAGGCGACGTGCAGGTCGATGCTCCACCGGCAGCAGAGCCCGTCGGCTGGGATCGAGCCGGCGCCGAGGGTGAGCCGGTCCGCCTCGTCCGCGAGCCGCAGCGCCGCCCGCTCGTCGTGGCCGGCCAGCTCCTCGGCCTCGCGCAGCAGCACCCAGGCATTGGCGGCCGGCGCCGTCCTGCGGCCCAGGCGCCGGTCCGCTGCCTCCAGCAGCTCCTGGGCCCGGGCCGGGTCGCCCGTAGGCCCGACGGGCGAGATGTGGGAGTGGAGCCGGCTGGCGGCCAGCAGGCCGATCGCCTCCGTCTCGACGTCGCCGGCCTCCCTGGCCAGGCGCTGCCCGAGCTCCAGGTAGACGGCGGCCGGTTCGAGGCGGCAGACATAGATCGATACGATCCCGGCGAACACGGCCGTCGTGGCGGCGGCCGCCTCCAGGTGGTGCCGCAGGTCGCCCGCGATCGTGTGGTCGAGGAGCCCGAGGATGGCCTCCAGGTGTGCGTGCGCCAGGCGCCGGGTCGCGTGCGGCGGCTCGGTCCCAAGACGCTTCCGAAGCTGGCTGGCCACGAACGCGAGGCCCTCCACGGCCCGGGAGTCCACGCGGATTGCCTCATCGAGCATCGCGTCCAGCCGGTCGGGGTCGAGCGCGACGGGCTGGCCGAGCGACGCGGCGTAGTCGAGGAACTCCCGGCGTCGCGCGGCGTGGTCCGGCCGCCGGCCGGCGGGCCGGAACAGCGACCACACGGCGACGTCCGGATCGGCCCAGCGGCGGTTCGGGGCCACGAGCGCCAGCCAGAGCAGGCGCAGAGCGGCGCCGTCGATCGGCCGGCCTCCTGCCTCCCACTCCGCGATGGTGGCTGCCGTGATCTCGGGCCGTGACGTCCCGTGGAGGTCCGCCCAGCGCCGGACCTCCATCGCGAGGGCGTCCTCGGTCAGCCCGCGCTCGGCGCGCGCCGCCCGAAGCCTCCAGCCGCGATCGCTCATGATCAACTCTTCCGCAGCACCGCCGGCGATCCACCCGCCTCAGGCGATGCGACACATCATCGGACGCCGGACCCGCGTTCGTCCACCGACGCGGCGAGCGGGCTCAGGGGTCGCGCGCGGCGGTGCCGGCACGGAGCAGCGCAATTCTAGGAGTCCGTAGTTCACGCCGCCCAACTCGGACTACGTGAGCGCGGCGAGCGCCGCCACGACCAGCAGGAGCCCGCCGTCCGGCGCGGCGCGCCGCGCCGATCCCGGCCGAAACTTCCGGCCTGGACCAGCGCACGGCGAATTTGACGAGGACCCCTGCCCGACCTAGCATGGCATCGATTTTCCGGAACAGATCCGGAAGTTCGTGCTTGCCTCGGGCAAGGAAGGGGAGAGAGAACCATGACGCACGGTGCGGTCGACTTCCTTCGCGCGCGGGCGCGCGCACACAGGATCGTTCCCCTGGTGGCGGCGCTGGGACTGGCACTGCTCGGCGTCCAGGTCGCATTCGCGGCGGGACCGACGCTGCGGTCGGTGGCGGATGCCCGCGGGGTCAAGATCGGCACGGCGCTGGCGGCGAACCACCTGTCCGCCGACGCCACCTACGCGAGCATCGGCGCGGCCCAGTTCAACTCGGTGACACCCGAGAACGAGATGAAGTGGGGAGTCGTGGAGCCGACGCGGGGTCAGTTCAACTGGTCGGGCGCCGACCAGGTCGTCAGCTTCGCCCAGTCGCACAGCGAGCGCGTCCGCGGCCACAACCTGGTCTGGCACTCGCAGCTGCCCAGCTGGGTCAACTCCACCAACTTCCCGACCGCCTCCAGCGTGCTCACGCTGATGCAGCAGCACGTCGCGACCGAGGTCGGTCGCTACAAGGGTCGGGCCGCGGTCTGGGACGTCGTCAACGAGCCATTCAACGACGACGGCTCGCTGCGCAGCGACATCTTCTCCCGGGCCACACCCAGCAACGGCAGCCCCGGCTCCGGCTACATCGCGACGGCCCTGCGGGCGGCCCGGACCGCCGATCCCAACGCCAAGCTGTTCCTGAACGACTTCAACATCGAGGGCGTCAACGCCAAGAGCACCGCGATGCTCAACCTGGTCAAGTCGCTGAAGTCCCAGGGCGTGCCGATCGACGGCGTCGGTTTCGAGAGCCACTTCATCCTCGGCCAGGTGCCGCCGTCGCTCCAGCAGAACATCTCCCGGTTCACCGCGCTCGGGGTCAGCGTCGAGATCACCGAGCTCGACGTGCGCATGACGCTCCCGACCACGAGCGCCAAGCTCACGCAGCAGGCGTCCGACTACCGGACCGTGGTCAACGCGTGCCTGGCCGTGTCGGGCTGCCGGGCGATCACGGTGTGGGAGTTCACCGACAAGTACTCCTGGGTCCCGGGCGCGTTCTCCGGCCAGGGCGCGGCGGACCTGTACGACCAGAACCTCCAGACCAAGCCCGCGTACACGGCCGTCCAGCAGGCGCTCTGAACCGAGCGGCGACGGGGTGCCTCCTCCTTCACGAGGAGGCGCCCTTCTCGGGAATGTCAAGCGCGTGTTACGCTCGCCGCCATGCCGGGGCAGCGCAGGACCGTGGGCGCCTGCCTGGCCTGGGCCTGCCTGTGCGGGGCCGGCTTCGTGGCCTGCGGCCGGCGCCTGCGGGCCTCCTGAACAGCCGCGGCGCCGTCAGCCGGTCGTCATTCCCAGCGAAAGAAGCGGATCGCCGCAGCGGTGAAGACGGCCGTATAGCCAACCATCGCCAGGATGGTCCCGAGCGGTGGGGCCTGGTTGAAGACCGCGTCGAGCAGCGCCCTGGAGGCCGCCCCCGTGGGCGAGTAGTACATGATCGCCTGCAGCGGCCCGCTGATCTGGACTGGCTGGACCCACAGGCCCGACAGGAAGAGCAGCACGAAGAACAGCACCCCGGCCGCCGCGCTGGCGAACGTCTGCGACGGCGCCAGGGCCGCCACGAGCAGCCCGAGCGAGAAGATCTCGGCGATCGAGAGCAGGATCGCGAGCACGAAGTAGGGGATCCCGACTTCGAGGTGGGCGCCGAAGATCGTCACGCTCCCGATGAGGACGATGGCGATCGCCAGCACGGCGAACACGAGGTCGAGGACCAGCTGGACGGCGAGCAGCCGCCAGGGATGGACAGGGGTCGTGGAGACCCGCCTCAGCCAGCCGATCTCGCGATCTCTGACGAGCGTGTTGGGCAGGGACACCGCGATCGAGATGAAGGCGATCACGATGATGGTCGGGATGTAGAGGTCGAGGACCGTCAGGCCGGTGTTGCCGACGTTCCCGGGCACCATCCTGCTGATGAACCCGAACACCCCGAGCAGGACTGCCGGAAAGGCAACTCCGCCGAACAGGCCATACGGCTCCCTCAGAGCCAGCTTGCCCTCGATCACGAGAAGCTCGGCAAACGGTCGGCGAGACCTCCGCCCGGCGGCCCCGAGGGCGCTCATCGGGCCTGATCGCTCCCCACTGGATCCGCCGGGGCCCTGCTGGTCAGCTTCACGAACGCGTCGTCGAGACTGCCGCGCCTGGCCTCGATGTCCGACAGGCGAACGCCGATCCTCCCCAGCGCCTCGATCAGCGACGCCGCCAGATCGCCGGCGCCGGTCACGGTGACGTACCGCTCCTTGCGCTCGATCTGGCTCACTCCCGGCACCGCCAGCAGCGTCTGGTCATCGACCGGCGAGGAGGGGACGAAGCTGACCCGGTGGCCTCCCGCCTGGGCGGCGAGGGCTTCGGGCGTGTCCAGGGCTCTGAGGTTCCCGCGGTCGATGAGCGCGATCCGGTCGCAGAGCCGCTCCGCCTCGTCCATGAAGTGGGTGACGAGGATCACGGTGACACCGCGGTTCCGGATGCGCTCGATGAGAGCCCACGTCTCCCGTCTCGCCTCGGGGTCGAGTCCCGTGGTCAGCTCGTCGAGGATGGCGAGCCGGGGGTTGCCCACCAGCGCCAGGGCGATGGACAGCCGCTGCTTCTGGCCTCCCGAGAGATTCTTGAACTTCGCCCTCTCGATCTGCCGGATGCCCAGGGACTCGAGCAGGTCGCGAGGCTCGAGCGAATTCGGATAGAACGAGGCGAACAGCTCGACCGCCTCCCCCACCTCGAGGCGCGGCGGCAGCGCGCTCTGCTGCAGCTGGACACCGACCAGTTCTCTGATCCGGTCCCGGTCATGCTGCGGGGACAGCCCGAAGACCGTGATCGACCCGGAATCCGGGACACGCAGCCCGGAGATGCATTCGACGGTGGTCGTCTTGCCGGCGCCATTCGGGCCGATGATCCCGAAGATCTCCCCATCGGCGATGGAGAAGGAGATGTCGTCGACCGCGGTGAAGTCCCGATACCGCTTCACCAGGTGCTCGACCGCGACCACCACTCCTGCTCGCATTGGCGAAGGAAAGCCTAGCCCTTCGGATCGGCTATCGTCATTGCCTTGCGAGCGACCACCGGTGGCCTGTCGGCGAAGCGGCTGGCCCGCGTGCGAGACGTGCTCGGCCGTCTCGTCGACGGCGGCGGGAACCTCGGCCGGCTGGCGACCGCGTACCAGCGCGACGACGCCACCGGCGAGCTCGTCGTGGCGGACGGTCCCGACGGGCACTGGAGCCGGCCGCCCGCGTTCGAATCAGGTGGCGGCGGGCTCGTCTCGACCGCCGGGGATTACCTCGCCTTCGCCTCGGCCCTGCTCGGCGGCGGCACCCACCGCGGCGAGCGGGTGCTCTCGCGGCCGTCCGTGACGCTGATGGCGAGCGACCACCTCACGCCGGCGCAGAAGGCCGTCTCCGGGTTCCGGCCAGGGTACTTCGAGGACTTCGGCTGGGGTTTCGGGATGTCGGTCCGCACCCGGCGCACGCACCTCGGACCCTCGGTCGGGAGCTACGGATGGCCCGGCCTGTACGGCACCGCCTGGTGCAACGACCCCGCCGAGGACATGACGACGATCCTCATGATCCAGCACGCGCACGCGTCAGTCAGGCTGCCGATCCACCTCGACTTCTGGACGGCTGCCTACCAGGCGATCGACGACTGACCGCAAGTGGTTCGCTGGTGAGCTTCATCTCCCCCGGAGTCGTGCCACATTCTGCCATCCCGAGCGCCCGGTGATCTCGGTCTCGTAGACTCAAACCCTTGGCTAGATCCTCAACACCCAGGCGCAGCCCCCGGCGATCGGGCCGCCGTGGACAGAGCAAACCGGAAGAGCCCCAGAAGGAAGACGTCGTCGTATTGGATGGAGTTGTGACGCAGGCGCTTCCGAATGCCATGTTCGAGGTGGAGCTGGAGAACACTCACAAGCTCATCGCGTATGCCGCAGGTCGGATGCGCCGATACCGGATCCGGATCACCCCCGGTGACCGTGTTCGCATCGAGCTGTCTCCCTACGATCTGGACCGCGGTCGAGTCGTCTACCGATATCGCGACTGAGCCGGACGAGGCCGGAAGGCCGAACGTGGTATAGTTCAGGGCCGCTGTCCTTCCAGGACACCGTCGCTGCGGTCAGAGATTCTGGATTCTCGAAACAGTGTCCGCGCGATCTGCGAGAGTGTTTCGAGAAGAGGAATCGACATGGCAACTGGCACCATCAAGAAGGTCGTGTCCGACCGGGGCTTCGGCTTCATCGCGGCTGACGACGGCAAGGAGTACTTCTTTCATCGGGACGGCCTGGAGTCCTCGGTGAGCTTCGACGGTCTCCGCGGTGGCGAGAAGGTCACCTTCGAGGTCGAGACCAGCCAGAAGGGCCCGCGCGCCCAGCGCGTGAGGATGGGCTAGCCCAAACCACAGACTGACGCCGTGCCGTCCACGGTCCGCGTCGGGCCCGCAGATGGCACGGCGTCCCATCTCCAGTCCGAAGACGGCGGCGTCGAGAGGCCGTGGGTCAGCCGAGCGAGCTGAGCCAGGAGCTCGAACAGCCGCGGTTACACATCGTCATCGACCAGACCGAGCCGGTGGGCGAGCACCACTGCCTGGACCCGGTCGCGCAGCCCCAGCTTCTCCAGGATGGCGGCGACGTGTGACTTCACGGTGGTCAGGCCCAGATGGAGCGCCTCGGCCACCTCGGCGTTGCTGAGGCCCCTCGCCATCAGCCTCAGCACCTCCAGCTCCCTCGCCGACAGGCTGGAGAGCGCACCGCCCGCGGGCGACCGCTCGCTCCGCTGACGGCCGTACCTCCGGATCAGGCGGCGGGTGATGGTGGGAGCCAGCAGAGCCTCCCCGGTCGCCACCAGTCGAATCGAGGCCACGAGTTGCTCGGCGCTGGCGTTCTTGAGCAGGAAGCCGCTGGCTCCGGCGTCGAGGGCGTCCAACACGTACTCGTCCAGGTCGAACGTGGTCAGCATCACGACCCTGGTGCCCAGGCCGAGCTCGGCGACGCGGCGGGCGGCGGCCAGCCCGCCCATCAGCGGCATGCGGACGTCCATCAGCACCAGGTCTGGCCTCAGGCGTCGCACCGCCGACACCGCCGCCTCCCCGTCAGCCGCCTCCCCCACCACGTCGATGTCGTCCTCGGCCTCCAGGATCATGCGGAGTCCGGTCCGCACCAGTGCCTCGTCGTCAGCGACCACGACCCGCAGTCCGGGCCGCTCCCGAGCGGCCGTCACCCGTCCTGGTCGAGCGGGAGCAGCGCCCGCACCCTGAACCCGCCGCCCGGCCGGGGACCCGCATCCAGCTCGCCCCCGTAGGCCGCCACCCGCTCCCGCATGCCCACCAGGCCGCGGCCCGCCTGCCCGCCGGGCACGTATCTGGCCGGGCCGCGGTCGGCGACCTCGATGACCAGGTGGTCGGGCGCGTAGTCGAGGCGAACGTCGGCCTTCGTGGAGCCCACGTGCTTGAGCACGTTGGTGAGCGCCTCCTGGATGATCCGGTAGGCGGTCAGGTCCTGCCCATCGTGGCGCCGGTGCTGCTCGGCCCGTTGATCGAGCGGCTGCTGCGCGCCGGGGTCGGGCGCCCGTTCGTCCTGGCGGCGCTGATGGAGCTGGCCGGCCTGGGGCTGGTCGCCCTGCTCTTCCTGGTCCCGGTGCTCTGGTTGGCCATCGCCGCGCTGGTCGTCGTGGGGCTGGTCG
>VBJR01000412.1 GCA_005880175.1 Chloroflexota bacterium
TGCTCGGCCCATCATTCCACCCAGCGCCCCTGCCCCGCCGACTACTTGACCGACGTTCTAGGCCAGGAACGGCAGGACCATGCCGTCGTAGTACTCCAGCGTCTTGCGCGACACCAGCGCGCCCTGACGCTACAGCCAGGAGTGGTCGTATCCCGCCCGGATGGGTGGCTGCCGGCGCGCCGCCACTGGGTGCGCCACAACCGTCGGACGACTCCTTGCCACTCTCCGCATCGCCGCCATCTTGTCCGCCTCCGAGCCCGCCGGCAAGACTGCAAGCCTCTTGACTCGGGAGGTTACTCAGGGGTTCCACACGCCCTACACCTCGCCTCCCACCGGTTACCCTCGGGCTTCTCCAAGTACGAAACCGGGTCACGGAGAGGCGGTTGGTCGGGCGGGCCGGATTCGAACCGGCGATCTCCTGCTCCCAAAGCAGGCGCTTTACCGGGCTAAGCCACCGCCCGACGAAATGCGATCTCCGAGGATACTCCCCGCAGGGCAGGGGCCGGCTCTCGCCGTGGCCTGGCGAAGTCGCGGGCGCCTGACGAGAATTACGCGAATGCCGCAGGACATCGCTGAGCATCTCGCCTTCCTCTACGGCACGACCGCGGCCGGGCCGGTGGAGTCCCGCCTCCGTGCCCTCATGCGCGACCACTTCCCCGAGGCCCCGCTCCCTACCGCTTCCCGGGCCCGCGGCCGCCAGCTGCCCCTCAACCAGCGCGACGCCCTGCTGATCACCTACGGCGACCAGGTGCGCGAGGACGGCGTCCCGCCGCTCCTCACCCTCGGCGAGTTTCTTGACGAGCACGCCGCCGGCGCCGTCAGCGGCGTCCACATCCTGCCCTTCTACCCCTCCACCTCCGACGACGGCTTCTCCGTCGTCGACTACCAGGCCGTGGACCCCGCGCTCGGCACGTGGGACGACGTCTGCCGGCTCGGCCGCCGCTTCGGCCTCATGTTCGACGGCGTCTTCAACCACGTCTCGGCCCACAGCGCCTGGTTCCAGGCGTTCCTGCGCGACGATCCCGAGTACCGCGACTGGTTCATCACCGTCGAGGGCGACCCCGACCTGAGCCAGGTCGTCCGGCCGCGAGCCCTGCCACTCCTGACCACGTTCCCCACCGCGGCCGGCGAGAAGCGGGTCTGGACCACGTTCAGCGCCGACCAGGTCGACGTGAACGCCCACGACCCGGACGTCCTGCTGGCGCTGATCGACGCCCTGCTGTTCTACGTCACGCACGGCGCCCGCTTCATCCGCCTCGACGCCATCGCCTACCTGTGGAAGCAGATCGGGACGTCCTGCATCCACCTGCCCCAGACCCATCGGGCCATCCAGCTCATGCGCTCGGTCCTCGACGTGGTGGCTCCGGACGTCCTGCTGATCACCGAGACCAACGTGCCCCACCGCGACAACGTCTCCTACTTCGGCGACGGGAGCAACGAGGCGCAGCTGGTCTACAACTTCGCCCTGCCGCCGCTCGTGCTGCACACGCTCGCGACCGGCGACACGACCGCGCTGAGCAGGTGGGCGGCGGAGCTCGACCTGCCCTCGGACGGCGTCACCTTCTTCAACTTCCTGGCCTCCCACGACGGGATCGGTGTCAACCCGGTGCGCGGGATCCTCAGCCAGGCCGAGATCGACGCCCTCGTCGCCCGTGCGCCAGCCCACGGCGGCTACGTCTCCCACAAGCAGAACCCGGACGGCTCCAGGAGCCCGTACGAGCTGAACATCAACTACTTCGACGCCCTCTCCGATCCTGCCGGCGGCGAGCCCGAGGAGACGCAGATTCGCCGCTTCCTCGTCGCCCACGCGATCATGCTGGCGATGCCCGGCATGCCCGGGATCTACTTCCACTCGCTGTTCGGCTCGCGCGGCGACCGCGCCGGCGCGGAGTCGAGCGGCATCCCACGTCGCATCAACCGCCAGAAGTTCGCTCGCGCCGAGCTCGAGCGCGAGCTCGCCGATCCCTCGTCGCGGCGGGCGCGGATCCTGTTCGAGCTCAGGGCGCTGCTCCGGCAGCGGCAGGCCAGCGCGGTCTTCCACCCGGCCGGCCGCACCGAGGTGGTGACGACCGATCCGCGCGTCTTTGCGCTGCGCCGGAGCTCACCCGACGGCTCCGAGACCGTGCTGTGCCTCCACAACGCGAGCGCCGACACGGTGCGCGCCGAGGGCCGCGTGCTCGGCCCCTACCAGGTGCTCTGGTCGCCGGAACCCTGAGCTCGTGGCACCAGGCGGCCGGCGGGTGGCGCCACCAGCCGGCCGTCCTGCTGCACAGTGCGGCCGCGCAGGATGGTGTCGACGATGGCGAGGTCGGCGTCGCCGGCCGACTGGATCCGGCCCTTGCCGGCCAGGCCGAACCGGCGGGCGGCGTTCGTCGCGGTGACCGCCGCGACCGCCGGCAGCGGCAGCCGGTCCTGCGCCAGCAGGAGGCCGCGCGTCGACTGGCAGCCGGCGATGCCGCCCCACGCGGCGAAGAAGTCGTCGCCGGCCTTCAGCTCGGGTGGGCACGGTGAGTGGTCCGAGGCCACGATGGGGAGCCGGCCCTGCTCGATCAGGCGCCACAGGCCGTCCCGGTCGCCGTCGGTGCGCAGCGGGGGCGCGCACTTGGCCACCGCGCCCAGGCGCTCGGCGTCGTCGACGGTCAGCAGCAGGTAGTGCGGGCATGTCTCGCACGTGACGTCGACGCCGTCCGCTCGGGCGCGCTCGACCAGCTCCACGCCGCGCGGCGTGCTCACGTGGACCACGTGCAGCCCGCAGCCGGTCTCGCCCGCGAAGAACAGCGCCCGGTCGATCGCTTCCAGCTCCGCCTCGACCGGCCTCGAGGCCGCGAAGTCGCGAGCGCCGCGGCGGCCCTCGCTGGCGGCGCGACGAGCCAGCTCGGCGACGATGGCCGCGTTCTCGGCGTGCACCAGGACGATCGCGCCGACCGCCGCGCACCGGCGCATGCCCTCCAGCAGCGTCAGGTCGTCGGCCGGCGGGAACTCGGCGAGGCCGCTGTCGCACAGGAACGCCTTGAAGCCGTGCGCGCCGCGGCGCCACAGCGCCTCGATCGCGTTCACGCGGCCAGGCACCAGGCCGCCCCAGAGCGCGAAGTCGACGTGCGATGCGGCCTCGGCCGCCGCCCGCTTGCGGTCGAACGCGTCCGCGTCGATCGTCACCGGGACGCTGTTCAGCGGCATGTCCGCGTAGGTGGTGAAGCCGCCCGCCGCCAGTGCCTCGGAGCCGGTGGCGATGCCCTCCCAGTCGGTTCGGCCGGGCTCGTTGAAGTGCACATGGGGATCGACGCCGCCCGGGAAAACGTGCAGGCCGGTCGCGTCCAGCTCCTCGGCGCCGGTCACCGCCAGGTCGGGTCCGGTGGCGGCGACGCGGCCGTCGACGATGGCGATGTCCTGGACGCGGGTGCCGGTGGCGGCGACGACCGTGCCGGCCCGGACGACCAGGTCCGCGTCAGCCACCGAGGGGCAGGGCGCCGAGGTGGTCGGACAGCCGGTCCAGCGCCTCCTGGAGGTCACCGCGCTCGAACGCCGCGAAGATCGCGCGGTGCTCGCGGTGGAGGGCGGCCGGGTCGCCGGGCGCGACGCCGGCGCCGATCTGGGCCTGGAGCCAGACGTCGTGGACGAGTGCCTGGAGCCGTCGCAGGACCTCGTTTCCACAGGCGCGGCCGAGCGCCGCCTCGAAGCCCAGGTCGAGGCCGGCCTCCTGAGGGTCGTCGGGCAGCTGCCGTTCGCGCTTGCGGCGCGGAGCACCTCCGCGTCGATGGCGATGCGCGCGGGCAGGGCGTCGTCCAGCAGGTCGTGGTCGAAGCTGATGCCGCGCGTCAGCTCGCGGACGGCGACGCGGTGGCTGGCGTCCTGGACGTACGTGCCGGAGCCCTGCTGGGCGCTGACGCGGCCGAGGCTCTCCAGCGCCTTGAGGGCCTGGCGGACGAGCGGCCGGCTGACCTCGAGCGCCGCGGCGAGGTCGCGGTCGCTGGGCAGGCGGTCGCCCGGCTGGAGGTGGTTGGCGTCGATGTGCTGCTCGATGCGGCGGACGACCTCGCGGAAGACGTCCATGCGCTGGATGGCCGCGATCCGGTCGGGGGCGTCGCTCATCGTGGCGCCGGGCGGGGCCCGGGGCTCGGGCGCCGGCGGGCCAGTTGTGGCACACTTGCGTCTTGCTGGCCGCTGCGGCGCGGGCGCCGGCAGCCTCGGCTAACCCTCGCGGCCGGGTTAACGGGTTGGATTGACTCCGCGGTGCCCAGGCCGTACCTTGGGCCCGCCCCCCTGGAGCGGGTGGGGGCTGGGTGTGGGGGCGGGCGTTGGTGTCGGTGTGGGGGCGGGACGCCGGGGGTGTCCGCCGGGTGAATTGGACTGTCCACTATCCAGTGCGATGCTACACTGCCCCGGAGGCGCCGACATGACAACCACGATCGACATCCGCGTCGCCGATCTGCGCCTCACGGCGCGGCTCGAGGCGGCCGCCGCTCCCCGCACCTGCGCCGCCGTCCTCGGCCTCCTCCCCCTCCGCGCCAGCCTCCTCCAGGCCCGCTGGAGCGGCGAGTCCGCCTGGGTCCC
>VBJR01000354.1 GCA_005880175.1 Chloroflexota bacterium
TCGCCGTCCGGACGGAGCAGCGGCCGGGCCTCGACGACGCACAGGCCGGCGATGTGGGCCGGCGTCTCCGGGCGCTCGATCCGCAGGTTGCTGCGGTCGGCCAGGGACAGGCGCATGTAGCGGCTCACCGGCGTCAGGTCGATCGCGCGGGCCGCAGCTCGTGGGCCCAGGCCTCGGCGACCAGCAGGTCGCGCGCCGAGACCATGCCCGGCGGCTGTCCGACGGCCACCACCGGCAGGTGCCGCACGTCGTGCTCGTTCACTCGCATGAGTTCGACCTCCGCGCCCAGCGTCGCTCCCGCGGCCGGTCGTCACCCACTGCCACGGGCACCCGAGCGGCCGCTCGCGCCCCGGGGTCCTCCCCGTGGTGGGCCAACCGCTCGATGAGGTCCGCCATCGCTCTGCTCCTCCTTCTCTGGTGGGCGGGCCCGGCCGCAACCGGGCCCGTCCAATCGGGCAACGCCCCGCTCAAGCGTGGCTGCCTGTCGCCCGGTCCACCTCCCTGCGGATCTGCTCCTCGGTGATCGGCCGGCGGCCCCAGACGTCCCAGGCGTGCACCAGCAGGCCGGCACCCCACAGGCCGAGGAGCCAGCCCGGCCAGAAGTAGCCGTGCCCGGTCACGAACCAGATGAAGACCATCGCGCCGTTGAAAGCCACGTAGGTGATGGCGTGCATGCCGAAGTCACGGCGGGCCGTCAGGCGCTTGATGGCCAGGTCCCGAGCGTTCGTCGGATCGCTGCTCATGATGGTGTTCTCCTGATTCGAGCCTGGCCCCCGGCGAGTCGCCCCCCAAGGGCCGTTCGGCCCGCTCCACCTGCCGGTCGAGGGCCCGCAGCCGACCGGCCAGCTCGTTCCCGCTCGCGTACATCGGCACGGAGCCCTCCGCGGCCAGCAGGGACAGCGCGGGCGCGGGCAGGAGGCTCTTGAACGCGCACCGCGCCTCGGGCGGGCCGGCCAGGATCAGCCGGCGGTAGCCGTCCCGCTCCAGGAGCCCGGCGACCGTCCCGGCCACGTCGTGCAGGTTGCCGCGGGCGTGCTCGTCCTGCCGCCGCTGCAGCGCCGTCGCCGACCAGCCGCCCTGCCGGTGCCGCCGGATGGGTGTCCCCTCGAGGTGGCCGATCTCGCTCAGCTCGCCGAGCACCAGGGCGTAGAGCCGGGCCTGGCTCTTGTCGACGATCGCCGCCAGCGCCGGCGGGTGCTCGAGGAGCTGCAGCCGGATGGGCGCCAGGTCGAGCGCTCCGGCCACCGTCACGCGGCCGGGGAGCGCCTCGGCCAGACGCCAGATGCGCACGAACGCGCGCGGCCGGCAGGAGAACACGGCCACCATGGGGCAGTCGAACCGGCGCTTCGCGAGCGCCGCGAGCACGGCCGGGATCTCGCGCCGGAGGGCGGACCGCTCATCGCCGGTCAGCTCGTGGAGATCCGCCCTGGCGAGGTCGTCGAGCTGGACCCGGTAGAAGCCGCGCCCGGCCCCCTCGTCGGTGCGGAGGTAGGCCGAGAGCGCCAGCTCGGGAAACCGCGGCGCGGCCAGTTCGGTGAGGACCTGGAGTGAAACGCCTGCTTCCATCATGGGCCAACGCTCCGCCGCCGGCCGTCGCGGCGCCAGGGCCCACCGGCCTCGATTCGGCGGGCGGGCCGGCCGAGGCCACCGCCTGGCCGTTGCGCGCCCTGCGCTCCCGGGAGCACCTGGCCACCGGCTGAGCGGCCGGTGCGAGGGGACGGCGCCGCGCCGTCCCCTCCCGCCCGTCAGGCCGGCAGCGCGATGCCGGACGCCGCCGGGGCGGGCCGCCCGGCCGGGACAGGAGCCGCCGGGCCCCGCCACGACCGGTAGAGCGTGAGCACCAGCGCTCCCAATCCGAGCACGGTCGCCGCCAGGCCGATCAGCCCCCCGAGGAACGGGATGAGCCCGACCGCCGTCAGCGCGACGAGGCCCACCAGCAGCGCCAGCAGCGGGTGCGTCTGGGGCCGGCCGAGGAGCCGGAAGCCGGCCCGGCCCACGAACAGCGCGGCCAGCACGTAGCCCACCGCCGCCGCGAGCGTCAGCAGGACGAGCGCGGCCACGGCCAGCGGCCAGCCGCCCACCAGCAGCCCCAGCACGAACACGATGAGGGCCACGACCGGGACCCCGACCAGCGCCGCGAGGCCGAGCCCCAGGCTGGGCAGCGGCTCACGGCCGATGGCGTCGGCGGCCCGCCGGCCGAACGCGCCGAACGGCAGCAGGACGAGCAGGCCCAGCACGAACAGCCCGACCAGCAGCCGGATCCACCCCAGGAAGGTGTCCGCGGCGCGCTGCGCCGCGCTCGGCTGGTGCGTGAAGCGCGCCGGCGAGTGCGTGACCGTGCCCCCGACCGTCGCGCCCGAGTCGATCTGGGCGGAGTTGTCGCTGCCGTAGTCCACGTTGCCGACCACCGAGGCGCCGCTCTCCAGGTGCAGGTTGGTCACGTCAGCTTTCAGGTTGCGCTCGACGTGACCGCGCAGGTCGAGGGTGCCCGCGCCGGCGGTCAGGTCACGGCCCACCTGGCCGGCGACGGTCGCGGCGCCGCTGGTGACGACCAGGTCGCGTCCGATGGTCGTCCCGGGAGCCACGTCCAGCGTGCCGCCGGCCGCGACGACGTCCTCCCCGACGGAGCCGGACAGCCGCACGTTGCCGCCGGCCACGCGGACGCTGCCCGTCACCGGGCCGGAGATGGTCACCGTACCGCCGGTCACCAGCACGTCCCGCTGCACCGTGCCCGTCACGTCGACGGTGCCGCCGGCGGCGATCAGGCTGCCGGCGATGGTGCCGTCCACGCGCACCGTCCCGGCGCCGGCGTACAGGTCGTCGGCGATCGTCGTGCCCGCGGGGATGGTCACGTCCGAGCCCTGGCGGAGGTCGGCCGCCTGGGCGGCGACCGGCGCCAGCGCGAGCGGCGCGGGCGCCAGCGCGAGCCAGCGCAGGGCGGCGAACAGGCGTCGCTTGGTCATCGTCGATCTCCTTCCGCGCCCACCGCAGGAGGCTCCCGAAGCGCTCGGGGCCTCCGGCGGACGATGGCGCACCTCAGACGGCCGGACCGACCCGCTCGTCGGTCGGACCGGACGGAATGGCGTGGTGGGGGCGCGGCGGGGCGGTCAGGAGCTGCAGGGCGATCGCGATCGCCAGCAGGACGGCGAGAACGCCGCCGATCCCCACGAGAGCGGCCCAGTCCGACAGCTTCACCGCCGCCAGGGGCCGCCGCTCGGGATCGTCGCTGCGGATCAGGACGATGTCGTCCGGGTGCACCTCGAGCCAGCCGGCGCACTCCACCACCTGGATGCCGTCCCCCGACATGACATAGGCGTTCATCTCACCTCGCACGCTAACGCGGCCGGAGCCGGGCGGCGCAGGGCCCACGGGCCCGTCCGTACCCCGCCGAACGGCCCTGGGAGGGGGCCGCTCGGCCGGGCACGGTGGGAGCCAACCAAGCACAGGAGGCAAGCCGAGTGGACAACCCCGCCGCATACCTGCATCTCGGGTTCATCGTGATCTCACTGCCGAACCTGGCGCTGATCGCCGCCATGGTCGTGGTCTTCGTGATCGCGCTCCTCGTCCCGTTCCCGATCGAGGGCGGCCGACGAGGAGGAGGCAAGAGATGAGCGACGACGTGGCGCCGGATTCCCAGGTACCGAGCTGGACCCGCGCCGTCCAGCAGCGCCTCGCCCGGGGCCTGCCCGTCGAGCGGCTGCTGCCCGACCGGCAGCCCGTGTACGTCGGTTCGTGGGTGTACGCGTTCGGCGTGATCACGATCGCGGCGCTCGTCTGGGTGATCGCCAGCGGCGTGGTCCTCGCCTTCTTCGGGCCACAGTGGTGGCACACGACCTCGACCGGGCGCTTCTTCAACAGCCTGCACTTCTGGAGCGTCCAGCTCTTCTTCGTGTTCATGGTCCTGCACTTGTGGGGCCAGTTCTTCATGGCGAGCTGGCGCGAGGGGCGGGCGCCGACCTGGATGATCGGCGCGGTCATCTTCCTGGTCAGCATCGTGGCCGCGTTCACCGGCTACGTGGCGCAGCAGAACCTGGACTCGCAGTGGATCGCCGCCAACGCCAAGGACGCGGTCAACGCGAGCGGTGCCGGCGGCTTCTTCAACGTCCTCAACTTCGGGCAGATGTACGGGCTGCACGTGATGCTGGTCCCCGTTGCCATCACGTTCCTGGTGGTGGTCCACGTCGTCCAGGTCCGCATGCGCGGCGTGGTGGCGCCGATCGAGGCGCCCGGGGAGGGCGCGGAATGACCAGACCGTACGACCTGATCAAGGAGCTCGCGATCGCGCTGGTGGGCACGCTCGCGCTCGTAGTGGTCCTGGCGGCCGTGCTGTCGTCGCCCGACGTGCCCTCGGTGACCATCCGGAGCTGGGCACAGCAGCAGCCCGTCGACCTGGTGACCACGGCCACGGGGGAGCTGGCCGGGACCACGTTCAGCGCTGGCTACGGCGCGCCGTACAACGGCGGCTCCGACGCGGTCCAGAGCCTGGGCTTCTTCTCGCCCCAGGCGTGGATGGGCACGCGCCTTCCCGTGGACTCGGCGCAGGACTTCGTGCTCAAGCCGCTGCAGGCCTCGTCGGCGGGCAACCCGGACCTGACCGCCGCGCTGTCCCAGTACAACGACGCGAGCGACAGCCAGCGCACGGCCTGGCTCGATGCCTACACGAAGGCGCTCCAGGACGCGAAGGCGGACAACGGCCTCGTGGCCGTGGCCGCCGGCGACTATGGGCCGCTGCCGGTGATGATGTCGAGCCTGCTCCAGATCGCCCGCGCGGGCGCCCTGGACGGCTACCTGCTGAGCAGCGGCGGCTTCTACCAGACCGACTACACGCGGCCGTTGCTGTTCATGGGCGACGGCACGTACCTGTCCTCGCTGGCGGAGGACCAGCACCTGCTGGGCAGCCAGTGGGGCATGATGAACGAGACCGGCAACTATCCGGGCCAGACCTGGCTGTGGCTGTACACGCTCTGGTACCAGGTCCCGCCCTTCAACGGGAACGCCAACGCGGACCTGATGGTCGTCGTCGCGATGGCCGTTCTCAGCGCGGCGCTCGTCCTCGTGCCGTTCATCCCGGGAGTTCGCAGCATCCCGCGCTGGCTCCCGGTGCACCGGCTGATCTGGCGCGACTACTACCGCGGCGGCCGCAGCGCGTCCCCGACGGCACGTCCGGCTGGCGGTGCGACGAGCCCGCCGCTCTCCACTGGCCCGTAGTCGACGATCGGGGACGGCGCTGAGGCGCCGTCCCCGATCCCACTCCCGGGGGCCTTCCAGGGCGGCGCGAGGCCCGGGCCGGCCGGGCCGGACGGCCCTGGCTCACGGCCGCTCGGGGCGCCGCGCTTCCCGTCTGGATGGTGCAGTTGCGGGTCGGATTCGCCGCGGACCGGCGCCCGCCGAACGACGCCGACCTGGAGCCCATCGCGGAGGTGCTGTACCGCACCGAGGGGGTGCGTTCCGCCGCGGTGGTGCCGCTGGAGACCGGTCTCGCCGTGGCCGTGGGCCTGGACGCGCCCGACGCCACCAGCGCCCTGGAGCGGGCCCGCGTCCTGATCGCATCCTGTGCGCGGCACGCCGGCCTCGGCGAGCTGAAGGTGCTGCGCACCCGCGTCACCCCGGCGCCGGACGCCGGGACGGCATGAGGTACCGACGAATGCACGAGATGGCGATCGCGAAACGCCTCGTCGCCGAGGCGGTCGAGCGCCTGGAGGGCGAAGGCGGCCGCACGGCCGACGTCGAGATCGTCCTGGGCTCCGCGGCAGGCCTGAGCGCCGAGGCGGTGCGCCAGCACTTCGAGCTCGCCGCCCGCGGCACCCCGGCCGAGGGCGTGACCCTGCGCTTCACGCTGGAGCCCAGCCGGTACTGGTGCTTCGACTGCATGCTCGAGTTCTCCAGCCGGGTCCGAGGAGGCGGAGCCTGCCCCCGCTGCGGCGGCTCGGTCCTCAGCCTGGACCGCGAGGAGCTCGCCTACGTTCGGCCCGCCGGCGCCGGGGTGCGCTGAGATGTGCCTCAGCAGGCCCGGCCGCGTGGTGCGCCACGACGGGACGATGGTCGAGGTGGACACCGGGGGCCAGGTCCGCTGGTACAGCGCGGTCGCCCGGCCCGAGGTGCGGACGGGCGACTGGGTGCTCACCCATGCCAACCTGGTGCTCACGATCCTGACCGAGGACGAGGCGGCGGAGATGGCGGACACCCTCGCCGAGCTGGCGGGAGGAGCCGGGCATGAGGGCTGACGCGCGCCTGGGATACGGTCTGGCGGCCGCGGCCGCGGCCGTGAGCGGCTTCGCCGTCTTCTACAACGGCGCCGGCGTCCGGCTCTTCGCCGACGCCACCCTCTACACGACGCTCAAGAACACCGTCGCCGGCATCCTGGTCCTGGCCCCGCTGGCGCTGCTGCCCGGCGTGCGCCGGGAGCTGGCCGGGCTGCGCCGCAGCCGGTGGGCATGGCTGGTCGTTCTGGCCGTGGTGGGCGGCAGCGTGCCGTACGTCCTCTTCTTCGAGGGGCCTGCGCCAGACCACGCCCGCGACTGGCGCGGTGCTCAACCACCTGCAGTTCGCCGTCGTGGCGCTGCTGGCCGTGCCGCTCCTGCGCGAGCGCGTGACGCCCGTCATGTGGCTCGGACTGGCCGGGCTGCTCGCCGGCGCGCTGCTGGGGACCGACGCCGGCGCCCTGCGCTGGAACGGCGGAGCCGCGCTGGTGCTCGCCTCCACCCTGCTGTTCGGCGCCGGCTTCGTCGTGGCCCGGCACCTGCTGCGCGAGCTGTCCACGTCCACCGTGATGGTCGCGAAGATGACCGCTGGCTCTGCCCTGCTGGTCGCCTACAGCGCGGCGACGGGACGCCTCGGCGCCGTCGCCCACCTCAGCGGGCGGCAGTGGAGCTTCGTGCTGGTGAGCGGGGCGATCCTGGTGGCCTTCACGGCCGCCACGCTGGTTGCGATCCGGTACGCGCAGGTGACGTCGGTCGTCGCCATCGGGATGGCGGCGCCCGCGGTCACGCTGGTGCTCCAGGAGGCCGCCGGACGCGCGGTGCGGCCGGCGCCGGCCGACCTCGGCGCCCTCGCCGTGACGGTGCTCGCGGTCCTGGTGGTGATCGCCGCCGGCGTCCGGGCCGAGCAAGCCGCGGCGCCGCCTCGCCGGCTCGCGCCCACGACGTGAGCGCCGCCGGCGCGCTGCGCTTCGGGCGCTACGCGTTCCCGCCGAACCGGCTCGGCTACTGCGGCCCCCCGGACCACGCCGCGCTGCTCGGGTACGTCGCCGGCGGCCGGACGGACCGCGGCCTGGTCGAGCTCGAGCGCCGCTTCGAGGGCGCGTACCCGTACCTCGCGCTGATCGCGCTGGCCAACCGCATCCCCGACCCGTTCCACGAGCTCGTGGTGGATGCGTACTGGATCGGCAACCATCTGCTGACGCGGGTCGGGGCGGCGCCGTTCCACGACTCGCTGCGCAGCCGCTTCAGCCGGCGCATGGACCGGCGGTCCTTCGACTGGATGGCCGCCAAGCTGCGGCTGGGCGCGGTGCCGCACCACGACTTCCACGTGTTCGACGTCTACACCCGCGCCGGGCTGATGAACGATCCCGCGGCGCCGGTCCTGCTGGAGACGATGGACGCCTGTCGCGTCAGCTGGGCCACCGTGCTCGCCGTCGAGCCGGAGCAGCTGCTGGTCAGCCGCGCCCCGCTGGTCCTGGCGGGCGGCCGGCTCGCCCTCGGCGAGCCGCGTCCGGAGCGGGTCGCCCGGCAGGTGGACGGCCACGGCTTCGTGGACGAGGCGTGTCCGGGCGACCACGTGTCGGTGCACTGGAGCTGGGCCTGCGAGGTGCTGCGGCCCGGCGCCCGGGCCCGGCTGCGGGCGGTCACCGCCCGCTGTCTGGCGCTGGCGAACCTGACGATCTGACGGGCTGGGGCGGTCCATCCGGCAGGGCCGAGCGCTGTCAGCCTGCCGTCGAGGACCGGGAACAGCCCGCCCGGCCCGGTCGCGCGCCTGGCGGGGCCGGCCCGGCGGCCGGCCCCGGTCCCGTCCGACACGGGCCGATCGGCCGTGTCGGGCCCTCGCGCCGGCCATGACCGTGGACGACAGCCAATGCTGGAGATCCTCGACCGCGACGAATGCCTGCGCCTGCTGGCCGCTGTACCCGTGGGGAGAGTGGGGGTCAGCATCCGGGCGCTTCCCGCCATCCTGCCCGTGAACTTCGCGCTGGTCGGGGACGACATCGTGATCCGGACCGTGCCGGGCACGAAGCTCGACGCGGCGATGGACCGCACCGTGGTCGCGTTCGAGGTCGACGGCTACGCGGCGGACGGCGCGTGGGGTTGGAGCGTGCTCGTCCAGGGCGTCTGCACCGAGATCACCGACCCCGAGCGCGTGGCCGGGCCGGCCACGGCACGGCTGCGTGCGTGGGCGTTCGACGACGGCGGGGCGGAGCGCTTCATCCGCATCGAGGTGAGCTTCGTCAGCGGCCGCCGCTTCCGCCGGTGAGCACGGCGGGCGCGGGCTGGCCGCCCGTGTGGCCGAGCGCGCCCGCAGCCCGAACACGAACCGGGCCGGCGCCCAGCGCCGCACCAGGAGCTCGTAGAGCAGCAGGGTCACGGCCAGCGCGGTCCCGGCGATCAGCGCGAACTTCGGCCACACGCCGAGCTGGAGGCCGATCACGACCGAGGCGACGAAGACCACCACCGGGTGGTGGATCACGTAGAAGGGCAGGATGGACTCGGACAGGTACGCGGTGAGCCGGTTCCCGAAGTCGAGCCACCGCATGCCCAGGGTGAGGACGGCCAGCAGCCAGGACCAGATCATCAGGCTCCAGAGGAGGGCGAACACCACGTCCCGCACCGCCTGGTTGGCCGGCTGGACGCTCGCCAGCAGGAGCAGGATTCCGAGCCCGGCGGTGCTGATCACGCCGACCGCCAGCTCGAGCCGGATGCCGCCCCGGATCGCCGCCTCGAACCTGCGCTCCGAGGCGAGCAGGAAGCCCGCCAGGAACACCAGCGTGTAGGTGGCGATATCCGCCCAGTCCTGGTAGGCGGGGAAGCGCCCGCGCAGCGCGACCTGTGCGGCGACCAGGGGCAGCGCCAGCACGTAGAGGACCCAGGGCCGCCGGCAGAGATCGGCCACCGACGCCACCGCTCGCCGGCTCGCCGGCCGCCTGAGCAGCTCGAGGACGGGCAGCAGGATCGTCTCGATCGCGAACAGGTAGCCGAGGAACCACAGGTGGTAGCCGTACCGGCCCAGCCACTCGGGCGTCCAGGAGAGCCGGATGCCGCGGAGGTAGGCGGGGTACGTGTGGAGGAGGCCGGGCAGGGAGCGGCCGGTGCCCACCGTGGTCAGGTACCACTGGAGCGGGGAGAGCAGGACGATGCCGGCGGCGAGCGGCAGCACCAGGCGGAGGAACCGCGCGCGCAGGAACGCCGGGGCCGCCCGCGACCGCAGCGCGAACCAGGAGTCCGCGCCCGCGAGCAGGAACATCATCGGGATCCCCCAGGGGAAGCAGAAGGCCGTGAGCGCGGTCAGGACGACGCTCTTCTGCGGGTTGCTCAGCAGCCAGCTGGTCAGCGTGAAGGGCAGCGCCGAGTGGTAGAGGAGGATGCCGTACACGACCGCCACCTTGAGCGTGTCCAGGTAGAGGACGCGCGTCCGCGGGCCGGGAGCCGCTGGTCTCACGTCCGAAGGGGACGACGGCGAGGGGGCGAACGCACGGGCCGACCGGCCCTCGCGGTCCGGGGCGGCGGCCCCTGGCGACCGGTCCCGCACCGGCGTTGCCTGAGCCCATGGAAGTGAGCGTCGAGCGAACGATCGAGAAGCCGTTCGCGTCCCTCCAGACCGCGCTGGCGAACGGTCCGGTGGGCTGGCTCCCCGGCCCACCCCGGGACGACCGGGCAACGGCGGAGCTGGACGTGCGCCTGGGCCGGTCGCGGATCGCGCGCCGCGTCGTCGTCCGCACCGGCGAGCTCACGGACTGGCCCGGCCACGGCCGCTGCCGCCTCCCGGTCGCGTGGCAGGCGGCCGAGCACCCGGAGCGCTACCCGCGCCTGGTCGGGACCCTGGAGCTCACCCGGACGGCGCCCCGGCGCACGAAGCTGACGCTCCGGGCGCGGTACCGGCCGCCTGCGGGCCCGGTGGGCGAGGCGGCGGACCGCGCGGTCGTGCACGTGGCCGCGGTGGCTTCGGTCCGGGCGTTCGTGCGGCGGATCGCCGGCGTGCTGGAGCGGTCGGCCATGTCCGGCGAGCTGGCCGCCGGCCCCCCCTTCGCGCACGGAGGGGAGTGACGTGTACCGGCGGATCCTGCTGGCGCTCGACCCCGAGGGCCGGTCCTGCTGGCCGAGCGCGGCCGGGACGCCGGCCCCCGATGGCAGGGCCGCCCGGCCCTGGAGAGCCGCCGTTCACGGCCCTAGCTTGGGCGCATGGAGACAACCGAGCGGGATCGAAGCCGCGTGCTCGAGGACGTGGACGTCGTCCTGAGGGATGGCTCGACCGTCCGGATGCGGGCGGCGCGGCCGGATGACCGCGAGGCGCTGGAGCGGTTCCTGTCCGGGCTCTCGGAGCAGTCGCGGATCTTCCGCTTCTTCACCGCCGTGAAGGACATGTCCTGGGCCGCCCGGCGCTTCGCCGAGGTGGACTATCACGATCGCCACAGCCTGGTCGCCCAGCGCGGCGACGATGGCGTGATCGTCGGGCACGGCTACTACGCGCTGGAGAGGCCGGGCACGGCCGAGGTCGCGCTGGAGATCGCCGACCAGCTCCAGGGCATGGGGCTGGGCACCATCCTGCTCGGCCACCTGGCCGCCCACGCCGCCGCCGAGGGCATCACCACGTTCACGGCCGAGGTCATGACCGAGAACCACCGGATGCTGACCGTGTTCCGCGAGACCGGCTTCCCGATCAGCGTCCGCTCCTCGTACGGCTCGATGCAGGTCCTGTTCCCCACCGAGCTGAGCGACCAGGCCAGGGAGCGGTTCGAGCGGCGGGAGCAGATCAGCGCCGTGGCCGCGATGAGGCGCTTCTTCGAGCCGCGCTCGATCGCCGTGCTCGGCGCGTCGAGGCGCCGCGGCACGATCGGCGGCGAGGTCTTCCACAACCTCCTGGAGTCCGGCTTCCCCGGTCCGGTCCACCCGGTCAGCCCGCACCCGGTCGTGCAGTCCGTCCTGGCATACCCCGACGTGCGCCAGGTCCCCGGGCCCGTCGACCTGGCCGTGATCGTCGTGCCGGCGCGCGACGTCGTGGAGGCGGCCCGGGCCTGCGCCGAAAAGGGCGTCGGGGCGCTGGTCGTGATCTCGTCCGGCTTCGCCGAGGCCGGCGAGGAGGGCCGCAGCCGCCAGGCCGAGCTGGTGGAGGTCTGCCGCCGCTCCGGGATGCGCCTGATCGGTCCCAACTGCATGGGCATCCTGAGCACGGCCGCCGAGCGCCCGATGAACGCGACGTTCGCGCCCGGCGCCCCGCCCGCGGGCCGGATCGGCTTCATGTCCCAGAGCGGCGCGCTCGGCCTGGCGGTCATCGCCCACGCCCGCCGCGTCGGCCTGGGCCTGTCCTCGTTCGCGTCGGTGGGCAACAAGGCCGACATCTCGGGCAACGACCTGCTGGAGTACTGGGAGTCCGACCCCCGGACGGACCTGGCGCTGCTCTACCTGGAGTCGTTCGGCAACCCGCGCCGCTTCTCCCGCGTGGCGCGCCGGGTCGGCCGCTCCAAGCCGATCCTCGCGGTCAAGAGCGGACGCACGGCCGCCGGCGCGCGGGCCACGTCGTCGCACACCGGCGCCCTGCTCGGGGCCTCGGACACGACGGTGGACGCGCTGTTCGCGCAGTCCGGCGTCATCCGCGCCGACACGCTGGGCGAGCTGTTCGACGTGGCGTCGCTGCTCTCCAGCCAGCCGGCGCCGGCCGGCCGCCGGGTCGGCATCGTCACCAACGCGGGCGGCCTGGGCATCATGTGCGCCGACGCGTGCGGCGCCGACGGCCTGGACGTGCCCGAGCTGTCCGCGGAGACCAGGGCGAGGCTGGACGCCTTCCTGCCGGCCGAGGCCTCGACCGCCAACCCGATCGACATGATCGCCAGCGCCAGCCCGGCCGACTACGAGCGGACGATCCGCGCCGTCGCCGCGAGCGGCGAGGTGGACGGGCTCATCGTCATCTTCATCCCGCCGCTGGCCACCGCCCCCGAAGAGGTCGCCGCGGCGGTCGGACGCGCCGCGGATGGCGGCCTGCCCGTGCTGGGCGTGTTCGTGGGCGGCGGCGTCCAGGCGGCTGGCTCGTCGGTGCCCGTCTTCGCCTACCCCGAGGACGCCGCCCGGGCGCTCGCCCGGGCCGCGCGCTGGTCCGAGTGGCGGTCGTCACCGGACGAGCCGGCCTGGCGGGCGCCGGACGCACGGCAGGACGAGGCCCGCGCGCTCGTGGCGACAGCGCTCGGCAGCGGGGACCCTCCCGGCGAGGGCTGGCTGGGGCCTGCCGAGGTCGAGGCGCTGCTCGCCTGCTACGGCATCCGCCTGGTCGAGTCCCGCCTCGCCGCGACGCCGGCCGAGGCGGCGGCCGCCGCCGGCGACCTGGGTGGCCCGGTGGCGGTGAAGGCCTACGCCGCGGGGCTGCTGCACAAGAGCGAGGCCGGCGCCGTCGCGCTCGGGCTGGACGGCCCCGAGGCGGCGCGCGGCGCGGCCGCGGCGATGGCCGGACGGCTGAGCGCCGCAGGCACTCCGCCGGAGGGCTTCCTGGTGCAGGCGATGGCGGGCTCCGGCGTGGAGATGATCGTGGGCGTCGTCCAGGACCCGCGGTTCGGCCCGGTCGTCGCCTGCGGCGCGGGCGGCACGGCCGTCGAGCTGCTGAAGGACGTGAGCGTGCGGCTGACGCCGCTGACCCGGTCGGAGGCGGACGAGATGATCCGCGGCCTGGCCACGTTCCCGCTGCTCGACGGCTACCGGGGCAGGCCGAAGGCCGACGTGGCCGCGCTGCGCGACCTCGTCCTCCGCCTCGGCGCGCTGGCCGAGGACGTGCCCGAGCTCGCCGAGGTGGACCTCAACCCGGTGATCGTGGGCAGCGACGGGGTCGCCGTGGTGGACGCCCGCATCCGGCTCGAGGCCCGGGACCCCCGCCCCCCGGAGGGATCGCGGCCGCGGCCTCGCGGGGAGACCTGACGGGTGCGACTCGCCGACGCGGCGCAGCGGCCGGTCGACGAGGTGCTCGCGCGCATGGCCACCTCACCAGCGGGCCTGCCTCCGGCCGAGGCCGGGCAGCGCCTGCTCGCTCACGGTCCGAACGCGGTTCGGGGGCACGGCGCCCGCCCGTGGCGGGTGCTGGTCCGGCAGGTCGGGAACCCGCTGCTCGTCCTGCTGGTCGCCGCCGCGCTGACCAGCCTGCTGGTCGGCGAGCGGGCGGACGCGCTGATCATCCTGGCGATCATCTCGCTGAGCGTCGGCCTGGGATTCGTCAACGAGTACCGCTCGGAGCGGGCGGTCGAGCGTCTGCACCAGCGCATCCGCCACCGCGCGGTGGCCGTCCGGGGCGGGGCGATGTGCCAGGTGGACGTGACGGACCTGGTGCCCGGCGACGTCGTGCTGCTCGACGTCGGCGACATCGTCCCGGCCGACCTGCGTCTGCTGGAGGCCCACGGCCTGGAGTGCGACGAGGCGGTCCTGACCGGCGAGTCGCTGCCGGCCGCCAAGACCGTGGCGCCGGTGAGGGTCCTGGAGTCCGAGCAGCACCTGCCGTCCTGCGCGTTCATGGGCACGGTGGTCCGGGGCGGCACCGGCCGCGGGGTGGTGGTCGCGACCGGTCCGGCGACGGCGTTCGGCGAGATCGCCAGAGGGCTCGGCACGAGCGCGGTCGAGACCGGCTTCCAGCAGGGCCTGCGCGGGTTCTCCGGCCTCCTGGTCCGGGTCACGGTGATCCTGGCCGTCTCGATCTTCGCGATCAACGCGCTGCTCCACCGGCCGCTGATCGAGGCGGCGCTGTTCGCGCTGGCGATCGCGGTCGGCCTCACGCCGCAGCTGCTGCCCGCCATCGTCACGATCAGCCTGTCCTACGGCGCCGACCGCCTGGCGAAGCGCTCGGTGCTGGTCAAGCGCCTGGTCAGCATCGAGGACTTCGGCAACGTCGAGGTGCTGTTCACGGACAAGCAGGTGCTGGTGCTCGGCCTGCTCTGCAACTCGGCCGCGGCGGAGGCCGGGTCGGTCGTCGGCGGCAACCCGCTCGACCGCGCGCTGTGGGAGGCGCCCGGCGCGCGGCCCGCCCTGGTCGCCGGGTTCCGCCGGCTCGGCGAGGTGCCGTTCGACTACGACCGCAGGCTGATGTCGGTGCTGCTGGAGGCGCCCGACGGCGGCCGCCAGGTCGTGGTCAAGGGCGCGCCCGAGGCGGTGCTCGACCGCTGCGCCGCACTCGACGCGGGCGCCCGGACCGTGCTCGACGCCCAGTTCGCGGCGGGCGCCCGGGTGGTCGCGGTCGGCACGCGCCAGGCGCCCCGGCTGCAGGCGATCGGCGTCGCGGACGAGCGCGACCTGGAGCTCGCCGGCTTCCTCGTGTTCACCGACCCGATCAAGGCGGACGCGGCCGCGTCGCTGGCGCGCCTGGACCGGCTGGGCGTGCGCGTCAAGATCGTCACCGGCGACAACGACCGCGTCGCGCAGCACGCGTGCGCGGCGCTCGGCCTGCCGGTCTCGGGCGTCCTGACGGGCGCCGACCTGGAGCGGATGGACGAGGCGGAGCTGGCGCGGCGGCTGCCGGAGACGACCATCTTCGCCCGCTCGGCGTGGAGGTCGGGTTCCTCGGCGACGGCGTCAACGACGCGGTGGCGCTGCACGACTCGGACGTCGGCATCTCGGTGGACTCGGCCAGCGACGTGGCCAAGGAGGCGGCGGACGTCGTGCTGCTGGAGAAGGACCTGGGCATCCTGGCCGACGGGGTCGTGGAGGGCCGCCGGATCTTCGCCAACACGATCAAGTACGTGCTGATGGGCACGTCGTCCAACTTCGGCAACATGTTCAGCGCCGCGGGCGCGTCGCTGGTGCTGAGCTTCCTGCCCATGACGCCGACGCAGATCCTGCTGAACAACTTCCTCTACGACGTCAGCGAGATGACCATCCCGACCGACGAGGTGGACGAGGAGCAGCTGCGGCGGCCGGCGCACTGGGACCTCCGCGTGATCCGGCGGTTCATGCTGGTGTTCGGCCCCATCAGCTCCCTGTTCGACTTCCTGACGTTCGGGCTGATGCTGTGGGTGTTCCACGCGGGGCCGAGCCTGTTCCAGAGCGGCTGGTTCGTGGAGTCGCTGGCCACGCAGACGCTGATCATCTTCGTGATCCGGACCCATCGCACGCCGTTCTTCCGGAGCCGGCCCAGCCTGGCCCTGGCCGGGACCAGCCTCGCGTGCGTGGCGGTGGGCGCGGCGATCCCGTTCACGCCCCTGGGCCCGCCCCTCGGGTTCTCGCCGCTGCCGCCGCTGTTCTTCGTCGCGCTGGCGGGCATGGTCGCCACCTACCTGGTCCTGGTCGAGACGGCGAAGCTGCTGTTCTACCGCCACGTGGTGGGCGGGCGGCCGCTCGCCGTCGCGACGGGCCGCCGTGAGCGGGCGGTGCGGCGCTGGACGGCCCGCTGGACGGCATGACGGACGGCGCCGGCTCTCGGGCCGGCGGCCAGCCTCGTGTCCTGGCTGTCGTCCCGTTCGTGGACGGCGGTTGGCCTCTCCCACGCGGGCGACGCGCTGATCGCCGGGCGCCTGCGTGGCGCCCGGCGCACGCTCCATCGCCTTGCACCGCCGCGTCAGATCGTCCGTCGAGGTCCTCGACCAGGACGTCGAACGCGCCGCCACTGTTTCCGCCGACCGACACTCGACCCCGTCGCAACCGGCCGTTGGACCCTTTCGGGCGCTCGGCCGGTGGGGGAGTATCGACGGCATGAGACCTGCGACCGCACCGACGTACCGCCGGATCCCCGGGCCGGTGGACGCCCTGATCCAGTTGATCGTCCGACTGGGCATGATGCCCCACTCCTATGTCCTCGAGACCACGGGCGTCCGCAGCGGCCGCCGGCGGTCGACGCCGGTCACGTTGGTCGAAGACGGTGGGCGCTGGCTGGTCGCACCCTACGGTGTACGCGCCTGGGTCCGGAACGTGCGGGCCAGTCGGACGGGGAGGTTGCTCCGTGGCCGGCGCATCCTCGACGTCCGGTTCGAGGAAGTGGATGCCGAGGAGGCGGCCCCAGTGCTCCAGCAGTACTGGCAGCAGGTGAAGCTGACCCGGCCGTACTTCGACGTCGGCGCGAACCCGCAACTTTCGGACTTCCGCCGTGTGGCCACCGCGCACCCGGTCTTCCGGGTCTTCACCTGAGCCTGACGAGCGGAGAAACGTGATGCGCGTGGTCCTGGTACCGGCCGCCGAGCGGGTCGCCACGGACATCGAGTGGAGGGACGCATGATGCGCGCGAACGACGCCTTCCTCAGGTGGTGCTACCGGAGCGGCCGTCCGAACGGGTTGGCGGCGGCCCTGAACCGCGTCGGGGCCGTCCTCTCGTCCGCCGGGCTGTGGCCGAGCCGCATGGCCACCCTGCAGGTGCGAGGACGCCGCAGCGGACGGCCTCTGTCGCTCCCCGTGGTCCTGGTCGAGCAGGACGGCGATCGGTACCTGGTCGCGATGCTCGGCGAGGCCACGAACTGGGTGGCGAACGTGCGGGCGGACGGCCGACGGGCGGTGCTCGGTCACGGCCGCCGGGAGGCCGTGCGTTTGGAGGAGGTGGAACCGGGCTCGCGCGCTCCCATCCTCCGCCGGTACCTGCAGGTCGCGCCGGGAGCGCGGCCGCACATCCCCGTCGACCGCCGGGCGCCGCTCGCCGACTTCGAGCGGATCGCGGACCGGTACCCGGTGTTCCGAATCCGCGCCGACGACGTCGCCGCCCGCTGAGCGCCATGCGACCACACTGCGACCGCGGTCAGGCCGGCCCGTCCGTCGGGACGGAGGTCAGGAACATCCGCGATACGCGCAGCCCCTCCTGGGCGGTTGGGGCCGTTCGGCCCTGGTTGGAGTCAGCGAGGCCCCGCATCGTGATCGTGGAGGTACCGCACATGCTGAGACACATCGCGACAGCTCCATCGGCAGCGACCGTCTGGGTGGCGCAGCTCCAGGTTGGCCTCGCCGGCGTGGGCGGTCGGTCCCCGACCGAGGACGACGTCGAGCCGATCGTGGAGCGCATGTGCCGCACCCAGGGCGTACGCGATGCGGCGGTCGTGCCGCTCGAAGGCGGAATGGCGGTCGCCGTGAGGCTGGCCGCCGACGACGCCACTGCCGCGCTTCAGCGAGCACGGCGGTTGGCCATCTCCTCCGCTCGCTACGCGGGCTTCGGCCAGGCCACCGTGAGGCGCACGCGCGTCATTTCGACGCACGGGGCCGGGACGGCCTGAGGAGGAGGACGATGCACGAGATGCGAACAGCGCAGCGCCTGGTGGACGAGGCTGTCGAGCTGATGGCGGAAGAGCGCGCCGAGTGCGTGACCGACATCGAGGTGGTGCTCGACTCCGCGGCCCGGCTCACGGCCGATTCGGTGCGCCAGCAGTTCGAGGTGGCCGCCCATGGCACCCCTGCCGAGGGTGCGGCGCTCCACGTCAGGCTGGCGCCCGGTCGGTACTGGTGCGTCGACTGCACGTTCGAGTTCTCGAGTCTTGCGCCGTGCGGCGGGGCATGCCCGCGCTGCGGCCGTCGCGTCCTGAGCCTGGACGGCGAAGCGGCCGCTCACGTCGTCGCGATCGGCGTGGCGGCCCCCTGATGGGTCGGGAAGCGCCGAAAGTCCCTACTCGATATTGGCCGCCATGTCCTGATAGGGAGGAACGAGCTCGTCAAATCGCGCCTCGGTGAGGCGCTCGCGCCCGGCGAGGTAGGCGGCGAGATCTTCGGCGTGCATCTGCCACCCAGCCCCGTAGAAGGCGACCTTGTCCAGCGGCATGCCCTGGACCTCGATGACCAGGATGGTCTGGCTGCCGTCGGCGGTCAGCGTGGCCTGGATGGCCTCGTCGAAGGGCGGCGCGCCCTGACCCTGCCGCCAGGACTCGTCCGTTTCCCTGGTCGTCACCGCCAGCCGCCGCGGTGGCTCGCAGGCTTCCACGCGGCCCCTGCTCTCAACGCCGGAGGCCTCGACGGAGAGGCGGAACTCGCCGCCGGGACGGAGGTCGCCTTCCACCTGGCCGAACCAGCGCGCCAGGCGGCCGGGATCGGTGATTGCCGACCACAGGTCGTCGATGTCGGTGTCGTAGCGATCTTCGATGCGCACGACGCCCTTGCCGTCTGCCGATCGCAGGCTGCCCAGGATGCGGGTACCGGGACGTGGGTTGCTGGTCATCTGTCGCTCCTTCGTTCGCGTTGGGCCCACGACGGGACCTGACCGGTGCGGGCGCTGGGTCCGCGGTCCGGGGCCCTCCAGCCTGACGCGGCCGGGCCGCCCGGCCCTGGGGCGGGCCCGTGGGCCCGCCCATCGTGACGGCGGAGGTGGTGCACATGCTGAACCTGGTCTCGAGGGCTCCGTCCGCACTCCCGGTCTGGATCGTCCAACTGGAGGTCGGGCACGCCGGCGGCAGCCGTCCGCAGCCCGGCGACGACGACGTTGAGCCGATGGTCGAACTCCTGTGCCGGACCGAGGGCGTGCGCTCGGTCGCGGTGGTGCCGCTGCGGACCGGCCTGGCGGTCGCGCTGGGTCTGGACGCCTCCGACGCCGGCGCTGCGCTGGAACGCGGGCGCGGGCTGGCCGTCGCGTGCGGGCGCTACGCCGGCCTGGGCGAGATGGCCGTGCGGCGGGCCCACGTCGCCCCGGCTCCCGGTGCCGGGCGGGCCTGAGGTCGGGGCCGATGCACGAGATGCGGTCGGGCGTCCCGCCGGCCTGATCGCGGGCAGGCGCGCCGCGGGACGAGTCGAGCGACCCGCCGCGCCACCGGCGGACGGCCCTGTCGATGCGGCCAGGGCCGGACCAGGATCGTGGCATGAGCATCAAGATCGGCATCAACGGGTTCGGCCGGATCGGCCGGAACGTGCTCAGGGCGGCGGCCGAGATGGGCTCCGACCTCGAGGTCGTCGCGGTCAACGACATCGGCGACCCGCGCACGTTCGCCCACCTCCTCAAGCACGACACGGCGATGGGCACGTTCCGCCCCGCCGTCGAGGCGTGCGCCAACGCGATCCTCGTGGACGGCCGGCCCATCGCCTTCCTCTCGCTGCCGGAGGCCGGGGACCAGCCGTGGGCCACCTACGGCGCGGACATCGTCATCGAGTCCACGGGCCACTACACGGACGCGAGCAGGGCGCGCGCCCACATCGACCGGGGCGGCGCCAGGACGGTGGTCATCTCGGCACCGGCCAGGAACCACGACGCCACCCTGCTGATGGGCATCAACCACTGCACGTACGACCCGGATCGCCACCACGTCGTGTCGATGGGCAGCTGCACCACCAACTGCCTGGTGCCCGTGGTCAAGGTGCTCAACGACGCCTTCGGCATCGAGCACGGCATGATGACCACCGTCCACGCTTACACCGGCGACCAGCGGCTGCAGGACATGCCCCACAAGGACCTGCGCCGGGCCCGGGCGGCGGCGGACAACATCATCCCGACCTCGACCGGCGCCAACCGGGCGGTGGCCGAGGTGCTGCCGGAGCTGGCCGGCCGGTTCGGCGGGATGGCGTTCCGGGTGCCGGTGCAGGACGTCTCCGTGGTGGACCTGACCGTCGAGCTGCAGGAGGCGACCTCGGCGGAGGCGATCAACGCCGCGCTCGAGGAGGCGGCGGCCGGCCCGCTGCGCGGCATCCTGGCGGTGACCCACGAACCGCTGGTCTCGTCCGACTTCCTGAAGGACCCGCACTCGTCGATCGTGGACGCGCCCCTGACGCTGATGCTGGGCGACCACACCGCCAAGGTGGTGGCCTGGTACGACAACGAGTGGGGCTTCAGCTGCCGGATGGTGGACCTGGTCACGTACCTCGCCGGCCGCGGCTGAGCGGAGCGGACACGAAGAGATCCGCTGGAGCGCCGGCTCCAGCGGATCTCGCGTGTGACGGACCGCTACGCCGGGACGGCCGTCTTCTCGGTGGCCGGCCGCGCGACGGCCGCTGGCGCCGCCTCCAGCACGACCTTCAGCGCCTGCGTGGTCGCCGCGGCCGCGAACGTGTCGTACGCGGCCATCGTGTCGGCCATCGGGAACGTGTGGGTGGCGAACGCGAGCGGGTCGAGCCGGCCGTACCGGATCAGCTCCAGCAGCTGTGGGATCGTGGTGGTGTCCACCAGGCCGGTCGTGATCGTCACGTCGCGGATCCACAGCCGCTCCAGGTGGAGCGTCGCCGGATGGCCATGCACGCCGATGTTGGCGACGCGGCCGCCCGGCCGCGCCAGCTCCGTCGCGAGCTCGAACGTCGCCGGCACGCCGACCGCCTCGATCGCCACGTCCGCACCCAGGCCGCCCGTCAGCTCGAGCACGGCCTGGACGGCGTCCACCGACCCGTTGTTGATCACGAAGTCGGCCCCGAACTCGCGCGCCCTGGCCAGGCGGGCGTCCGCCAGGTCGATCGCCACGATGCGGCCCGGCGTGAGCAGCCGGGCGGTCATGATCGCGGCCAGGCCGATCGGACC
>VBJR01000355.1 GCA_005880175.1 Chloroflexota bacterium
AACGCCAGCCCCGAGCGCGACGTCGCGCTGAGCCCGACCCTGGCGGCCGCGCTGGGCGTGGCGCTCCGCGCCGCCCGGCTCTCGGACGGCGCCGTGGACCCCACGGTCGGGAGCGCCGTCATCGCGGCCGGCTACGACCGCGACTTCGCCCTCGTGGCGCCCGACGGCGGGGCCGTGCCTCTGGCGGCCCGTCCGGTGCCGGGCTGGCGCACGATCGCGTTCGACCCGGGCCGGCGGACCGTCCGCCTCCCGGCGGGCGTGCGAGTGGACCTGGGCGCGACCGCCAAGGCGCTGGCGGCCGACCTGGCCGCCGATGCCGCCCTGCGCGCGGCCGGCGGCGGCGTGCTGGTCAGCCTGGGCGGCGACGTCGCGATGCGCGGCGAGGCGCCGGCCGGCGGCTGGCGCGTCCAGGTCGGCGAGGAC
The DNA here is from genome assembly GCA_005880175.1 of Chloroflexota bacterium. The sequence continues at coordinate 424 of VBJR01000355.1, forward strand.
AGCACCGCGCCCCTCGCGGCGGGCGCCGAGGCGGTCCGCGCCGCGGCCGGCGGGGTGGCCACGTCGAGCACGACCGTGCGCCGGTGGCGCCGGGGCGGCGCCACCCTGCACCACCTGATCGATCCCCGCACGGGCCTGCCCGCCGGCGGGCCCTGGCGCACCGTGACCACCGCGGCGGCGACGTGCGTGGACGCGAACGTCGCGGCCACGGCGGCCATCGTCATGGGCGCGGCCGCGCCGGCCTGGCTGGCAGCGGCCGGCGTCCCGGCCCGGCTGGTCGACCGCGCCGGCCGCGTCGTGCGCGTGGCCGGCTGGCCCGAGGCGGGAGCGGACCGGTGAACGACACCCTGCTCTGGTACACGACGCGCGGTGCGGGCGCCGTCAGCCTGCTGCTGCTCTCGGCCGTGGTGGCCCTGGGCGTCCTGAGCGCCGTCCGCTTCGAGGCGCCCGGCTGGCCGCGGTTCCTGACGGCCGCGTTCCACCGCAACCTGTCCCTGACGGCCGTGGTGTTCCTGGCGCTGCACGTCGTCACGGCGGTGACCGACCCGTTCGCCCACCTGGGCCTGACCGTGGCGCTGGTGCCGTTCACGTCGTGGTACCGGGCGCTCTGGATGGGGCTGGGGACGATCGCGATGGAGCTGATCGCCGCGGTCGCGGTGACGAGCCTGCTCCGGCGCTGGCTCGGGCACGCGGCCTGGCGCGCGGTGCACTGGCTGGCGTACGCCGCGTGGCCGGTGGCGCTGGTCCACGGCATCGGCGCCGGCACCGACGGGACCGCTGACTGGATGCTGGCGATCGACCTCTTCAGCGCCGGCGCGGTGGTCAACGCGGTGGTGGGGCGATTGCTGGGGCCCCGCCCGGACCGGATGGCCGACGCCCGCGCCCGCTTCCGGGCGACCGTGCGGCGGGAGGTGACGCGATGAACCTGTTCGACGGCCCGGACCCGCGCGCCGGCGCGGAGTCGCTGGCCGACCACGAGCGGCGCCTGGGCCCGCTGCCGCCGGCCCGCGCCGGCCTGATCGAGGCCATCGAGCGGAGCGGGCTGCTCGGGCGGGGCGGCGCCTCGTTCCCCGTCGGCGCGAAGTGGCGGTCGGTCGCCGGGCGGTCCGGCGGCCCCGCGGTGGTGCTCGCCAACGGCGCCGAGGGCGAGCCGCTCAGCCGCAAGGACCAGCTGCTGATGTGGGCGCGGCCCCATCTGGTCCTGGACGGCGCCCGGCTGGCCGCCGACGCGGTGGGCGCCGACCGCGTCCTCCTGTACGTCGGTGAGGAGCACCGCTCGGCTGCCGGCGCGCTGGCGCGGGCGCTGGCCGAGCGGCCCGCCGCCCAGCGGCGCGGGTTCGCGATGGTCGCCGCGCCCGCCCGCTACGTGGCCGGCGAGGAGAGCGCGGCCGTCCACCTCGTCAACGACGGCGTGGCCGTCCCCACCGCGACGCCGCCGCGCCCGTACGAACGCGGGGTGGAGGGCCGGCCGACGCTGGTCCAGAACGTGGAGTCGCTGGCCCACGCCGCGCTCGTGGCGCGCGGGGGCGGGGCGGGCACGGTGCTGCTGACGGTCGCCGGCGCGGTCCAGCGGCCCGGCGTCGTGGAGGTGCCCGCCGGCACCACGGTCGGCGAGGCCGTCGGCCGGGCCGGCGGCGCGTCCGCCTCGCCGCGCGCCGTGCTGGTCGGCGGCTACTTCGGCGCCTGGCTGGAGGTGGGCGAGGCCTGGCGCCTCCCGCTCGACCCGGCCGCCCTGCGCGCGGCCGGCGGCTCGCTGGGCTGCGGCGTGGTGTCCGTGCTGCCGGCGAGCGCCTCGCCTGTCGAGGAGACCGCCCGCATCATGCGGACGCTGGCCGCCGAGAGCGCGGCCCAGTGTGGGCCCTGCTTCTTCGGGCTGCGCGCGCTCGCCGACGCGTGCGGCCGCCTGGCGGCGCGGCGGCCCGAGCCGGACGACCTGCTCCGGCTCGGGCGGTGGTCGGCGGAGGTGCGGGGGCGGGGCGCGTGCCGGCACCCGGACGGCGCGGCCGGCTTCCTGCAGTCGGCGCTGCGCGTCTTCGCGTACGAGTTCGCGGCGGCCGGCGGCGCCGGACGGAGGGCGGCGGCATGACCATCTCGATCGATCGCACCCGCTGCGCCGGACACGGCCTCTGCGCCGAGCTGCTGCCGGAGCTGATCCGGCTGGACGACTGGGGCTACCCGATCATCCAGCCCGGGCCCGTGCCCGAGCCCCTGGCCGCCCACGCCCGGCGCGCCGTGGCCGCCTGCCCGGCGCTCGCCCTGCGGCTCTCACAGCAGACTCCCAGGTTCGATTCAGGAACCTCACAGCGGCCGAGTCGAAGATGAAGGCATGGCCGACAACGGAACCCGGGTGCTGGTGGTGGACGACGAGGCGAGCATCACCGACCTGGTCGCGCTCGCCCTTCGCTACGAGGGGTTCACGGTCGAGAAGGCCGCCACGGGCCGCGCGGCGCTCGCCTCGGTCGGCCGGTTCAAGCCCGACCTGATCGTGCTCGACGTGATGCTGCCCGACCTCTCGGGCCTGGACGTGCTGCGCCGGCTCTCGGCGGAGGGCCGCCGGGTGCCGGTGATCTTCCTGACCGCCCGGGACGCGACCGAGGACAAGGTCCACGGCCTCACGGTCGGCGGCGACGACTACGTGACCAAGCCGTTCAGCATCGAGGAGCTGGTCGCCCGGGTGCGGGCGGTGCTGCGCCGGCACGGCGACGAGGGCGAGCGCGACAGCAAGCTGACCTTCGCGGACCTGCAGCTCGACGACGACGCCCACGAGGTGCGCCGCGCCGGCGAGCTGATCGAGCTGACGCCGACCGAGTACCGGCTGCTCCGCTACCTGCTGGCCAACGCCGGGCGCGTGCTCACCCGCAACCAGATCCTGGACCACGTGTGGGACTACGACTTCGGCGGCGAGGCGAGCGTGCTGGAGACGTACATCAGCTACGTCCGCCGCAAGGTGGACCGCTTCGACCCGCCGCTGATCCAGACGGTCCGCGGGGTCGGGTACGTCCTCCGGACGCCGAGCCGCTGACGTGATGCTGTCGCTCCGGGCCCGCCTCGTGGTCGGCCTGGTGGCGCTCGTGCTCGCCGGCCTGCTGGTCGCCGACGCGGCGGCGTACCTCAGGCTCGGGGGGCTGCTCCAGGACCGGGTCGACGAGCAGCTCCTCGCCATGCGGCACCAGTCGGGCGACCTGGGCGGCTTCCCGCGCGGAGGCCCGTACCCGAGCCCCCAGCACGGCGGGCCGCCCGGCGGCTTCGCGACATACGTGGCGCACGTGGACGGCGACGGGACCGTGATCGACCAGACGAGCGTCAGCAACCCGCCCACGATCCCGACGCCGCTCAGCGCCGTCCCGACCGACACCCCGATGACGCAGCCCGGCAGCGGCGGGTCGGCCTGGCGGCTGCTCGTCTCGCCGGACGTCCAGGATGGCGACTACCTGGTCGTGGCCGTCTCCCTCAGCGAGGTGGACAACACCCTGGCCACGCTGGTCCAGCAGGACGCGATCATCGGCGCGGCCGTGCTGCTCGCGATGGTCGTCGTCACCCTGCTGATCGTCCGTCTCGGCCTGCGCCCGCTGGAGCGCATGGGGCAGACGGCGGAGGCGATCGCGGGCGGCGACCTGTCGCGGCGCGTGAGCCCGGCCACGCCCCGGACCGAGATCGGCCGCCTGGGCCTGGCGCTCAACGGGATGCTGAGCCAGATCGAGTCGGCGTTCGCGGAGCGCACGCAGTCGGAGCAGCGCCTGCGCCGGTTCATCGCCGACGCCTCGCACGAGCTGCGCACGCCGCTGACGTCCATCCGGGGCTACGCCGAGCTGCTGCGCCGGGGCGCCGAGCGCTCGCCGGAGGACTCGGAGCTGGCGCGGCGCCGGATCGAGGCGGAGGCGACCCGGATGAGCGTGCTGGTGGACGACATGCTGCTGCTGGCCCGCCTCGACCAGGGCCGGCCGCTGGAGCGGGAGCCGGTGGACCTGCTGGCGATCGTGCGGGACGCCCGCGCCGACGCGTCGGCCGTCGCGCCGGGGCGCGACGTGACCCTGGCCGCGCTGGAGCACGTGGTCGTGACGGGCGACGACATGCGGCTGCGCCAGGTGGTGGGCAACCTGGTGCGCAACGCGCTGGTCTACACGCCGCCGGCGACGCCGATCGAGATCGGGCTGGCCCGCCGGGACGGGCACGCGGTGCTGACGGTGGCCGACCACGGGCCGGGCCTGCCGCCCGAGATGGCGTCCCGGGTGTTCGAGCCGTTCTACCGCGGCGACACGGGGCGCAGCCGCGACCGCGGGGGGGCCGGGCTCGGCCTCTCGATCGTGGCGGCGGTGGTGGCGGCGCATCGGGGCGAGGTGCGGGTCCGCCAGACGGCGGGCGGCGGCGCGACGTTCGAGGTGGACCTGCCGCTGGCCGGCGGGGCCCGGCTCCCGGCGAACTCCCAGACTCCTCCCAGCGGCGGCTGAGCCGGCCCCGGCATCCTTGGCGCCCATGAGAAAGCCGCTCGTCATCGGCTCCGTGCTGGTCGCGGTCGCCATCGTCCTCGGTCTCGGCGGCGCGTATGCCTACTTCTTCAGCGGCCTGCGCTCGGCGCCGAAGCCGCTGGCGCTCAGCTCCTCGCCCTCGGCGCCGGCGTCCGCCGGGGCCGCCGAGGCCGCCGCGGCCGCCGACACGGGCAGCCTCGCGGGGGCCTGGAAGGTCGGGTCCGGCTCGCAGGCCGGGTACCGCGTGCGGGAGACGTTCGCCGGGCAGACGGCCGCGCACGACGCCGTGTCCCGGACGTCCACCGTCAGCGGGTCGCTGACGGTCGCCAGCGCGGCCGGCGGGCTGCAGGCGAGCAGCCTCCAGTTCACGGTCCGGCTCGCCGACCTGCAGAGCCAGGACACGGTGGCGGGGCTGGACGTCGCCAACCGGGACCGGATCGTGTCGCGCTCGCTGTCGGTGACGCAGTACCCGGACGCGACGTTCCAGGCCTCGTCGGTCCCGGTGCCGGCCGGCGTCGAGAGCGGCCGGACCGTGACGGTGACGGTGCCCGGCCAGCTCACGGTGCACGGCGTGACGAAGGCGGAGCAGCTGAGCGTCCAGCTCCGGCTGAGCGGGGCGCAGGTGCAGGCGGCCGGGTCCACGTCGTTCGCGATGACCGACTTCGGCGTGGAGCCGCCGCAGGTCCCGATCACGGTGGTCCAGCCGCAGGTGACGGTCGAGTTCCAGCTCGTGCTCGTCCGCGGCTGAGCTGGCCCTGATCGTGCTTCAATGCGGGCGCATGATTGCTCCCGACGTCAAGCTCGGCGCGAACGCCGCCATCCACCACCCCGAGCAGGTCAACCTGTACGGCTGCACGATCGGCGACGACTGCAAGATCGCCTCGTTCGTCGAGGTCCAGCGCGGCGTCACGATCGGCGACCGGGTCAAGATCGAGGCGTTCGCGTTCATCCCGACCGGGGTGACGATCGAGGACGACGTCTTCATCGGCCCGCACGCCTGCTTCACGAACGACCTGTTCCCGCGCGCCACTGGCGAGGGCGGGACGCTGCTCCAGTCGGGGGAGTGGGAGGTGGTGCCCACGACCGTGCGGCGCGGGGCCTCGATCGGCGCCAACGCGACGATCGTGTGCGGGGTGACCATCGGCGAGGGCGCGCTGGTCGGCGCGGGCAGCGTGGTGACCCGCGACGTCCCGGCGAACGTGGTGGTGCGCGGCAACCCGGCCCGGGTCGCGCCGCCGCGGTAGGCGACCGGGACAGGTGCCCCGGGGGGCCGTGGCCGGCGCCCCACCCCGCCGGGAAGGCCCATTCTCTTGGGGGGCCGCCGCCACGTAGCCTCGCTGCGTGACCGCCCGCTTCGCGTTCGTGCTCGAGCAGACGCTGGGCCACGTGGCGCACACGAGGAACCTGGAGCGGGCGCTGGCCGCCACCGACTGGATCGACGGGACGGTGGTCAAGCTGCCGTACGAGCCGCGGGGCTCGCTCGAGCGGCTCCCGGGCCTGCGCAACTGGTCGCTGCGGGCGAGCCTGATGGCCCGGTCGGCCCTCCGCCGCCGGCTCGGCGAGGGCGGGCTGGACGCGGCGTTCATCCACACGCAGGTCGCCGCCCTGCTGTCGGCCGGCGTGATGCGGGCGGTGCCCACGGTGGTGTCGCTGGACGCCACGCCGGCCAACTTCGACGAGGTCGGCGAGGCGTACGGGCACCGGCGCGGGCAGCCGCTGGCAGAGGCGGCGAAGGCGGCGGTCAACCGGCGGGCGTTCCTGGCCGCGGCGGCGCTGGTCACGTGGTCGCGGCTCGCGGCCGACTCGCTGGTGGGCGACTACGGCGTCCCCGCCGCGCGGGTCCGCGTGATCCCGCCCGGCGTCGACCTGTCGCTGTTCCGGCCCGTTGAGCGCCCCGCTGGCGCGGACGGGCTCGTCCGGGTGCTGTTCGTCGGCGGCGACTTCGCCCGGAAGGGCGGGCCGGACGTCCTGGCGGCGCTGCAGGGCGTGCCCGAGGCGGAGGTGGACGTGGTGACGGGGAGCGAGCGGGTGCAGGTGCCGGCGAGCGTGCGGTGCCGGGTCCACCGCGGGCTGCGGCCGGGCGACCCGGCGCTGCTGGACCTGTATCGCCGCGCCGACGTGTTCGCCCTGCCGACCAGAGGCGACTGCCTGCCCCAGGTCCTGGCCGAGGCGGCCGCGAGCGGCCTGCCGCTGGTCGCGACGGCGACGGGGGCGATCCCGGAGGTGGTCCACGACGGGAGCAACGGGTTCCTGGTCCCGGTGGGCTCCCCGTCGGACCTGCGCCTGGCCCTGCGCCGCCTGGTGGACAGCCCGACCCTGCGCCAGGCGATGGGCGAGGCCAGCCTGGAGGTGGCCCGCCGCGACCACGACGCGATGGCGAACCACCGCCAGATCTTCTCCCTGCTGGCGGAGGTCTCGCAGCTCGATTCGGCGATCCGTCAGACGAATCACCCTTTCGAAGCCCGAAATTAGGGAGATCCGTCAGACGCATCGCCCTTCAGCGCGTTGCGCACCTGCGTTACGACGGCGTTGGGTGAGCCGCGGAGGTCCGCGGCGGTGAATCGAAGGAGCTGGCGATGCGTGCCGCCGTCGTACTCCAGTCCGAGACGCGCCAGCGGATAGTACAGGTCGGGTCTGCCCAGGAACCGTCCACGATTGTCGTAGAGGGGCACCTGGACGCGTGGGCGTGGCAGGCCCGCGAGCACGAGCAGCAACCGCAGTCGCGTCTCCATGGGCGACTCGGCGCCCGGCTCGGCCAGATCGACAACGTTGCGCAGTTGGACGATGCCCTTGCTCCGCCCATCCGCCGAGATGAAGCGACGCAGTTCCGCCAGCTGAACCAGGCGGCCATGCAGGGCCATGTCGGCCGTGACCACAGCTTCCACCAGCGGTAAGCGGCGGGCCAGATCGACCACCGTCCGCAGCGCGGACGTGACGGGGAGCCCGCCGACGAAGGCCATGTCGTCGGGAGGGAGATCAGCACGACGCACGAGCACCCCCGTGATGGCCGATCTCGGTGACCTCGTCGGGACGGTGACCTCGACGGGATCGCCCTGCGCCACGTCGAGGCCGTGCGCCCACGCCGCCGTCTGGCCGGAGAACACGGCTCCTGGAGGGAGCCGCCGGCGAACAGTAGCGAGGACCAGGCCCGGGCTTGCGTTCAATCCCGCCCACACGTACTGGCCGACGGCGATTCGGCGCCAGCTTGCCCCCTGGAGCTGCTTCCACGTGAGCCCGGCGCGCTTTGCCTCGTCGATGGTGAAGGGGCCACCGGTCAGCTCCAGCGGCACCACAGGACTGCGTGCCATGCCCGGCAGCGTGCCGCGCTCGCGGTCGCGGCGCAAGCTAACCCGTTAAGCGGGCTACGGCCGGCCCACTACGGCCGGGGACGTGGCGTGGGCCAGGAAGAGTGTGGGCGTGCCGCTGCCGTTCGCCGGGACGGTCCACAGGTTCACGTCCAGCGTCGCGGGGGGGCCCTGGTCCTGCAGGCCGTACGTGACCCGCGAGTTGTCCAGCCACTCGGCCTGGTCGTCCACGTTGCGCGTCTCCGCCAGCGCCGTGTCCGCCATCGTGCGCAGGTCCAGCACGTGCAGCCGCCACTCCCGCTGGGCCCCCGGCAGCGCGTGCTTGTACGCGATCCGGGTCCCGTCGGGCGACAGGGAGGGGCACTCCACCCCGTCCGTCAGCACCCGCGCCGTCCGGTTGGCCACGTCGCCCTCGATCAGGTACGTGTGGCCGTTGGTGCCCAGCGTCGCGTAGAAGCGGTTGCCGTCCGCCGCGAACGTCACGCCCCAGAAGTTGAAGTCCGGCGCCTGGATGCGCTGGCCGTCCTTCGTGACCGTGAACCGCTCCAGGTCGACCGACGACCCCGTCGCCACGTCGGTGATCAGCGTGTTCGTCGAGAAGCCGGGCGAGTTGTAGCTGTGTCCGGTCACGAACACCGTCGAGGACGCGTACTTCCCGTCCGCCGACACCCGGGCGCGGCTCGTCAGCCCCGGCTGCGAGAACGTCCGGCCGGCCGTGAAGCTGTCGTCGAAGAAGAACCCCGAGCCGACCAGGTCCCGGCCCACGCAGACCCCGTGGCCGCCGGCGAAGTACGCCCGCTGGCAGTGCAGCCCCGTCTCGAACCGCTCCGTCGTCCCCTGCTGGAGCGGCGCGACCGAGACGACGTCCTGCGTCGGGTCGGCCCCGCTCGGCTTCAGGAACACCAGGTGCGGCTCCGCCAGCAGCGCGCGCAGCCGCGGATCCGAGACCGTGGTCGCCGCCGCGTTGGCCGGCGAGCCCGAGGGCTGCAGCGCCGCGAACCCCACGTAGCCGAGCGTCACCACGACCAGCACGCCGACCACGATGCCGAACCACGCCTCCCGCGAGAGCCGCGGCATCAGGCCGGCACGGGTCCCGGCCGGGTCCACACCAGGCCCCCGGCCAGCGCCACGCCGGCCACCACGAGGCCGGCCAGGAACGCGACCACCGCCACCTGGAGGCCCACCGTCGTCCACAGCGCTCCGAACAGCACCGAGCCGGCCAGGCTCGCCAGCGCCGTGCTCGTGCCCACCAGGGCCAGCCCGCCGCTCCGCGTCTCCGCCGGCAGCAGGCTGCTGGCCAGCGCCGCCATGACCCCGTCGGTGCAGGCGTAGTACACGCCGAACAGCGCCACGCTGCCCAGCACCAGCACCGCGCCCTCGGCCGAGGACAGGACCGCGAGGTACACCCCGGCCAGCGCCGCGTAGCCGCCCAGCAGCACCCGGGCCCGCCCCAGCCGGTCGGCCAGGCGGCCCGCCGGGACGGCCAGCACCAGGTAGACGACCGACGTCAGCACGTACAGCAGCGGGAGGAACGTGGGCGGGAAGTCGACCCGCCGCTGGAGCGCCAGGTAGATGAACGCGTCCGCGATCGTGGCCAGGCCCAGGCCGAAGCCCGCCAGCACCAGCAGGCGGAACCGCGCCAGCCGGAGCAGGCCCAGCGCCGGCCGCAGCGACAGGCGCCGGGACGCCGTCTCCGGGGACCGCCGGCTCTCCACCAGCACCGTGATCACGGCCACGCCGACGGCCGCGAAGCAGAAGCTGACCACGAAGATCACGTCGAACCGGCCCGGCAGCATCGTCAGCAGCGCGAAGGCGACCAGCGGGCCGATCAGCGCCCCGGCCGTGTCCAGCGCCCGGTGCACGCCGAACGCCACGCCCAGACGCTCGCGCGGCGAGCTGAGCGAGATCAGCGCGTCGCGCGGGGCCGTCCGGATGCCCTTGCCGGTCCGGTCGGCGAGGATGACCGCGACCAGCGGCCCGAACGCGCCGCCCACCGCGAGCATCCCCAGCTTGCACACCGCCGACAGCCCGTAGCCGGCCAGCGCGACCTCCTTGTGCCGGCCGCCGCGGTCCGCCGCCACGCCGGCCACCAGCCGCATCAGCGCGGACGCCCCCTGGTACACGCCGTCGACGACGCCCAGCTGCAGCGTGGTCATCCGCAGCACGTACACCAGGTACAGCGGCAGGATCGTGCTGATCATCTCCGAGGAGATGTCGGTGAAGAGGCTGGTCAGTCCGAGGTTGACGACGTTGCGGCTGACCCGCCACCACGGGACGCGCTCACCGGCCTGCGCCTCCTGCGTGAGGCCGCTGCGGAGCTGCGTGTACACCGGCGGAGCCGGGCGCCTAGGGCGCCACGGCGGGAGGCGGCACCGTGCAGCCCGACTGGCCGAGCTGCGTGGACGCCGCCCGGAACCGCGTCGACCCCTGGTCGAGCAGGCCCTTCGCCTGCGTCTGCTGCGAGCTGCTGCCCTGGTCGATGCCCTGCGTGCCCAGCTGCGCGCCCTGCAGGTACAGCGAGATCGCCGAGCGCATCGTGGTGTCGGCGTTCGTCAGGCACGGCGGCGCCGGGTGGGCGTCCAGGTCCTTCTGGAGCGCGCCGGCCGCCGAGGTCACCTGCTGCAGCGCGGACCGGCAGCCGGAGGTGTTCTTGCCGCCGCAGCTCGTGACCCGGAGGCCGTCGGCGGCCAGCAGGTGCTGGGCGTCGATCTGCAGCGAGCTCGCGTAGACCGCGGACAGCGAGGGGCCCTGCTGCGCCGGCCGAGGCGTGGCGGAGGGCCGCGGCGTCGCGGTCTTCACCTGCTGCGACACCGGCCGCGCCGACGTCTCCGCCCGCTCGGCGAGCGAGGACGGCCGGGGCGAGGGGGTTGCCGCGGCGGTCCCGGTCCCGCCCGTCTGGGAGCATGCGGCGCCGAGCAGGAGGGCGCACGCCACTGCCAGCGGGATCGACCTGGTGACCATCGCAGCCGAGGCTACGGCGGCCCCGCCCGAACCCGGAATAGGCGTTCCGGACTGCTTGCGTGGCCGTTGTCCCGGTTCCCACACTTGACGGGACAGCAGTCCCGCGACGGATGGGCAAGACGCACGGCGCCGGCTTCGGCCCAGGGCGTGCTCCGGGTGGGCGTCATCGGGTATGGCTACTGGGGCCCCAACCTGGTCCGGAACTTCAGCGAGGCGGCCGGCTCCCGCGTGGTGGCCGTGAGCGACCTCCGCGAGGAGCGCCTGGCCCAGGTCCGGGACCGCTACCCGGCCGTGCGCACCACCGCCGACTCCCGCGAGCTGCTGGCCGACCCGAACGTGGACGCGGTCATCGTCGCCACCCCGGTCGCCACCCACTACCGCCTGGCCATGGCCGCCATCGAGGCCGGCAAGCACGTCCTGGTCGAGAAGCCGCTGGCGATGGGCCGGACCGAGGCCGAGGCGCTGGTCGCCGCCGCCCGGCGGCGCGGCGTGGTCCTGATGGTGGACCACACGTTCGTCTACACGGGCGCCGTCCAGAAGATCAAGGAGCTCGTCGACGGCGAGCGCCTGGGCCGCCTCCTCTACTACGACTCCGTCCGTGTCAACCTGGGCCTGTTCCAGCACGACGTGGACGTGCTCTGGGACCTGGCCGTCCACGACCTGTCGATCATGGACTTCGTCCTCGGCCAGCCGCCCCGCGCGGTGGCCGCCGCCGGCGTCGCCCACGTGCCGGGCCAGCCCGTCAACACCGCCTACCTCACCTGCTACTTCGACGACAACCTGATCGCCCACTTCCACGTCAACTGGCTGGCGCCCGTGAAGATCCGGCGGACGCTGATCGGCGGCGACCGCCAGATGATCGTGTACGACGACCTGGAGCCGAGCGAGAAGGTCAAGGTCTACGACAAGGGCATCACGCTGGCCAACGGCGCCGGCGGCAACGAGGGCGCGTACGACCTCCTCGTCGGCTACCGCGCCGGCGACATGCACGCGCCCCAGCTCAGCCTGGCCGAGGCGCTGCGCGTCGAGGCCGACCATTTCGCGGAGTGCGTCCGGACCGGCCGCGAGCCGCTGACCGGCGGCCAGGCCGGGCTCCGCGTCGTCCGCATCCTTGAGGCCGCGACCGAGTCGCTGGCGGCCCGCGGCCAGGTGGTGGACCTCTGATGCCCGTGCCCCTGGTCGACCTGCGCGCGCAGTACCGGACGATCGAGGACGAGATCATGGCCGCGATCCGGGGCGTCCTGGAGTCGGGCCAGTTCGTGCTCGGCCCCCAGACGCAGGCGTTCGAGCGCGAGCTCGCCGCCCACTGCCAGGCCGCCGACGCGGTCGGCACCAACTCGGGCACCAGCGCCCTGCACCTGGCGCTGCTCGCGGCCGGCATCGGCCGGGGCGACCAGGTGATCACCGTGCCGTTCACGTTCGTGGCGACGGTCGCCGCGATCGAGTACACCGGCGCCCGGCCGGTGCTGGTGGACGTGCTGCCCGACTCGTTCAACATGGACCCGGACCTGATCGAGGCCGCGATCACGCCCCGCACCCGCGCCATCGTGCCGGTGCACCTCTACGGGCAGCCGGCCGACATGGACCCGATCCTGGAGATCGCGCGCAGGCACGGCCTGCGGGTGATCGAGGACGCGTGCCAGGCCCACGGCGCCGAGTACCACGGCCGCCGGGTCGGCGCGCTGGGCGACGCCGGCTGCTTCAGCTTCTACCCCGGCAAGAACCTGGGCGCGTACGGCGAGGGCGGCGCGGTCGTGACGAACGACGAGCAGCTCGCGGGCACCGTCCGCGCGCTGCGCCACTGGGGCCAGACGCGCCGCTACCACCACGAGCTCAAGGGCTTCAACTACCGGCTCGAGGAGCTGCAGGCCGCGATCCTGCGCGTCAAGCTGCGGCGCCTCGACGACTGGACCGAGGCCCGCCGGGCCCACGCCCGGCTGTACGACCGCCTGCTGGCGGGCGTGGTGCCGACGCCGGTCGAGCTGCCGTACGCGCGCCACGTCTACCACGTCTACGCGGTCCGCACGACGCGCCGCGAGCGGCTGGAGCGGGCCCTGGCCGAGGCCGGCGTGCACAGCGGGATCCACTACCCGGCGCCCGTGCACCTGCAGCCGGCGTACGCCGACCTGGGCTACGGCCCGGGCGCGTTCCCGGTGTCGGAGCGGGCGGCGGCCGAGGTGCTGTCGCTGCCCATGTACGCGGAGCTGCAGAAGCACGAGATCGACCTGGTGGCCGAGCTGGTCCGCAGCACCGAGAGGGAGCCGGCGTGGCGGAACGCGTAGTCAGCGCCGTCCACGGCCGGCGCGAGGCGGTGGCGGACCCCGAGTTCGAGGTCGGGCTCGCGGCCAGCCTGCGGGCCGGCCACGACCTGCTCCGCCTGCTCGACCTGTACGCGCGCTTCGCGGCGGGCGACGGCGAGTTCGACACGATGATGCGGCGCGCCATCTGGCGGGCCGCCTGCCGGCGGTTCGGCGACGGGGTGCGCATCGGGGCCGGCGTCGGCTTCAAGCACCTGGAGACGTTCGAGATCGGCGCCGGCGTCTTCATCGGCGCCCAGGCGTACATCCAGGGCCGGTTCGATGGCACCTGCCGGATCGGCGACCACGTGTGGATCGGACCGCAGGCGTACATGGACGCGCGCAACCTCGTGCTCGAGGACTACGTGGGCTGGGGCCCGGGCGCGAAGGTGCTCGGCTCCGAGCACACGGGGACCCCGGGCGACGTCCCGATCATCCAGACCGACCTCCGCATCGAGCCGGTGGTCGTGCGGCGCGGGGCCGACATCGGCACGAACGCCGTGCTCCTGCCCGGCGTGACGGTGGGCGAGGGCGCGATCGTGGGCGCGGGGGCCGTGGTGACGGCCGACGTGCCGGACTTTTCCATAGTGGCGGGCGTGCCGGCACGCGTGCTGCGGTACCGGGAGGAAGCCAATGCGCGGTAGTCGATGCCTCATCACCGGCGGCGCCGGCCTGGTCGGTTCCCACATCGCCGACCTGCTGGTCCGCGAGGGCGCCGGTGAGATCGTCGTGCTGGACAACATGGTGCGAGGCAGCCGCCACAACCTGGAGTGGGCGATGGCCCACGGCCCCGTGAACCTGGTGATCGGCGACATCCGCGACCCGGAGGCCGTCGCCGCCGCCATGCACGGCGTCGACTACCTGTTCCACCAGGCCGCGATCCGCATCACGCAGTGCGCGGAGGAGCCCCGGCTGGCGCTGGAGGTCCTGGTCGACGGCACGTACAACGTGCTGGAGGCGGCCGTGGCGGCCGGCGTGCGCAGGGTCGTGGCGGCCTCGAGCGCGTCGGTCTACGGGATGGCCGACGAGTTCCCGACCACCGAGTCGCAGCACCCGTACCACAACCGGACCATGTACGGGGCCGCCAAGACGTTCAACGAGGGCATGCTCCGCAGCTTCGCGGAGATGTACGGCCTCGACTACGTGGCGCTCCGCTACTTCAACGTGTACGGGCCGCGGATGGACGTGCACGGCGTCTACACCGAGGTGCTGATCCGCTGGATGGAGCGCATCGTCAACGGCCAGCAGCCCGCGATCTTCGGCGACGGCAGCCAGACGATGGACTTCGTCTACATCGAGGACATCGCCCGGGCCAACGTGCTCGCCGCGAAGTCCGATGCGAGCGACGAGGTGTTCAACGTGGCCAGCGGCATCGAGACGTCGCTGCTCGAGCTGGCGCAGCTGCTGATGCGCGTCATGGGCGCCGAGGAGCTGGGCATCGAGTACGGGCCGGAGCGCAAGGTGAACGCGGTGCGCCGCCGCCTGGCCAGCACGCGGGCCGCGGAGGAGCGGCTCGGCTTCCGGACGCAGGTCGGCCTCGAGGAGGGCCTGCGCCGGCTGGTGGACTGGTGGCAGGCGGCGCGGACCCGCGAGGCGGTCCCGGCGTGATCCCGGTCGCCAGGCCCTGGATCGGCGAGGCCGAGGCGGACGCGGCCCGGCGGCCGCTGCTGTCCGGCTGGGTCACGCAGGGACCCGAGGTGGCCGCCTTCGAGGCGGAGTTCGCGGCCGCCGTCGGCGCCCCGCACGCGTGCGCCGTCGCCAACTGCACGGTGGCGCTGCACCTGGCGCTGCGGGCGGCCGGCGTGGGCGACGGCGACGACGTCGTCACGGTCAGCCACTCGTTCATCGCGACCGCCAACGCCGTTCGCTACGTCGGCGCCCGGCCGGTGTTCGCGGACGTCGAGCTCGGCACGTACAACGCGCGGCCGGAGGCGGTCGCCAAGGCGATCACGCCGCGGACGCGGGCGATCCTCTGCGTCCACCAGATGGGCATGCCGTCCGACCTCGCGGGGCTGGTCGAGGTGGCGCGGCGGCACGGGCTGCCGCTGATCGAGGACGCGGCGTGCGCGATCGGGTCCGAGGTCCTGTGGGAGGACGAGTGGCAGCGGATCGGGCGCCCGCACGGCGACGTGGCCTGCTTCTCGTTCCACCCCCGCAAGCTGGTCACCACCGGCGACGGCGGCATGCTGACGACGGCGCGCGAGGACTGGGACCGCCAGTTCCGGCTCTGGCGGCAGCACAGCATGAACGTGCCCGACACGGTCCGCCACTCCGCCGAGACGATCGTCTTCGAGGAGTACACGGAGGTCGGCTTCAACTACCGGATGACCGACCTCCAGGCCGCGGTCGGGCGCGAGCAGCTGAAGCGGCTGCCGGCGCTGCTCGAGCGGCGCCGCGTCCAGGTCGAGCGCTACCGCGAGCTGCTCGCGGACGTGCCCGGGCTGGGCGTCCCGGTCGAACCGGACTGGGCGCGCAGCAACTGGCAGAGCTACTGCGTCCTGCTGCCGGCCGGGTGCGACCAGCGCGCGGTCATGCAGGCGATGCGCGACGCCGGCGTGTCCACGCGGCGCGGCATCATGTGCGCCCACCGCGAGCCGGCATACGCGCGCGAGCCCTGGCTGGCCGGGCCGTCGGGCCTGGCGGTCAGCGAGGAGGCGCAGGAGCGCGGGCTGATCCTGCCGCTCTACCACGAGCTGACGGCGGACGAGCAGGAGACGGTGTCGGCCGCGCTGCGCGCGGCGTGCGGGGCCCCGGTCCTGCCTTGAGAGCCAGCGCCATGGCCGTGCCCCGGGTCGACGTGGACCCGCCCGCGCCGCCGCCCCGGCTGGTCGCGGTCGAGCCGCCGCCCCTCCCGCGCCCGCCGGCGGCCGTGCCCGGCGCCCGCCACTTCGTCCGGACGATCCTCAAGTTCGGCCTCGCCCAGCCCCTGACGTGGGCGAGCTCGGCGGCCCTGGCCATCCTGCTGCCCCACTTCCTGGGCGACGCCAACCTGGGCAAGCTGGGGTTCGCCTTCGGCCTGACGCTGATCACCGGCCAGCTGGCCAACCTGGGCGTGTCGGTCTACCTCACCAAGGAGGTGGCGCGGGCGCCCGAGCGGGCCGCCACGCTGGCGGCCAGCGCGCTGGCCATGCGGCTGCCGCTGAGCCTGGGCGCGGCCCTGATCGCGATCGCCGTGGTGTCGGTCGGAAACCACGGGGACCTGACCCGGACGGTCGTGCTGATCCTCAGCGCCGGCATCCTGCTGGACGCGATCCGGGCGGTCGTGCAGGGCACTCTGCAGGGTCTGCACCGGATGACGACCCTGGCCGCGTTTCCGGCGATCACGGGGGCGGTCTACGCGGGCGGCGCCGCGTTCGCGCTGACGCACGGGGCCGGCGTGGTCGCGGTGGCGGCCGCGTACGTGGGCGGCCAGGCGGCCGGGCTCGCGGTCAGCGCCGTGTCGCTGTGGCGAGCCGTCCCCGGGCTGCCCCGGCCGAGCTGGCGGCTGTGCCGGCTGCTGCTGATCGGGGGCCTGCCGTTCTTCGTCTGGCAGGCGGCGCTGGCCGTCTACGGCCAGATCGACTCCGTCCTCCTCTCTTACCTGACGAACGACTCGGTCGTCGGGTGGTACGTCGCGGCCTACCGGATCGTGACGGTGCCCATCTTCGTGCCGACCGTGCTGATGACCGTCGCGTTCCCGGCGCTGTCCGCGGCCGCCGGCGACTCGGCGCGGTTCAACAGCATCGTCCGTCGCGCCGTCCAGGTGGTCCTGCTGACCACCATGCCGATGGCGCTGGGCATCATGCTGCTGCCCGACCGCATCGTCCACGCGCTGCACTGGTCGGACTCGTTCCAGCACTCGATCCTGCCGATCGTGCTGCTGGCGCCGAGCTTCCCGCTGGTGGCGGTGGACATGATGATCGGCACGGCGCTGAACGCCCGCGACCGGCAGAAGCAGTGGGCGCTGACCGGGGTCACGGCCGCGGTGCTGAACCCGACCCTGAACCTGATCCTGATCCCGTACACGCAGACGCGCTTCGGCAACGGCGCGATCGGGGCGGCGACGGTGACCACGGTCACCGAGCTGTTCATGATGGTCGTCGGCCTGTGGCTGATGCCGCGCGGCGTGCTCACCCGCGACACCGGGGTGTGGGCCCTGCGCTGCCTGGGCGCCTGCCTGGTCATGACGGTCCTGGTGGTGCTGCTCCGCGACGCGAACCTCGTCGTGCCGGTCGTGGTGGGCGCCCTGGCCTACGTCGCGGCCTCGCTGTCGTTCGGCACGCTCTCGCTGTCTGACCTGCGCGGCGCCCTGCGCCACCTGGTCAGCCGCGCCGACCACGCGGAGGCGGCATGAGCGCCCCGCCCTGCGCTGCGAAGGGGGCGATTCGCCGGCGATTCGGCCCTGAGAGCTACGCACTCGTACGAATGCGTAGCTCCGACGCCCCGGGAGCGCCGCATTCGTACAAATGCGGCGTTGCCGGCTCGCCGGGGCCTCAGGGCGACGCCGAATGCGCCGCCGGACCGACGCACACGCGTCGCAGGAGGGGCTGATGAACCCCCGCGTCTCGCTCGTCGTCACCTGCTACAACTACGGCCGGTTCCTCGGCGAGTGCCTGGACAGCGTGGTCGCGCAGACGCTGACCGACCGGGAGGCGATCGTGATCGACGACGCCTCCACCGACGAGACCGGCGAGGTCCTGGCGAAGTACCGGGACGTGCCCGGGATCCGGATCGTCCGCCACCGGGAGCGGATCGGCAACATCCGCTCCTACAACGAGGGCCTCGACCTGGCCCGGGGCCAGTACGTGGCCATCCTCTCCGCGGACGACTACCTGCTCCGCCCCGACGGGCTGGAGCGCCAGGTCGCCGTGTTCGAGAGCGACCCCGACGTGGGACTGGTCTACTCGGCGCACAGCATCGTCCAGGCCGGCTCGCCCGTCCGCCACGTCGTGCCCTGGCCCCACGCGGCCGTCCGGCCCGGCGCGGAGGAGTTCCGCAAGCTGATGTGGGGCAACTACATCCTCCACTCCGGCGCGATGCTCCGCCGCGAGGTCGAGCGCGAGCTCGGCCCCTATGACACCGAGCTGACGCACACCGGCGACTGGGACATGTGGCTCCGGGCGGCGGCGCGCCACCCGGTCGGCTACATCGCCGAGCCGCTGTACGCGTACCGGATCCACGGCAGCAACATGTTCCACCGGGGCCTGCCCCCCTGGCGGGAGACCGACCAGGTGGTCACCACGGTGGACCGCGCGTTCGCGGCACTGCCCCCGGACGCGCCGCCCGACCTGCTGGCGGCGAGTCGCGCCGTCCGCTCGCACGGGTTCCTGCAGACGCCCTGGTGGGACCTCCACCACGGCCGCCGGGGCCGGACGTGGCGGGGCTTCCTGTACGCGCTGCGCCGGCGCCCGGCGATCGTGCTGTCGGGCGAGCTGTGGCGCTTCGTGCCCCGGCTGCTGCTGATGACGGTGGTCGGACGGGAGCCGTACCGCCGGGCGACCGGCTGGCTGGAGCGGCTCCGCCGTGGTGCCGGCCCACGGCGCGCCTGGGACAACTGACTCAGTGTCAGGGCGGCTCGGGCCGGGACAAGTCGCCCAGGCGGCGGCCCAGGTATCTCGGCAAATGGAATGTCAAAGCCCATTCACTTTTCGGGCCCGTGGCACGACCATGAATCCTCGGTGGCGATAGGGGCAGAGGTCGGTTATCGGCGCGCCGCCCCGCGCCCAGTGAGAGGAGCACCGCGGAAGAGATGAGCACGTTGGCAGTCATGCGCCGGGCCGGAAGGCGTTTGCCCAGCATCCTGGCGATCGGCCTGCTCGTCGCAGCGCTGCTCCTCCCCGGGAACGCCCTGCGGCCGGTCCCGGTCCGGGCCGTGGACTGCGCGGTCAACCCGATCCCCTGCGAGAACCAGCTGCCGGGGACCGACCCCACGGTCTGGGACACGCCCAACGGCGACGCGGGCAGCCCCAACCTCCAGGGCTTCGCGACCGACGTCAGCGTGAACGTCGGCCAGACGATCTCCTTCAAGATCAACAGCGGCACCATCCACAGCTACGCGATCGACATCTACCGGATGGGCTACTACCAGGGCAACGGCGCCCGCAAGGTCACCTCGATCAGCCCCAGCGCGACGCTG
Organism: Chloroflexota bacterium; assembly: GCA_005880175.1. Next base: position 19,568 of record VBJR01000355.1, read on the forward strand.
CCCCAGACGCAGCCCGCCTGCCTGACCGACAGCAGCACCGGCCTGGTGGACTGCGGCAACTGGGCCGTCTCGGCCTCGTGGGCCGTTCCGTCCACGGCCGTCTCGGGCATCTACTTCGCCCGGCTCGCCGCCTCCGCCTCGGTCGTGAGCCAGATCGTGTTCGTCGTCCGCAACGACGCCAGCCACTCGGACATCCTGTTCCGGACCGACGACACCACCTGGGTCGCGTACAACGACTACGGCGGCAACAACGTCTACTACGGCAACGCGCCCACCTCGAACGGCCGGGCCTACAAGGTCAGCTACAACCGGCCGATGAACCTGCGCAGCGAGGGCGCCGGGTACGGCACGAGCAACTACGTCTTCTACGGCGAGTACCCGATGGTGCGCTGGCTCGAGTCCAACGGCTACGACGTCAGCTACTCGACGGCCGTCGACCTGGTCCGGTCCTCGAACCTGCCCCAGAACCACAAGATCCTGCTGACGTCGGGCCACGACGAGTACTGCGAGGACTTCTGGAAGATCCGCTGGGAGCCGTCCCTCGACTCCTCGCACGCGGCCAACCGGACCGTCGTCGTCTACAAGGAGACGCTGGACAACAAGGTCGAGGACCCGCAGGACCCGCCCACGTGGACCGGGACCTGGCGTGACCCGCGCTTCAGCCCCCCAGGTGACGGCGGCAGGCCCGAGAACCAGCTCGGCGGCACGATCTTCACGGTCAACCGGGGCTCGACGACGCCGGTCATGACGGCGCAGTACGCGAACCTGCGCTTCTGGCGCAACACCGCGATCGCGGGCCTGACGGGCAACCAGACCGTGCAGCTCGGCGACCAGACCATCGGCTACGAGTGGGACGAGGACCTCGACAACGGGTTCCGGCCGGCCGGCCAGGTCGACCTGTCGAGCACGACGGCCACGGTCCCCGAGCACATCCTGGACTACGGCAGCACGTACGGGCAGGCGGTGGCGACGCACCACCTGACGCTGTACCGGGCCGCCAGCGGCGCGCTCGTGTTCGGCGCCGGCACCGTCCAGTGGGCGTGGGGCCTCGACACCAACCACGACATCGAGCCCGACATCGGCCCCGCTGACCCCGACATCAACATGCAGCAGGCCACGCTCAACCTGATCGCCGACATGGGCGTCCAGCCCACGACGATGCAGGCGGGCCTGGTGGCCGCGACCGCGTCCACCGACCACACGGCGCCGACCTCCACCATCACCTCGCCCGCATCGGGCGCGACGGAGACGAGCGGCACCACCGTGACCATCACCGGCACCGCGACGGACGCCGGCGGCGGCGTGGTCGCGGGCGTCGAGGTGTCCACCGACAGCGGCGCCACGTGGCACCCGGCGACCGGCACGACGTCGCGCCTCGGACGACAGCGTCAACGTCGAGACGCCGGGCGCCGGCCGGACCGTCACCGTCAACCCGCGCCAGTGCCCGTGCTCGCTGTTCCCGACCTCGTCCGCGCCGGCCGGGTCCGGCGACACCTCGTCCGTCGAGGTGGGCACGAAGTTCACCGCCGACCAGGGCGGGTACGTCACGGCGATCAAGTTCTTCAAGCCGGCGTCCGACACGGGCACGCACATCGGCACCCTGTGGACCAGCGGCGGCGGCCAGCTCGGCCAGTGCACGTTCACGAACGAGACCAGCAGCGGCTGGCAGTCGTGCACGTTCGCGAACGCGATCCCGGTCACCGCCAACACGGTGTACGTCGCCTCCTACCACGCGTCCAACGGCGGCTACCCGGCGACGCCGGGCTTCTTCACGCAGGCGGACGACGTGTGGCCGCTGCACGGGCCGGCCGGCAGCAACGGCGTGTTCGCGTACGCGCCCAGCAGCACGTTCCCGAACCAGACGTTCAACGCGACCAACTACTGGGTGGACGTCGTCTACACCAGCAACTTCGTGCCCGCGGGGGCGCCGGGCGTCACCGCCGTCACGCCGGTGGCGGGCGCCGTCAACGCCTCGTTCAACGGGCCGGCCGTCGCCAGCTTCAACGAGGCGGTGGTGCCGTCATCGATCATCTTCACCCTGAAGGACCCGAACGGGGCCTCGGTCGCCGGGACCGTGTCCTGGAACAGCACGACCAACGCCGCCCTGTTCGCGCCGAGCTCGGCGCTGGCCCAGGGCACCAGGTTCACGGCGTCGGTGAGCGGCGCGACGGACGCCGCGGGCCACGCGATGAGCGGGGCGTACACGTGGAGCTTCACCACGATGACGTGTCCGTGCTCGATCTGGCCCAGCTCGGCCACCCCGGCGGTGCCGTTCGCGAGCGACGGCTCGGCGATCGAGGTCGGCGTCAAGTTCCAGGCCGACACCAACGGGTACGTCAGCGGCGTCCGCTTCTACAAGGGCTCGGGCAACACCGGTACGCACATCGGCAGCCTGTGGACCGCGAGCGGCCAGCTCCTCGGCCAGGCCACGTTCACGAACGAGACCGCGTCCGGCTGGCAGCAGGTCGCCTTCAGCGACCCGATCCCGGTGACGGCCGGCACCACGTACGTCGCCTCGTACAACAGCTCGAGCGGCGGCTACGCCGTCTCGTCCGGCGGCCTCCTGCAGGCCGTGGACAACTCGCCGCTGCACGCCCTCGCCAGCGGCACCAGCGGCGGCAACGGCGTCTTCCAGTACGCGGGGACGCCCACGTTCCCGACGCAGACGTACAACGCCGGCAACTACTGGGTCGACGTGGCCTTCAACACGGTTCCCGGCACCACGACGCCGCCGAGCCTGACCGCGGAGACGCCGGCGCCCAACGCGACGGGCGTGCAGTGGAACAGCGCGCTGACGGCGACGTTCAGCAAGACCGTCCAGCAGTCCACCATCGCGTTCACGCTCAAGAACGCCAGCAACGCGACCGTGCCGGCGACGTTCGGCTACAACGCGACCACGAGGGTCGCCACCCTGCAGCCGAACGCGCTGCTGGCCGCGGGCGCCACGTTCACGGCCACCGTCAGCGGCGCCACGGACAACTTCGGCAACACGATGACGCCGTTCAGCTGGACGTTCACCACGGCGGCCTGCCCCTGCAGCGTGTTCCCGAACACGGCCACGCCGCAGACGGCGAACGTGCAGGACAACAGTGCCATCGAGGTCGGCATGAAGTTCCGGAGCGACGTCGCGGCGACGGTGACGGGCGCC
>VBJR01000356.1 GCA_005880175.1 Chloroflexota bacterium
TCGTTCGTGCCGCCGGCGATGGCCGCCGCCGGCGCGGACAGCAGAGCGCCGGCCCAGCGCCGGGCCTCGCGATCGCCCGGGTCCCACGCGATGGCGTCGCCGCCCAGCAGCTCCGCCGCGACGTCGGCGCTGAAGCGGCCCAGCTCGGCGCCGGCCAGCTTGCCGACCGACCCGCGCGAGCCCGGGCTGCGCCCCGCCCGAGCCTCCTGCGCCAGCCGCGAGCCGAACAGGTGGACCACGCGCTCGCGCACGTACAGCTCGACCAGCCGCTCGCGGACCACCGGGTCGTGCTCCAGGCCGCGGGCGCGCACCTCCTCGACCAGCGACTCGAACCCGGCGGCGCTGGTCCGGCCCCGGGTCCGGCCGCCGATGGCGACGCGCTCGTGGAGGAGCATGCGGACCGCGGCCGCCCAGCCCTGGTCCACGTCGCCGATGACGTGGGCCGGCTCGATCCGGGCGCCGTCGAAGAACACCTCGTTGAACGTGGCGCCGCCCGTCATGTCGCGCAGCGGCCGGACCGACACGCCCGGCTGGCGCATGTCGATCACGAACATCGTGATGCCGTCGTGCTTGGGCACGTCGGGGTTGGTACGCGCGATGACCGCCCCGAGGTCGGCGTTCTGCGCGACCGACGTCCAGACCTTCTGGCCGTTCACGACCCAGCCGTCGCCGTCGCGGATGGCCCGCGTCTGCAGGCTGGCCACGTCGGAGCCGGCGCCCGGCTCCGAGAAGAGCTGGCACCACACCTCCTCGCCGCGCAGCAGAGGCCGGATGTAGCGCTGCTTGAGCTCCTCGCTGCCCAGGTCGAGCAGGGTCGGGCCGCACATGCCCAGGCCGATCGTGAAGTAGCCGGTGGGCAGCTCGAAGTCGCGCGCCTCCTCGTCGAAGGCGCGCTCGTCGGCCGCGGTGAGGCCCTGACCGCCGTACGCGGCCGGCCAGCTGATGCCGGCGAGGCCGGCGTCGTGCAGCCGCGCCTGGAACGCGCGCGCGGACGCCAGGTCCCAATGGGGCACCGGGGCGTCGTCGCTGCGCCGATTCGCGTTGGCCTCGAGCCAGGCTCGCGCCCGGTCCCGGAACGTCTCGCTCATGCGAACTCGACCTCCCCGTGGTCGATCACCACCTGGCCGTCGTCGTCCGTGGTCTGGAACCTCGCCCGCTGGCCGTCCACCCACATCGACACCGTGAGGCACGCGCCGGGCAGGACCGGCCGGGAGAAGCGCGCGCGCATCGACCGGAACCGCCCCGGGTCGGAGCCGCACAGCGTGTGCAGCAGGAGCCGGCCCGTCACGCCGTACGTGCACAGGCCGTGCAGGATCGGCTTCGGGAACCCGGCCCGCGCGGCGAACGCGGGGTCCGAGTGGAGCGGGTTGCGGTCGCCGGAGAGGCGGTAGAGCAGCGCCTGGTCGGGCCGGGTCCGGGCCCGGGCCCGGTGGTCGGGTTCGCGCTCGGGCCGCTCCCACGTGGCGGACGGGCCGCGGTCGCCGCCGAACCCGCCCTCGCCCCGGATGAACACGGACGAAGTCGTGCTCAACAGCGGCTCGCCGCTCGCGGCATCGGTGGCCGTCGCCCCGGTCACGACCAGCGCGCCCGAGCCCTTGTCGTAGATGCCGGACAGCGTGGACGTGATGCTGGCCCGGCCCTCGACCGGCAGCGGCCGGTGCAGCGTCAGCGACTGCTCCGCGTGCACCAGCATCGCCCGGTTGAAGTCGCCGAGCGCCTGCCTGGGGCCGCCCTGCTGGACCACGATCACGCCGAACGTGGGCAGCACCCGCTGCGTGACCTCGTGCGAGTTCTCGGTCGTGAACTCCAGCTCGCCGAGCGGGTCGTCCTGGCCGGCGCCGACGCCCAGCGCGTAGAGCAGGGCGTCCTTCGACGACCACGACGTCTCGCTGGGCCCGAACGTGCGGCCGACGGCGTCCATGTTCAGCGGCATCGGCTACGCCTCCCGCACCGGGATCTCGCCGGCGGTGTTCGCGTTGGGTGCGGCCTGCGCGACCAGGCCGGGGACGATCGCGCCCAGCTCGGCCGGGTCCCAGCGGCCCTCCTTCTGGGCGCGCGGCCCCGCGTGCCAGCCCTCGGCCACGGTGATCCGGCCGCCGCTGACCCCGAACACGCGGCCGGTGATGCCGCGCGACTCGGCGCTGGCCAGCCAGACGACCAGCGGCGCGATGTTCTCGGGGGCCCGGCGCTCGCGCTCGGCGTCGGTCGGCTCGGGCCTGCCGCGCCACCGGGTCAGGTCCTCGGTCATCCGGGTCAGGGCGCCCGGGTAGATCGCGTTCACCGTGATGCCGTAGCGCTCGACCTCCTGCGCGGCGATGACCGTGAACGCGGCGATGCCGGCCTTGGCGGCGCCGTAGTTGGTCTGGCCCGGGTTGCCGAAGATGCCGGACGACGAGCTGGTGTTGATGATCCGTGCGTCCACTGGCTCGCCGGCCTTGGCCAGGTCGCGCCAGTAGGCGACGGCGTGGCGGCTGGGCCCGAACGTGCCCCGGAGGTGGACGCGGATCACGTCGTCCCACTCCTCGGGCTCCATGTTGAAGAGCATCCGGTCGCGCAGGATGCCGGCGTTGTTGACCAGCACGTGGCGTCGTCGGTGTTGGGCACGGCCGCGCCGCCCAGCGCCTGGATCTCCTCCGCCACCTCCGCGGCCGGCACCTGCGAGCTGCCGCTGCCGTCACGGGAGCCGCCGAGGTCGTTCACGACCACGCGGGCCCCCTGGCGAGCGAACTCCAGCGCGTGGGCGCGGCCGATGCCGCGGCCGGCGCCGGTCACGATGACGACCCGGCCATCACAGATTCCGCTCATGGATCGGAGCTTATTCGACACGCATGTCGAATACAACCGAGCGCTAGGACCGGAGGCCGAGCGCGGACGCCCAGAGCCGCGTCAGGGTGCGCTTGGCCAGCTCCTCGTCGAACGGCTCCTCCATCGCGAGCCAGTGGTACGCGAAGTTGGTCAGCATCGAGACCAGCGCCGCCGCCGCCGTCCGCGGGTCGAGCTCGGGGTCGGCCAGGCCGCGCCGCTGGAGCCGGCGGATGCCGCCCGCGATCCGGTCGACGTGGGCCCGCCGGCTGCACTGGCGGTACTCGCCGATCTCCGGGTCGATCGTGGCCACCTGCTCGAACAGCAGCATGAGCCGGCTGTTCCCGCGGTACACGTCGAGGAAGCGCCGGTTGGCCAGGTCCAGGCGCTCGATCACGCCGGTGGGCCGGGCCGCGGGCATCGCGATGGCCTCCGCGATCTGGTCGCGGACCTCGGCCATCACGGCCCGGAACACCTCGCGCTTGGAGTCGAAGTACGTGTAGAACGTGCCGTGCGCGACGCCGGCCAGCCGGGCGATGTCGGCGACGCGCGCGTCCACGTACCCATCCCGCTCGAAGACCCGCCGGGCCGCCTCCAGGAGGACGGCGCGTGTGCGCCGGCCCCTGTCGGTCGAGCCCTCTCCGTACTGCGCCCGGCGGGCGGCGGCGGTCCCCGGCTGGGTCAGGGTCACGGGGTCGGCGACCCCAAGGGGTGCGGCCGAAAACCCAGCCGGATCTTTGAGGCCCATGCACCCCATTCAGGCCACCGCCGGCTCCGCTGCTCGCTCACGTAGGTCGACTACGCTCGCTCCGCTGCTCGCCGTCGGCGGCCTGCGTGGGGCACCTGGACGCCAAATCTCTCGGCCAGTTTCCGGCCACACCCCTAGCTCACCGTCCGGCGGCGACCAGGACCCTGCTGTTCTCGCTGGCGCGGTCGATCAGCGCCTGCCGGGCCTGCTCCTGGTTGCTGGCCTTGCCCGCCCACGCGCGCAGCGCCGAGGCCTGGAGCGCGCGGCCGAACGAGAACGTGATGTGCCACGGGTGCGGCCCGAGCTTCGCGATCTCGTCCAGGTTCTTCGTCGCCTGCGCCTCGGTCTGGCCGCCGGACAGGAACGCGATGCCCGGCACCTCGGCCGGCACGCACTCGCGGAGCACGTCCACGGTCGCGCGCGCGATCTCGGCCGGGGTGGCCGAGTCGAAGACCTTCGAGCCGGGGGTGACCATGTTCGGCTTCAGCACCATGCCGCGCAGGTCGATCTCGTGCGCGCGCAGCTCCGCGAACACGGCGTGGAGGACGGCCCGCGTCACGTCGGCGTCGCGCGCCATGTCGTGGTCGCCGTCCATCAGGACCTCGGGCTCGACGATGGGGACGATGCCGTTGTCCAGGCACATGCGGGCGTAGCGGCCGAGCAGCCACGCGTGGTCGTGGATGCACAGCTCGGTGGGCAGGCCCGGCCCGATGTGGAACAGCGCGCGCCACTTGGCGAACCTGGCGCCGAGCTCGCGGTACTCGACCAGGCGGTCGTTGAGACCGTCGAGGCCCTCGGTGATCTGCTCGGAGCTCCCGGGCCGGAACGTCACCAGGCCCTTGTCGACCTTGATCCCGGGGATGATGCCCCGCGAGGCCAGGTACCGCGGCATCGGGGTGCCGTCGCTCATCTGCTGGCGGATCGTCTCGTCGTAGAGGATCACGCCGCTGATGTACTTCTCGAGGTCCGGCGCCCCGAACAGCGCCTCTCGATAGCCCCTGCGGTTCTCGGCCGTGGATTCCACGCTGATCTCCGCGAACCGCTTCGCGATCGTGCCCGAGCTCTCATCGGCCGCCAGGATGCCCTTGCCGTCGGCCACCATCGCTTCGGCCGTGGCGTGCAGGTCCGACGTGTTGACTGCTACCACGTGTCAACCTCACTCATTCTCTGAATCATTTCTGTGCACCAAACGTCCCCTGTCTGGGGGACGGCTGATTCTATACGGTACCTCGCGTCCTGGCCCTCGCGTGAGCTTTACACGGTTTCGTAGACTGTGCCGCCATGTCGCGCCAGATTGACGGTCGGGAACTGAGTCTCCCGGGCCCACTCGGCCTCTATCAGACGGCGCTGGCGGCCCCCTGGCAGGCGATGGGCTACTACAACCGGAACGTACGTGCGACCGACGGCGGCCGTCAAGTACTGGTCCGGATCCCCATCCCCGGAGCCGACGAGATGGACCTGCGCGTCATGCCGGAGGCGGACGTCCTGGTCGCCATCGCCCCGTACCTGGAGGACGTGCCCCGGCTGCTGCACAGCTCACCCGAGCCGCAGTTCCAGGTGCACGAGTACGTGGAGGGAGAGGTCGTCAACGCCGGGTGGCCGCGGGGCTACCGCCTCCCGCCACGGGTCATCCCCGCCATCGTGGACCTGCTGCTCCGCCTGCGGCACGTGCCGCGCGAGGCGCTGCCGGCCGTCGCCGGCTGGCCCGCGGACGGCGACACGGCGTCGTTCGGGCTGGCGCTGTCGAACACCACCGAGGCCGTGTACCAGCGCTTCCGGCGCCGGTACTGGTGGGCGCTGCGCGAGTTCCAGGTCCCGGACGACCCACTGCGTGCCGTGCGCGAGCGCTGGCTGGGCATGACCAGCCGTCCGTTCTGCCTCCTCCACTGCGACATCCATCGCAAGAACATGATCCTCACGCCCGACCGTGTGGTCTTCCTGGACTGGGAGCTGGCCCTCTGGGGCGACCCCCTGTACGACCTCGCCGTTCACGTCAGCAAGATGGGCTACCTGCCGGACGAGCGGGACCAGGTCGTGGACGGCTGGGTGCGCGTGATGCCGGCCGCGGCCACGGACGGCTGGTGCGAGGACCTGGCCACGTACCTGATCCACGAGCAGGTGAAGGAGGCGCTCGTGGGCTGCATCCGGTACGTGCGGCTGTTCGAGGAGGGCCGCCTGACGGCGGCGGAGCAGGAGCAGCTGGCCGTCAAGCTGACCACCAAGATGGCGGTCGCCCACGTGGCGTGGCACGGGACCGACGCGCGCTCGCCCACGCGGGACGTCGTCCGGGCGGCCCTCCGCCTGGCCGGCGAGCGCGCCCGCAAGCGCGGGGCGTAGCGCCGGCCTATGGCTGGGAGAGGCCGAACGCGGCGTGCAGGGCCCGGACCGCCTGCGCCTGGTGCTGGCGGCGGATGATGCAGGTGATCCGGATGTCCGACGAGGCGATGGTCTCGATGTTGATGCCCTCGTCGGCCAGCGAGCGGAACATCCGCGCCGCCACGCCCGGCCCGGCCCGCATGCCCGTGCCCACCGCCGACACCTCGACCACGTCGGCCACCGCCGTGGCCCGCGCGCCGACCGCCCGCGCCGCCGGCTCCACGGCCCGCAGGGCCTCGTCGAGCTCCGACTCCCGGACGATGAACGAGAGGCCGAACGGCGGCGTGTGCGAGATCACGCTGGCCGAGATGCCGGACGTGCCGAGCGGCTCCAGGATGTCCGCGCTGGCCCCCGGCCGGCGCGGGACCCCGGCCACCCGGACCTGGCCGATGCCGTCCTGCTGCGCGATCGCGCGCACCGTCCGCTGGAGCTCCTCAGGCACCTCGTCCACGATCCGCGTCCCGCCGTCCAGCCGGCTGATGGGGCGCAGGTGCACCGGCACGCGGAACTGCCGCGCCAGCTCCACCGCCCGCGGCTGCCACATGTGGAGCCCGGTCGCGGACAGCTCGAGCGCTTCCTCGTAGGTGATGTAGCTGAGCACCCTGGCGTCCGGCACGATGTGCGGGTCCGCCGTCCGGATGCCCTGGTAGCTGACGTAGATCTCGCACTGGTCCGCGCCGAGGTCGGCCGCCAGCCGGACCGCCGTGACGTCGCCGCCGCCGCGGCCGAGCGTGGTCACGTCCAGGTCCTCGGTCGCGCCCTGGAAGCCCGCCACCACGGGCACGACCCCGGCCTCCAGCGCGCGCCGCACGCGCAGCGGCCGCACCCGCACCACGTCCGCGCTCCCGTACGCGGCGTCGGTCTCGATGCCGGCCTGCAGGCCGGACAGCGCCATCGCCCACACGCCCATCCCCTGGAGGCCGATCGCCACCAGCGGCGCCGTGGTCGCCTCGCCGCTGGCCATCAGCATGTCGAGCTCCCGGGCGGCCGGCCGCGCCATCCCGCCCTTGATCCGGAACGCCAGCTCGGCCAGGTCGTCCGTGTCCTGGCCCAGCGACGAGATCACCGCCACGATCCGCTGGCCGGCCTCGACCGACCGCTTGATGCGCCGGCAGACGGCGACGATCCCGCGGAAGTCGCGGACCGACACGCCGTACTTCTGGACCAGCAGCCGTGACGTCGACCTCATCGAGGCCGGTAGCTGTGCACCGACACACTGTGCTCCTTGAGCCGGTCGAGCCACCGCCGCCGGATCTCGACGAAGTGCGGGATCCCGCGCGACGGATGGTGGTCGATGTAGTACTCGCCCATGCCCGCCAGCAGCAGGCCCTCGAAGCGGGCGAGCTGGCCGCGCCGCGACCCCCAGATCGCCTTGCTGATCGCGGCGTCGTCGAGCTCGTCGATGCAGTCGTCCACCTGCTGCAGGCTGGTGAACCGGAGCTCGCGGAGCACGCCGACCCAGACCTCGTAGTTCGACTCGCCGACCCGCCGCGCGGCGCCGAGCCGGGAGTCCAGGTACGACCGCAGCGCCCCGGACGTCAGCTCGGCCCGGTCCAGCCGGCCCTTGACCACGGCCTCCGTCGCCACCCGGCGCCGGTGCTGGACCTCCTCCTGGATGGCCTGGAACTCGCGGTCTGCGATCTCCAGCATGCCGGCGACCGCCAGGAAGCGGCGGCGGACGGACGCGGCGACCGCGTCGGCGCCCTTGTACTCGATGTCGTGCTCGATCTCGGCCCACGCGTGCTGGAGGATGGTCCGGACCTGGATCTCTCCGACCAGGCCCGCGAAGCGCCGGTACTCCAGGAGGCTGGTCCGGTTGTCCTTCAGCCGCACCAGGTAGTGGACGCTGGCGTACCCGAAGCGCTCCTCGAGCGAGAGGCGGTCGAACTTGTCCTCCTGCTCCACGATCTCGAACTGCGCCTCGACGACCGCGCCCACCTCCTCCACGCCGGCGGGCAGGAAGCTGACGACGCGGACGCCGGCCATGTCCGTGATCTCGCCGAGCGGGTCTTCGTACTTCGGACGGGTCGGGTCGAGCGGGTGGGGCAGGCCGGCCTTCCTGGCGAAGCTGGCGATCGTCTTGGCCCGCGCGTCCACCGACTGCGTCTTGACGTCGCTCCCCCGCAGCGCCTCGTCCAGCAGCAGCTTGATGCACTGCGCGAACTCGTGGTAGAGACTCCGCCTCTCTCGGTACGCGGCGGCGGCCCTCTCCCCGTAGGAAACGGGATCGAAGACCTCCGGGAGGTCACCAGCAGGCATGCTCATGGGGCGTGCGGACCTTCAATGATACTGGTGGCGGGGCTTGCCTCATGTGCACAGTTGGCCCACAACGTGGCCTCTGGCGGACTACCGTTCCGGCCGCACCCAGATGTCACGCTCGTGCATCAGCCGGATCTGCCGCTCGATGACCTGCTCGCGGTACTCGGCGTGCTTCATCGGCGGCCGGTCGAGGTACAGGTTCTTCGGATAGATCGGCTCGCGGTACAGGAGCTGGTACAGCTCGGTGCGCACGTCCTTGAGCCAGTTGTCCCACTGCGCCCGGGCCCGGTGGTCCCGCAGCGCCTCGACGTCGATCACGCCGGCCACGTACGTCGAGCCGGCGCCGTACCGCTGCTGGCCGACGACGTCGCCCTTGTAGTTGATGACGAGCGACTGGCCGCCGAACGTGTCGATGGCGGTCGTCTCCTCGGGGAACAGGTAGTACGTGCCCATGTTGGGCGCGACCACGTAGAGGTTGTTGTCCAGCGCCCGGGCCCGGCTCTGGATCTCGAACATCCCGTTCGCGGTGGCCGGGTGCGGGTACGAGCCCCGGTACAGGACCTCGGCGCCGTTGAGCGCCAGCGCGCGGGCGTTCTCGGGGTAGGAGCCCTCGTTGGCCATCATGATGCCCAGGCGGCCGATCTCGGTGTCCACCACCGGCCAGAACGCGTCGAGGGTGTTGCCGTACTTCTCGATCCACCAGTCGTAGACGTCGTGCGGGCACACCGAGTGCTCGACGGGGAACAGGGGCGAGACCTTGTAGTGCTTGAGGATCACCTCGCCCCGCGGGTCGAGGATGAAGCCAACGTTGAAGTAGCGGTCGGGCATGTCGGGGTGGCGGGCCTTGGCCTGCGCCATCACGTACGCGTCGTACTCGCGGGCGAGCTGGCCCAGGGCCTCGGTCTCCTCGCCCGGCACGTCGATGGCGCACTCTCGGGCGAACGTGACGTGGTCCAGGTCCAGCACCTCGTCGTTGAAGCCCTGCAGCGCGCCCTCCGGGACGGCGATCAGACGCACGGGCAGGTCCAGGCTGGACAGCCACGCGGCGGCCTTCGTCAGGTGCTCGAGGTGCTCCAGGTTGGCGCGGATGTCGGACCGCTTCCGGATGCCACGGACCGTGGGGATGAGACCCACCGCGGTGTACGGCTTGATCATGGGCACTACAGTGACACGCAGGAGGTGCTCATGAAGAAGGTCCTGCTGTCCGAGGAAGATCTCCCCCAGCGCTGGTACAACATCCTGCCCGACCTGCCGGCGCCCCCCGCGCCCTACCTGCACCCGGCGACGCTCCAGCCGCTGGGCCCCGACGACCTGGCGCCCATCTTCCCCCAGGCGATCATCGCCCAGGAGATGTCGCAGGAGCGCTGGATCGAGATCCCCGACCAGGTCCGCGACATCTACCGGATCTGGCGGCCGACCCCGCTGTACCGGGCGGAGCGGCTGGAGAAGGCGCTGGACACCTCCGCGCGCATCTACTTCAAGTACGAGGGCGGCTCACCGGCCGGCTCGCACAAGCCGAACACGGCCGTGGCGCAGGCGTACTACAACGCCCAGGAGGGCGTGAAGCGGCTGACCACCGAGACCGGGGCCGGCCAGTGGGGCTCGGCGCTCGCGTTCGCGGGCGGCCTCTTCGGCCTCGAGGTGACCGTGTACATGGTCAGGGTCTCCTACGACCAGAAGCCGTACCGGCGCGCCCTGATGGAGACGTGGGGCGCGACCGTGTACCCGTCGCCCACCGACCGGACGAACTCCGGCCGCGGCATCCTGGCGAAGGACCCGGACTCGCCCGGCAGCCTGGGCATCGCCATCAGCGAGGCGGTCGAGGACGCGGCCACCCGCGAGGACTCGAAGTACTCGCTCGGCTCCGTCGTCAACCACGTGCTCCTGCACCAGACGGTCATCGGGCAGGAGGCCAGGAAGCAGATGGAGCTGACCGGCGACTACCCGGACGTCGTGATCGGCTGCGTCGGCGGCGGCTCGAACTACGCCGGCCTGGCGTACCCGTTCATGGCCGACCGCCTCTCCGGCGAGCGGCCGGACACGCGGTTCATCGCGGCCGAACCCGCGGCCTGCCCGACGCTGACCCGGGGCGTGTACGGCTACGACTTCGGCGACACGGCCGGGGTGGGTCCGATCGTCCGGATGCACACGCTCGGTCACAACTTCGTGCCCGACCCCATCCACGCGGGCGGCCTGCGCTACCACGGCGACGCGCCGTCGCTGTGCCTGCTGGTCGAGCACGGCCTGATCGAGGCCCGCGCGTACCCGCAGAACGAGTGCTTCGCCGAGGCCGTCCGCTTCGCCCGCGCCGAGGGCTTCCTGCCCGCGCCGGAGCCCTCGCACGCGCTCCGTGCGGTGGCCCAGGAGGCGGCGGCCGCCCGCGAGGCGGGCGACAACCGGGTGATCCTGTTCGGCCTCTGCGGGCACGGCCACTTCGACATGTCGGCGTACGACGCGTACCTGGCCGGCCGCCTGGAGGACCTGGAGCTGCCCCAGGCCCGCATCGACGCCGCGGTGGAGGAGTTGCCGAAGGCCCCCGTGGGGTAGAACTCACCGCGTGGCGGTGCTGCACGGGACCTGGGGCGCGGGTGCGCGGCTGTGCGTCTGGGGCGAGGACGACGCTCCGGACGTGGCCCGCGCCCGCGGCCTCCACCCGTTCGCGTGCGACGAGGAGACCCTGCGCCGGCTCGTGGCGGAGCGCGCGCGCGTCTGCACCGACCCGGCGCGCCTGACCCTGCTCCTGCCCAGCCGCCGGGACGGGCCGCTGCCCTCGCCCGAGCTGGGCCACCCGGCCCGGCCGGGCGCCGCGCCGCCCCGGCTCCAGCCCTGGCAGGTGCCCGCCCTCGCCCTGGAGCCGGACCCGGCGCTCGACCTCCTGCTGGCGCTGGCCGGCGACCCCGCCTCCACCGCCTCGCTGCGCTTCCTGGCCGCCACGGCCAAGCTGGCCCTCGAGCTGGTCGCCCGGGGCCGGGTCGTGCCGGCGCTGGAGCCCGAGGGCGCCGGCTACGTGGCCCGCTGGCGCGTGTCGCCGGAGCCCGAGGACACGCGCCGGCTGCGCCTGCTCGGCACGGCGATGCCGCCCGTGGTCAGGGCCGAGGCGCCGGGCACCCGGGCGGCCGGCCCGCCGCCGAGGCGTGGGTGCGGGCGCTCACCGGCCAGCGGCCGCACGTGGACGCCGACGTGATCGGGCTGGCCGCGCTGGAGCGGCGGCTGGACGGCTGGCGCGGCCCGGCCCCGCCGGCGGCCGACGGGCTGCGGCTGTGCTTCCGGGTCGTGCCGCCGGCGGACGGCCGTGGCAAGCGGCCGTGGCGGGTCGAGTTCCTGCTCCAGGCGCCGGACGACCCCAGCCTGCTCGTGCCCGCCGCCGAGGTCTGGCGGACCGCCGGCCGGCTGGTCGCGTTCGAGCGCGTGGTGGACCAGCCGCAGGAGCGCCTGCTGGCCGAGCTGGGCCGCGCCGGCCGCCTGGCGCCGGCACTGGACGAGGCGCTGGTCTCGGCCCGGCCCACGGAGCTGCCGCTCGACGCCGCCGGCGCCTATCGGTTCCTGCGCGAGGACGCCACCGTGCTCGCGCACTCGGGCTTCGGCGTCCTGGTGCCGCCGTGGTGGCACGAGCCGCAGGCCCGCCTCGGGCTGCGGCTGCGCGCGCGGCCGGCGCCCGGCACGGCGGGCGTGGCCGTCGCCGCCGCCACCCCGGGCCGGCTGGGCCTGGAGGCGCTGTGCGAGTACGAGTGGGAGGCGGCCCTCGGCGACGAGGCGCTGCGGCCCGAGGAGCTGCGCGAGCTGGCGCGCCTGAAGGTGCCGCTGGTCCAGGTGCGCGGGCGCTGGGTCGAGCTGCGGCCGGAGGAGCTGACCGCAGCGCTCGCGCTGCTCGACCAGCCGGCAGAGGAGCGCCGCATGACGCTGGCCGACCTGCTCCGGGCCAGCATCGGCCTGGACTCCGGGGAGGGACCGCCGGTCGTGGCCGTCGAGGCGGAGGGCTGGGTCGGCGAGCTGCTGGCCGGGGCGTCCGAGCGCCGCTTCGCCGCCGAGCCCACCCCGGCCGGGTTCCACGGCGACCTGCGGCCGTACCAGGAGCGCGGGCTGGCGTGGCTGCGGTTCCTGGGCGACCTCGGCCTGGGCGCCTGCCTGGCCGACGACATGGGCCTGGGCAAGACGATCCAGCTCCTCGCGCTGCTGGTCGCCGAGCGCGACGCCGGCGAGGCCCGGGCTCCGACCCTGCTGGTCTGCCCGATGTCGGTCGTCGGCAACTGGCAGCGCGAGGCCGAGCGGTTCGCGCCCGGGCTGCGCGTCCACGTCCACCACGGCCAGGGCCGGCAGGGCGGCGAGCAGCTCGCGGAGGCCGTCCGCGACCGCGACCTCGTCGTCACCACGTACGGGCTGGCGGTCCGCGACCAGGAGGCGCTGAGCGCGGTGGAGTGGGGACGCGTCGTGCTGGACGAGGCGCAGAACGTCAAGAACAGCGCGGCCCGGCAGGCGCAGGCGGTCCGCTCGCTGCGCGCGCCCCGCCGGGTGGCCCTCACCGGGACACCGGTCGAGAACCGCCTGGCCGAGCTGTGGTCGATCATGCAGTTCCTCAACCCGGGCCTGCTCGGCTCGGCGTCGGACTTCCGGCGCCGCTTCGCCGTCCCGGTCGAGCGCTACCAGGACGACGAGGCGGCGGACCTGCTCCGGAAGCTGACCGGCCCGTTCGTCCTGCGCCGGCTGAAGACCGACCGCAGCATCATCGCCGACCTTCCCGAGAAGGTCGACATGAAGGTCTACTGCAACATCACTCGCGAGCAGGCCACCCTGTACCAGGCAGTGCTCGACGACATGCTGGCCAGGATCGAGGCCGCCGGCGAGGACATCGAGCGCCGGGGCCTGGTGCTGGCGACGATGATGAAGCTCAAACAGGTGCTCAACCACCCGCTCCAGCTGCTCCGCGACGGCTCCCGGCTCGAGGGACGCTCGGGCAAGCTGGCGCGCCTGGAGGAGATCCTCGAGGAGGTGATGGCCGAGGGCGACCGGGCCCTGCTGTTCACGCAGTTCGCCGAGATGGGCGACCTGCTCCGCCGGCACCTGCGCGAGCGGCTGGGCCGGGAGGTGCCGTTCCTCCACGGCGGCACCCCGAGGCGGGCGCGCGACGAGATGGTCGCGTGGTTCCAGTCGCCGGCCGGCCCGCCCGTCCTGATCCTGTCACTGAAGGCGGGCGGCATCGGGCTCAACCTGACGGCCGCCAACCACGTCGTCCACTTCGACCGCTGGTGGAACCCGGCCGTCGAGGACCAGGCGACCGACCGCGCGTTCCGCATCGGCCAGCGCCGCGACGTCCAGGTGCGCAAGCTGATCTGCGTCGGCACGCTGGAGGAGCGCATCGACCGGATGATCGAGGACAAGCGCGAGCTGGCGGAGCGCATCGTGGGCACCGGCGAGGGCTGGCTGACGGAGCTGTCCACCGACCAGCTGCGCGAGCTCGTGGCGCTGTCGACCGAGGCAGTGGCGGAGGCGTAGGGTGGACGGCGACCAGTTCTGGCGGCGCGAGCGTCCCACCGCGCCCCTGCCGGTGGACAGCGGGCTCCGGGCGCGCAGCCGGCGCGGCGACATCGGCGAGACGTGGTGGTCCCGCCGCTTCATCGCGATCCTGGAGTCGTTCGGCCTCGGCTCGCGCCTGGAGCGCGGCCGCAACTACGCGCGGCGCGGCCAGGTGCTCGACCTCGAGGTCCGCAAGGGCCTGGTCGAGGCGCGGGTGCAGGGCTCGCGGGTCCGCCCGTACCGGGTCCAGCTCGGCGTGCAGACCCTGACGGAGGACGACTGGACCCGGGCGGAGCGCGCGATGGCGGCCAAGGCCGTGTTCGCGGCCAAGCTGCTGGCGGGCGAGATGCCGCGCGACATCGAGGAGACGTTCGCGGCGAGCCGGCTGTCGCTGTTCCCGACGTCGGCGAGCCAGCTCTCCAGCTCGTGCACGTGCCCGGACGCGATCAAGCCGTGCAAGCACGTGGCCGCTGTCTTCTACCTGCTGGCCGAGGCGTTCGATCGCGACCCGTTCCTGGTGTTCACGTGGCGCGGCCGGCCGCGCGAGGAGCTGCTGGAGCGGCTCGCCGCGCTGCGCCGGCCGGCCCGGCGCGCTCCCGCGCCGGAAGCCGGGCCCGAGGTGGTGGCCGAGCCCACGCTGGAGGACGCGCTGGACCGGTTCTGGGAGGCCGGCCCGGAGCTGGACCGGGTCCGCGCGCGGCCGTGGGCGGCCGGCGCCCCGGACGCCGCCATCCGCCAGCTCGGCCCGATCGGCGTCACGGTGCGCGGCGCCGACCTGGCGGACCTGCTCGCCGCGGCCTGCCGCACGCTCGCGGCGGCCGCGCAGCGCCGGGCGCTCGGCGAGTAGCGGTGGCCAGCGGGCGCGCGATGGCGCTCGTGGAGGCGGCCGAGGCGAGCCGCCAGGCGGGCCAGCTGGCGCGGGCGCGGGCGGCGTTCGCCGAGGCGGCGAGGGTGGCGGCCGCGGAGGAGGACGGCCGGGCGCTCTCCCTGGCCGCGCTGGGCATCGGCGGCATCTGGGTCTACGAGCAGCGCGACTTCCTGGAGCGGGCCGCGCTCGACGCGCTGTGGCGCCGCGCCCGGGACGCCGCGGCCCCCGGCTCGCTGGTGGCCGCCCGCCTCGACGTCCGGACGGCCGCCGAGGCGGTGTACGAGGGCGGGCCGGTCGCGGCCGTGCAGGCGGCGGCGGACGCCGTCCTGGCCTTCGGTGACGACGCCGCGGCGGCGGAGGCGCTGTCGCTGCTCCACCACGTGCGGCTCGGGCCCGCCCACGCGAGCTCCCGCCTGCGGATGGCGGAGGAGATCGTCAGGCGGGCGGCGCGGGCCGGCGACCCGCTGCCCGGCCTGATGGGCCTGTGCTGGCGCACCGTGGACCTCTTCCTCGCCGGCGACCCCCGTGCCGAGCAGTCGCACCAGGAGCTCCGCGAGCGCGCGGAGGCGGCCGGGTGCGAGGCGATCGCGTTCGTCGCCGACGTCGTCGCCGCGACGCTCCTGGCCCGCCGCGGCCGTCTGGCGGAGGCCGAGGCGGCTGCGGCCGCGGCCCTCGCCCGGGGCACGGCGGCCGGCGATCCCGACGCTCCCGCCTACTACGGGGCCATGCTGGGCGCGCTGCGCCTGTGGCAGGGCCGGGCGGCCGAGGTGATCGAGCTGGTCCGGGCCGCGGCCGCGTCGCCCCGGCTGGGCCCCAACGACCACGTGTACGTCGCGGCCGACGCCGTGCTGTCGGCCGCCCTGGGCGACCGCGACGCCGCCGAGGAGGCGCTGGCCCGCCTCACCGGCATCGGCCTCGCCGCCCTGCCCGACTCCAGCTCCTGGCTGGCGACGCAGTTCCTGGTCGCCGAGGCCGCGTTCCAGCTCGGCGACGCCGCGGTGGCCGCCGAGGTGCGGACGCTCGTCGAGCCGTACGCGCACCTGCCCGTGCTCCCGTCGCTGGCGGTCGTGTGCCTGGGCTCGGCGCGCCGCACGCTCGGGCTGGCCGCGGCGACGGCCGGCGACCTGGACACCGCCGTCGCCCACCTGGAGGCGGCCATCCAGGAGGACCGCCGGCTGGGCAGCCGGCCGATGGCGGTCCTGACCGAGCACGTGCTGGCGGCGGTGCTCGACGCCCGCGGCGGCGACGGCGACCGGGCTCGGGCCGCGGAGCTGGCCGGGCGGGCCGCCGCGAGCGCCGCCCGGATGGACATGGCGCTGCCGGCGCCGCCTGCGTGGCTGCGCGGCACCCGGGGGACCCCGCGCGCGGCCCGACTGCGCCGCGACGCGGGCGGCTGGTGGATCGAGGTCGGCGACCGCACGATCCTCCTGCCCGACCTGGTCGGGATGGCGTACGTGGCCACGCTGGTGGAGGCGCCCGGCGAGGACCACGACGTCCTGCAGCTCGCGGCCTGGACGCCGGGCGCGCCTCGAGCCGCCGCCGACCCGGTCCTCGACCGCCAGGCCCTGGCCAGCTACCGGCTCCGCGTCCAGGAGCTGACGGCCCTGCTGTCCGACCCCGGCCTGGACGCGGCGCGGGCGGCGAGCGCCCGGCGGGAGCTGGGCGACCTCACGGCGGCGGTGCGCGGGGCGCTGGAGCGGGGCGGCCGGGTGCGCGGGTTCCCCACCGACCAC
>VBJR01000357.1 GCA_005880175.1 Chloroflexota bacterium
CTCCTTCACGAGCGGGGCCAGGCCCGTGCCCTTGCGGACCTCTGTGTCCGGCCGCTCGCAGGGCCGCATCCGCTGCAGCGCGCCCGCGTAGGCCGAGAACACCAGGATGCGCAGGCCCGGCGACAGCGAGCGGAGGATCGGGATCACCTCCTCTCCGGACATCACCGGCATCTGGAGGTCCAGGATCATGATCGTCGGTTTCAGCTCGCCGGCCCGGGCGATCGCCTCGGCGCCGTTGGCCCCTTCGCCGACCACCTCGAAGCCCGGCTCGATCCGCAGCCGCGTCGCCACGATGCCGCGAATGTCCGCCTTGTCATCCACGATCAGGACGCGAGCCTTGCCGGTCACCCCCGCCATATTCCATCGTTCATAGGGCCGGCCGGAAATAGAACCCGGATGACTCTGTTAAGGCCTGGCGATAAAAGTCCGTCAAGCCCACTTGATAACGCAAAATCCGCGCAAAAACCAAGCGCCGGAGCACGCTGTAAGAGATGATCCGCGTCGAGGTCCACCACTCCTATCACGACTCGATCGTGCTGATGGCGGCGTCGGCTCGCATGCTGGCGATTCCCGGCACGCACTCGGCGATGGCGGCGATGGCCACGCCCCTGAACCTCGACCTGCTCCGGGAGAGCGGGCTCTGGGACGACGCGGCGCTCGCGGGCGCGGGACCCGACGACCTGGTCCTGGCGGCCCGTGGCGACGACCCGGCCGCCGCGATCGCGGCGGCGTCGGCCGCGCTGGCCGAGCGTGTCCCGGCCGGCCGCCCCGCCGGCGAGGGCGCGCGGCCGCGGACCGTGCGCGCCGCCGCCCGCCAGCTCGCCGGCGCCAACCTGGCGGTCATCTCGGTCCCCGGCGACCACGCCGCCTGGGCCTGCTGGGACGCGCTCCGCTCCGGTCTCCACGTGTTCTGCTTCTCCGACAACATGACGGTAGCCGACGAGGTCCAGCTCAAGGCCGAGGCGCTCCGCCGCGGCCTGCTCCTCATGGGCCCCGACTGCGGCACGGCCATCCTCGACGGCGTCGGGCTGGGCTTCTGGAACGAGGTGCCGCGGGGGCGGGTCGGCATCGTCGGCGCCTCGGGCACCGGCATCCAGCAGCTCTGCTGCCTGCTCGCCCACCAGGGCGCCGGCGTCTCGCACGCGATCGGCGTGGGCGGCAGGGACCTCTCGCCCGAGGTCGGCGGCCGCATGACGCGCGAGGCGATCCGGCGCCTCGACGAGGACCCCGACACCGACGTGATCGTGGTCGTGTCCAAGCCGGCCCGGGCCGAGCTGACCGCCCGCAAGCCGCTCGTGCCGGCGCTGCTGGGGCCGGGCATCGACCTGACCGAGGTGGCGCTGCGGGTGGGCGGCGGCCGCCTGCCCGAGGAGCCGGCGGAGCCGCTGGCGTGGGACGGCCCGGTGGACGGCATCTTCTCCGGCGGCACGCTGCGCGACGAGGCGGCGCTGGTCTGGGCGGCGGACGCCGACCCGGGGCGATTCCGCGCCATCGACTACGGCGCCGACGAGCACACCCGGGGCCGCCCGCACCCGATGATCGACCAGCGGCTGCGGGTGGACGCCATCCGCCGGGCCCGCGGCCTGGTCTACCTGGACGTGGTCCTCGGCCACGGCGCCCACCCCGACCCCGCGGCCGAGCTGGCCCCGGCGCTGGCCGGCCGGCCGGCGGTCGTGGCGCTGATCGGCACCCAGGCCGACCCGCAGGGCCTGGCCCGGCAGCGGGCCGCCTTCGAGGCCGCCGGCGCGCGCGTGCACCTGTCCAACGCGCGGGCGGCGGGGTCGCTGCTGTGCCGCTGATCGGCGAGGTCCGGGCGGTCACGGCCGGGGCCGACCTGCTGGCGGACGGCCTCCGGGCCGAGCAGGCGCGGGTGGACTGGCGGCCGCCGCTGGAGCGCCTGGCGCCCGACCCGGCGGTGGACGCGGCCAACGCGGAGGCGGTGGGCCGGATGCTGGCCGCGCGGCCCCGCTGGGTCGGCGTCGGCGTGGCGGCGGACGTCGTCCCGGGGATGCGCCGCGACCTGCTCCTGCACAGCGGCCCGCCGCTCCGCTGGGACGCGGCGTCGGGCCCGATGCGGGGCGCGCTGGAGGGCGCCCTCCGGCTGGAGGGCCGCGACTCGGCCGACCTGGACCCGTGCCACCACCACGGCGCGGTGGGCCCCATGGCCGGCGTCATCAGCGCTGCGATGCCGGTGGTGATCGTCGAGGACCCGGTCAGCCGCACCCGCGCCTGGTCGAACCTGAACGAGGGGCTGGGCCGCGTGCTCCGCTACGGGGCCAACGACGAGGCGGTGCTGGAGCGGCTGCGCTGGATGGCCACGACGCTGGGGCCCGACCTGGCCCGCGCCCTGGAGGCCGGACCGATCGACCTGGCGGCGATCAACCAGCGCGCGCTGCAGATGGGCGACGAGCTGCACAACCGGCACCGGGCGGCCACGTCGCTGCTGTTCCGGGAGCTGGCGCTGCGCGGCCTCCCGGCGGAGTCGCTGCGGTTCGTGGACGGGAACGACTACTTCTACCTGAACCTGGCGATGGCCGCGGCCAAGGCCGCGTGCGAGGCGGCGGCCGGCGTGCCCGGCAGCACCCTGGTGGTGACGATGGCGCGGAACGGGACCGAGTTCGGCGTCCGGGTCAGCGGCGACCCGGGCCGCTGGTTCACGGCCCCCGCCGCGGTGCCCGTCGGCCTGTTCCTGGGCGCCTACACCCAGGCCGACGCCAACCCGGACATCGGCGACTCGGCCATCACCGAGACGTACGGCCTGGGCGGCTTCGCGATGGCGGCCGCGCCGGCGATCACGCACGTGGTCGGCGGCACCGCCCGCACGGCGCTGGACGCCACGCTGGAGATGTACGAGATCACGCTGGAGGAGCACCCCGGCCACCAGGTGCCGGCCCTGGACTTCCGGGGCACGCCGACCGGCATCGACGTCCGCCGGGTCGTGGAGACGGGCATCCGGCCGCTGATCAACACCGGCATCGCGCATCGCCAGGCGGGCGTGGGCCAGGTCGGGGCGGGGCTGGTCCGGGCCCCGCTGGAGCCGTTCGTGGCGGCGCACCGGCACCTCGCTTCCCATATAGTTGAGCATCGTGAGTATGGCCCCGAAGCACATCTCCTTCCATACTGATTCCGTGCGCAAGACCACAATCGAGATCGACGAACAAAAGGTTGCGCGTGTGGCGGCCACGCTGGGCACGGGCACGCTGCGCGAGACGATCGATCGATCGCTCGACGCGGTCCTCGCTCAGGCCGCCCGGAACAGCCTGATCCGTCGCTTCAGCCAGCCCACCGACCTGGCCGACGGCGACGTCATGCGACGGGCCTGGGGAGACTGACGCCATCGCCCAGATCGGCCGTCCGCGATTCATCGCGGACAAGAGCGCGTTCGGGCGCCAGCACCACGCCGCGGTGGGCGCCGTCCTGGCCCCGCTGATCCGGGCCGGCGAGGTCGCCCGCTGTGGCATCTTCGAGCTCGAGATCCTCTTCAGCGCCCGCGACGCGGAGGACATGGAGCTCACGCGGTGCGACCTCGAACAGGCGCTTCCGCTCGCCGATACGAACCAGGTCGACTTCGATCGAGCCTCCAGTGTCATGGAGCTGCTCTCCCGGAACGGGCTGCACCGCGGCGTGCCGCTGCCAGACCTCATCCTCGCCGCGGTGGCCGAGCGTCACGGACTCACCGTCCTGCACTACGATGCCGATTTCGACCGCGTGGCCGCGGTGACCGGGCAGAGCACGCGGTGGGTGGTGCCGATGGGCAGCGTCCCGTGAGGTACCCCTTCCGGCTGGTGGACGTCTTCAGCGAGCGGCCGCTCGCGGGCAACCAGCTCGCCGTCGTGCTGGACGCAGAGGGCCTGGGCGACGAACGCATGCAGGCCATCGCGCGCGAGTTCAACTTCTCCGAGACGACGTTCGTCACGCCGTCGGCGATCGCCGGCTGCGACTGGCGCGTCCGCATCTTCACGCCGGGCCGGGAGCTGCCGATGGCCGGCCACCCGACCATCGGCACCGGCGTCGTCCTGGAGGCGCTGGGCCGGGTCCGCGAGCGGACCGTGTTCGAGCTGGGCGTCGGGCCCACGCCGGTGCGCCTGCGCCCGGGCTGGGCGGAGATGGACCAGCGGCCGCCGGTCTTCGGGCCGGAGCACCCCGACCCGGCGGCGCTCGCGGCGGCCCTCTCGCTCGAGCCGGACGACATCCTGGGCACCGGGCTGCCGCCGCAGGCGGTGGGCACCGGCTTCACCCACCTGATGGTGCCGGTGCGCTCGATCGACGCCATTCGCCGCCTGCGGCCCCGGCTCGAACGGTGGGAAGCCGCGATGACGGCGTTCCCGGGCCTCGCGGCGTACTGCTTCGCGCGCGAGGGGCAGCTGCCCGGCAGCGACGCCCACTGCCGGATGTTCACGCCCGAGACCGAGGACCCCGGCACGGGCTCGGCGGCCGGCCCGCTGGCGTGCTACCTGGCCACCCGCCTGCCGGAGGGCGACGGCACCCGGACGTTCCGGCTCGAGCAGGGCTTCGAGATGGGCCGCGAGAGCCTGCTGGACGCCACGGTCGACGTCAGCGGCGGCCGGGTGACGGCAGTCCGGGTCGGCGGCCGCGCGTGCATCGTGGGCGAGGGCTGGCTCGACCTGCCCGACTGACCGCGAGGGACGCGGCCCGCGCGAACGCGGGCCGCGCCGTGGCTTCGCTCAGAAGCCGGTGCCGAAGAAGAGGTCCGTGGAGTCGTTGCCGGTCGGGGCGATGCTGGTCGGCGCCACGACCGACGTCAGGGCCCGGCACGTCAGCGCCGCGCCACACGCGCCAGCGACCACCACTGGCTCGAACGTGGCGGACGATCCGGTCCCGGTGGTCAGCAGGCCCTCGTAGTCGCCGGTGAAGTACCCGCCGGCGTAGGGCGCGTCCAGCATGTTGAACGGTCCCAGGACGGTGGTCGCGGGGACGCCCGTGTCGACGCTCGACGAGTCGCCCGCCGCAGCGCCGCTGAGCCGCTTGATGAGCTCGCTGGTCGGCGACGAGCCGGACGAGGAGGCGCCGAGCTGGTAGTACTCGACGCCGACCGTGCCGCCCACGCCCGCCGCGCCGCTGTCGGTGACCGCCACCGCCGGGGTGAAGGCCGGCCCGCCCGGCGTGCTGACGCGCTTGGGCGCGCTCCAGGTGGCGCCGCCGTTCGTCGAACGGGTGATGGCGACCTCGTCCTGACCGCTGAACCGGGAGTCCTCCCATACGGCGTAGAGATCGCCGGTCTCCGGGTCGATCGCCGGCGCGGGGATGCCGTTGCCGACCCGGAAGGGGGCCGGCGCCTTGCCGGACACCGGGTTGAGGTTGTTCGGGTCCGCCACCCCGACGTCGTCCATCGTCGAGATGATCTGCGGGGCCGACCACGTGAGGCCCTGATCGGTCGACTTCTGGAACGCGGCATTGTCGCCGTGGGCGCCGCCAGAGCCGCTGCCGGTGTTGAAGATCTGGTTGAAGAAGTCGTAGAGCGTCCCGGTCCGCGGGTCCACCACGACGATGTTGCCGATCGTCTGGTTCTTGTTCGTCGTCGAGTGGCTGCTGGTGTTGATGATCCGCACCGGCGACCAGGTAGCCCCGAAGTCGGTCGTCCTGGCGAACAGGGTGTCGTCCGTGAACGAGCCCGAGTGGAGGTCGGAGCTCTCGTTGGCGTTGGGGCCGATCAGCATGTCCCAGACGGCGTAGGCCCAGCCGGGCCGCGTCGGATCCGCCGTCACCGACTCCTTGTCGTGGAAGAACCGGAAGTTGGTGTCGTCCACCGGGATCGGCACGCCGCTCTGTTCGTCGGCGTGCAGCGTCTGGGCGTTGGTCCAGGTGGCCCCGCCGTCAGAGGACACCGCGGCGCCGACGGTGTTGCCGTTCCTGCCAGGGCTCTCGTTGAACGAGATCGAGACCGTGTAGGCCGTGGCGCCCTGCGCCGGGTTGGACGCGGTGCCCGGCCCGAACGAGACCCAGGGATCCGACGCCGCCTCGTACTGCAGGTCGGCCGGCGTGCCGGCGGCGCAGGAGCTGAATGGCAGCGGGACGACGGTCCACGACGAGCCGCCGTTCTTGCTGACGCCCGCGGCCAGGCCGTGGGCGCCGCCGTTGCTCCAGCGGTCCTGCTGGAACACGGTCACGATGTTCGTCGGGTCGGACGGGTTGACGGAGCCGAACGGCTCGACCTCCGACCGCGGATAGTTGGTGCCGCCGGCGTTGACGGCGCAGGCGGCGAACGGGTCGTTGCCGGCGTTCGTCACCTGGTGCACCGCCGAGGCCGCCAGCGCCGGGCTCACGGCCACGGCGAGCGTCATGACGGCGGCGAGTGCGAGCGCAGGGGGAATCTTGCGCATGCGTCACCTCCAAGATGAGCGCCGAGCGGACAAACCTCTTCTCTCCTTGGAACGCTTCGGACGCCCCGAGTACGCGGGGTGCGACACTGTTCGACTCAATGGAGCTGATCGATCTCAGCCAGGACTTCTCGGTCCACACGCCCGCCTTCGCGTCGTACGACGGGCCGAGCATCAAGTGGGTCAAGCGGCTCGCGTTCGACAAGGCCGGCGGCCAGGAGATCACCACCACCCTGCACGTCGGCACCCACCTGGACGCGCCGGCGCACTTCTTCTCGGGCGGCAAGTTCATCGGCGACCTCCCGCTCGACTTCCTGGTCGGCCCCGCCTGCGTGGTCGACCTGGAGCGGATGGGCGTCGGCGACTACGGGCTGTACGGCCCGGAGCACTTCGAGCGCTGGGAGCGCGACACCGGGCTGCGGATCGAGACCGGCGACATCCTGGTGATCCACACCGGCTACCACCGCTACTACCCGGAGAACTGGACCGACCGCTCGGAGGTGGACGAGACGCGGTACTTCATCCGCCACCCGGGGCCTACGCGCGCCCTGGCCGAGTGGGTGCTGGAGCGGGGGGTGCGCTGGCTCGCGGTCGACGCCGGCTCGGCCGACCACCCGATGAACACGGTGATCCGGCGGCTGCGTCCGGACGAGGCGGAGGACGCCGAGGCCGCGCTGGGACGGCCGCTGGACGAGGTCTTCCCCAAGCGGGACTACCAGGTCATGCACACGCTCCTGTTCCCGCACGACGTGGTGCACATCGAGAACCTGGGCGGCGAGATCGATCGCGTGCTCGACCGCAAGATCGAGTTCGGCTGCTTCCCCTGGCGGTTCCAGGGCGGCGAGGCCGCGTTCTGCCGCGCGGTCGCCTTCCTGTGATGGAGCAAGAGGGGGCAGGCCCCCCCTTCCGGAACCCCCCCGCTCGTCTGGGACACGCAGGGCGCCTGCGGCGCATCCCTCCGGGCCTGAAGCCGGCGTCCGGGCGATCTCGGGAGGACGGACTCAGACGCAGGGCGAAGCCCCTGCTTCCGACCACCCGGGGATCCGTCCTGTGAAGCCGCCGCCGCTGGAGCACCACGCGCCCGGCACCGTGGCAGACGCGCTGTCCCTCCTGGCCGCCCTGGAGGACGCCAGGGTGCTGGCCGGCGGCCAGTCGCTGGTGCCGCTCCTGAACTTCCGGCTGGCGCGGCCGGCCCACCTGGTGGACGTGAACCGGCTGGACGAGCTGGCCGGTGTGGCGGAGCGGGACGGGGGCGTGGCGGTCGGCGCCACGGTGCGCCAGGCCGACGCCGAGCGGCACCCGCTGCTCCGCGAGCGCTGCCCGCTGGTGCCGCTGGCGCTGCGGCACGTCGCCCACCACGTCGTGCGCAACCGGGGCACGGTCTGCGGCAGCCTGGCCCACGCCGACCCGGCCGCGGAGCTGCCGGCCGTCCTGCTGGCGCTGGGCGGCCATGTGGTGGCGCGCTCGGTACGCGGCGAGCGGGTGATCGAGGCCGCCGACCTGTTCCTGGGCGCGTTCGAGACGGCGCTGGCGCCCGACGAGCTGATCGTCGAGGCGTGGTTTCCCGCTCACGCGGCGGCGGACGCGGCGCTGGTGGAGGAGACGCGGCGGCACGGCGACTTCGCGATGGCCGGGGTGGCGCGGTGGCGCGACCGGCTGGCGCTGTTCGGGGTGGCGCCGACGCCGGTGCTGTGGGACCGGGGCCGCCGGCTGGAGCCGAGCGCCGACCTGGAAGCGTCGGCCGAGTTCAAGCGGCACCTGGTCGAGGTGCTGGTCGAGCGGGCGATGGCCGCGCCGGAGGCAGCGCCCGCCTCGGCCGTGCCGCTGGAGCGTCCGCCCCGGCGCGCCGGCTTCTCGGTCAACGGGGTTGCCCGCGCGGCGCCGGGCAGCGGGCGGCGGCTGCTGTCCGACTACCTGCGCGGCGAGCTGGGGCTGACCGGTACCCACGTCGGCTGCGAGCACGGCGTCTGCGGCTGCTGCACGGTGCTGCTCGACGGCCGCCCGGTGCGCTCCTGCCTGCTGCTGGCCGTCCAGGCCGAAGGCCACGAGGTGACCACGATCGAGGGCCTGGCGCCGGACGGCGCGGCCCTGCACCCGGTCCAGCAGGCGTTCCACGAGTGCCACGGCCTCCAGTGCGGCTTCTGCACCCCGGGCTTCGTGCTGGCCGTGACGGGCCTGCTCGCCGAGCGCCCGGAGCCGTCCGACGCGGAGATCGACGAGGGCATCGCCGGCAACCTGTGCCGCTGCACCGGCTACGCCTCGATCCGCCGCTCGGTCCGCCGCGCCGCGGAGCTGCTGGCGTGACCACCCGCTGGTTCGGGGAGCGCGTCCGGCGCCTGGAGGACGACCGCCTGCTGCGGGGCCGCGGCCGGTACACCGACGACCTGGACGAAGGCGCGCTCCACGGCTGCTTCGTCCGCTCGCCGTTCGGCCGCCGACCTGCCGTTCGGCCACGTCGACCTCCCGCTGCTCATCCCCCACCCCGCCCTCACGCACGGCCGCACCCAGCGCTGCCTGGCCTCCGAGGTCGTGCGCTACGCCGGCGAGGCCGTCGCGTTCGTGGTCGCCGCTGACCGCTACCTGGCCGAGGACGCCGCCGAGCTGGTGGACGTGACCTACGAGCCGCTGCCCGTCGTGATCGGACCCGAGGCGGCCGAGCGGGCGGCGGACCTGGTCCACGACGACGTCCCCGCCAACGTGGCCGCGGAGCTGACGCAGGAGCGCGGCGACGTGGAGGCCGACCTGGCCGCCGCGCCCCACCGGCTGGACCTGCGCCTCCGCTTCGAGCGCGGGGCCGCGGCCCCGATGGAGGCGCGCGCCGTGTGGGCGCGCTGGGACGAGGCCGAGCGCCGCCTGCTGGTCTACGACTCCACGCAGTCGCCCACCTCGATCCGGGGCGGCCTGGCCGTCCTGTTCGGCCTGCCGGAGACGTCCGTCGAGGTGATCGCGCCGGACGTGGGCGGCGGCTTCGGGCCCAAGATCATGCTGTTCTACCCGGACGAGCTCCTGGTCCCGTTCGCGGCCATGCGCCTGGGCCGGCCCGTCAAGTGGACCGAGGACCGCGCCGAGCACTTCACGGCCGTCAACCACGAGCGGGCGCAGGTCCACCGCGTGCGGGCCGGGTTCGACGACCGCGGGGTCGTGCGGGCGCTCGACGACGACTTCCTGCACGACGCCGGCGCGTACACGCCGTACGGGATCATCCTGCCGATCATCACCGCCGCCCAGACCACGGGCCCGTACCGGGTGCCCAGCTTCCGGACCCGGTTCCGCGACGTCTACACGAACGCCACGCCGACGTCGCCGTACCGCGGCGCCGGCCGGCCCCACGGCTGCTTCGTGATGGAGCGCGTGCTGGACGCGGTGGCCGCGGAGCTGGGCCTGGACCGGACCGAGGTGCGCCGGCGCAACTTCATCCAGCCGGACGAGTTCCCGTGGGACACCGGCAGTGCGTGCGCCTCCTCGGGCCCCGGCCGGAGGGCCGGAACGTCGGGATGGGCCTGGGCGTCTACGTGGAGGGCACCGGCGTCGGGCCGTACGAGGGCGCCCACGTCCAGGTGCTGGTCTCGGGGAAGGTGGTGGCGGCCACGGGCATCCCCAGCCAGGGCCAGGGCCACGCCACGGTGCTGGCCCAGGTGGTGGCGGACGCGCTGGGCGTGGACGTCGCCGACGTCGAGGTCCGGAGCGGCGACACCCGGCGCTTCCAGTGGGGCGTCGGCACGTTCGCCTCGCGGGGCGCGGTCACCGCCGGCAACGCGATGCGCGTCGCCGCCCTCCGGGTGGCGGACAAGGCGAAGCGGATCGCCTCCGAGCACCTGGAGGTCGCCCCCGAGGACCTGGAGCTGGCCGGCGGCGTCGTGCGCGTCAAGGGCGCGCCCGACCGGGCGATGCCGCTGGCGGCGGCCGCCATCCTGTCCAACCCGCTGCGCTACGCGTTCGGCGGGGGCGCCGAGATGGCGACGCAGTTCCAGGGCCGGCCGCGCCCGGGGCCGCCGCTGCCCGAGGGCGAGCAGCCCGGGCTGGAGGCCACCGGCTTCTTCAGCCCCGAGGCGTCCACGTGGGCCTCCGGCTGCCACGCGGCCTACGTCCGCGTGGACCCGCGCACGTTCCGGCTGGAGATCCTCCGCTACGTGGTCGTGCACGACTGCGGCCGGGTCATCAACCCGCTGGTCCTGGAGGGCCAGATCGAGGGCGGCGTGGGCCAGGGCATCGGCGGCGCCTTCTACGAGCGGCTGGCGTACGACGAGGACGGCCAGCTCCGCAACGCCTCGTTCATGGAGTTCCTGGTCCCGTACGCGACGGAGGTGCCGGCGCCCGAGATCGGCCACATCGAGACGCCGTCGCCGCTCAACCCGCTGGGCGTCAAGGGCGCCGGCGAGGCGGGCGTGATCCCGGTGGGGGCGGTGATCGCCGCTGCGATCGAGGACGCGCTCGGGGTGTCCATCCGCGAGATGCCGCTCTCCCCTCAGCGCCTCTACGAGCTCAGCCGACAGGCTACCGCAGACCGGTAACCGACCCGCACGGGGGTCCCGTTTGACAGCGGCCGCCCGGCGGCGCACCATAGCGCCTCGTATCCGGGCCGCGGGAGCCGCGGCCGAAGAGAGGTCATGGGATGGTCTGTGGGGATCGGCGGGCGTGCGCGCCCGTGGCAGCGTGGGCGGCGCGTGCCGCCGCGGCGGTGGTCGTAGTCGCGTGCGCGGCGCCGGCGATGGCTGGCCCGGCGGCGGCAGCGGCGCGTGGCCCGCGACCGGCGCCGCCGCCGGTCAGCCTCGGCGCGCTGGAGTCGGCGCAGGACACGACCCTCGACGCGATGGGCGTGCCCACGCAGACGCTCTACGGTCTCACCAACGAGGTCGCCGTGTTCATGCCGGCACCGGCGGGCCCGCTGGCGCCGGCCGGGAGCGCAGTCCGGCTGGTGTTCGCGCACAGCCCGCTGCTCGACCCGGCGACGTCGGCCGCGACGGTGCTGGTCAACGGCGAGGAGCTGGGCGCGGTGCCGCTGGAGGCCTCCAGCTCGGACGGCGCCGTGGCCCAGCTGAAGGTCCCGGCCTCCGCCCTCCTCGACGATCGGGCCAACCTGCTCGAGGTGCGATTCGACGCGCGCCTGGCCGGCCGTCCCGGCGCCCGGGCCGACGACCCCTCCGCGTACGTCCGCCTGGAGAGCCAGACGCTGCTCCGCTACCAGCTGTTCGTGCCGCCGGGGACGCCGGCCCCGGCCCGGCTGGACGCGTACCCGTTCCCGCTGATCGGCGCGCACGGACCGGCGCCGGCGCGCCTGGGCCTCGTCCTGCCCCAGCCGGCGAACGCCGCCGACCTGGCCGCCGGGCTCCGGCTCGTCGCCGACCTGGGCCGGCGGGCCGGCGGGCAGCAGGTGGCGCCGGAGGCGGTCACCGGCGGCCAGCTGGACTGGCTGCACGCGGGCGGCCTGCCCGCCCTGGTGGTCGGCGGCCTGCGCCGCCTGCCCGCGGCCGAGCCGCTGCTCCGCGCCGCCGGGTTCTCGCACGGCGCCGGAGGCTGGACCACGCCGGACGGCCAGGACGTGCATCCGGAGGACGGCATCGTGGCCGCGGTGACGTCGCCGTGGGACCGGCGCAGCCCGATCGTCCTGGTCACGGGCGACACCGACGGCGCCGTGACCAGGGCGGCGGCGGCGCTGACGGCGCCCGCCGGCCTGCCGGCGGGCGGCACGTTCGCGCTCGTGCACGCCGGGGGGAGCCTCGCGCCGGCGCCCCCTGGCCCCCGCCCCGGCGAGACGCTGCCGTTCCCGGCGCTCGGCGGTCAGGACCTCCAGGTCCAGGGGCCGGGCCGGCACTCCGTCAGCCTCACGTTCACGGCGCCCGCGGTGGACGCCGGCGGCGCCGGCGACCTGGAGCTGGCGGTGGCCCACTCGCCGGTCCCCGCCGGCCAGCGCGCGGCGCTCGGCGTGCTCGTCAACGCCACCAGCGTCGGCGCCGTCCCGCTGGACCGGGACAACGAGCAGATGCGAACGGCGCCGGTGCGGGTGCCCGGCTCGGCGCTCCACCCCGGACGCAACACGCTGACCCTGGACCTCGTGCTGGCCGGGGACGGCGCGACGGCGCAGGTGGCGTCGGACGCGCGGCTTCGGCTGCCGGGCGCGCCCTCCGGCGCCGGCCTGCAGCTGCTGCCGTACCCGGTGTTCAACGATCCGGGCGGCGTGCGGGTGGTGCTGGGCGGCGCGGACGACGCCGACCTGACCGGCGCCGCCCGCGTGGTCGCCGCCCTGGGCGAGCGGGCCGTCGCGACGCCCCGCCTGGTGGCGGGCTACGCGAGCGACGCGCGGGCGGACGGCGGCGTCCTGGTGCTGGGCGTGGCCGGGGCGTCGGCCGCCGCGGCGCGGGTGGCCGGCGCGATCGGACTGGCGGGGCCACCGCCCTCGACGGGCGGGACGCAGCCATCGGGCGCGGTCCGGGAGCTGGCCGCCGGCCGCCATCCCGTGCTGTGGGTGGACGGGACGGCCCCGGCCGCGCTGACGCTGGCCGGCGACGCGCTCGCTCGCGGCGCGCTGGCCGGCGCGGGCGCCACGGTGGACGCGACCGGCCGGATCCGGGCCCTGGTGGCCGAGGATGCCGCGCCATCCGAGCCGGGGGTCGTCACGGCCGTCAAGGTGATGACCGCGGTCGCCGCCTGCCTGCTCGTCGCCGCGGTCGGCTGGCAGGCGTGGCGGCCGCGGAGGGAGGAGCCGTGAGCATGCGCAACCCCGCCGGTCACGCGGCCGCGGCTCCGCAGCCGGCCGGGGGCTCGGCCGCCCGCGGCCGCCTGCGGACCCAGACGGCCGCCGTCGTGGCCTGGGCCGCCGGCGCGGCCGCGCTCGCCACCGCCCTCTTCCCCACGCTGGCGGCGGCGCTGTTCGCGTTCCTGGGCGGCGCCGTGATGGTGGTGACCATCCGCACGTCGCTGCGCGGCGGCCTGGTGGCCGGCGCGGCGGCGGCGGTGCCGTTCGCGTTCGCCGACCTCGAGCTGAGCGGCCTGGGCGGCGCCGGGGCCTCCCACCGGGTGGTCGCGTCGCTCCTGCTCGGGCTGGGCCTGCTGCTGGTGTCGGCGGCCGTCGCCGACGCCGCGTCCGCCGCGATCTCGCGCGTGCCGGCCGAGCCGGCGCGGACCGGCGACACGGGGCCGATCTGGACCGAGCGGGCGACGATGAGCGAGCGCGACGCCGGCCTGCGCCGGGCGGCGTGGGAGCTCGCCCGCGCGGCCGAGTACCGGCGGGAGGTGGCCCTGGCGCTGGTCGGCCTGGACGTCCCCCCGGGCGACGACGACGCGGGCATGCGGCTCGGGCTGATGCAGGGCCTGGACGAGCTCGTGCTGGAGAGCGTCACGCGGTTCGACCTGGTCTGCGAGTACGGCCCCTGCGAGCGGCTGATGGTCCTGCCGGAGGAGTCGGCGGCGAACCTCCTGGACGGCGGCTCGCAGATCTGCGCCCTCGCCACCGAGCGGCTCGGCCGTCACGTCCGCATGGCGCTGGCCAGCTTCCCGGCACACGGCTCGACGCTCCATTCGCTGCTGTCCGAGCTGGAGCTCGACCTGAGCACGTGCCGCACCCACGGCATCACCGTCCAGGTGTGCAGCACGACGCCGCAGCGGGCGGCCGACGCGATGCCCGCGGCCGAGCCGCTCCGTGGGCCTGACGGGTTCCCCTTCTTCGTGCAGACCTCGCTCCGGCGCTTCTCCACGCCCATCGCCCTGCTGGCCCAGTGGCTGCTGTTCGGGTCGGCGTTCATCGGTATCAAGGTCGGCGTCAGCCACGTGCCGCCGCTGCTGTTCTCGGGCTCGCGGCTGCTGGCCGCCGGTCTGCTCCTGTTGGCCTGGTCGGCGTGGCGGAGCGGGTGGCGGCTGGGCCTCAGCCGCCGGGACGTGGTCGAGGCCTCGGTCGTCGGGCTCGGCCTGATGGTCGGCGGCCAGGCCTCGGTCAGCTGGGCATCGCAGTTCGTGTCGCCCGGCGTGATCGCGCTGCTGGTGACCCTGGTCCCGATCTGGACGGCGCTGTTGTCGTGGCTGGCGCTGCGCCGGCCGGTCCCGCTGCCGGCAGTGATCGGCATGGCGGTCGGCTTCGGCGGCGTGGCGTTCCTGGCCTCGCCCGCGGGCGGCGCGGCGCCGCCGCTCGTGCCCACCCTGCTGGTGGCGGTGGGCTCGGTGTCGTGGGCCGCGGCGTCGGTCTACACCACCCGGACGGAGATCTCCCGCCGGCCCGTCCTGGCCACGAGCGTCCAGCTGGTGTCCGGCGGCGCGGCGCAGATGGCGATCGCGGTGGCGCTGGGCGAGGCGGGACAGGTGCAGGTGCCGGCCCTGCTGGGCCCGGCGGCCGTGGCCTGGCTGTTCCTGTTCGCCGGCCCGTCGCTGGTCGGCTTCCCGCTGTACACGTGGCTGCTGACCCACACGAGCCCGGCCGTGGCCAACGCCCAGGCCTACGTGACCCCGGTGGTCGCGATCGTCCTGGGCTGGGTGCTGCTCGGCGCGTCGGTGCGGCCGGCGACGCTGGTGGCAGCCCTGGTGATCCTGGCCGGCGTGGCGCTGATCGTGACCACCGGGTCGCGAGGGACGGGCCGGGA
>VBJR01000358.1 GCA_005880175.1 Chloroflexota bacterium
CCGTGACGCGGGCGCGCAAGATCCAGCGCTTCCTGTCGCAGCCGAACTACGTGGCCGAGCGCTTCACGGGCCGCGAGGGCCGCGACGTGTCGATCAAGGAGACCGTCCGCGGCTTCGGCGAGATCCTGGCCGGCAAGCACGACGACCTGCCCGAGCAGGCGTTCTACATGGTCGGCACGATCGACGAGGCGCGCGAGCAGGGCGAGCGCATGAAGGCGGAGGGCGAGGGGTGAGCGTGGGAGTGCAGCTGCCCGCCAATCTCCGAGCTGTGACCAGTTCGGGAGATCCCATGGCCGACGTGAGCAAGGGCTTTGCCCGAGCGTGTGAGTCGGTCTTCCCTGGTGTGCCGGACGTGGTGTTCAGGCCCGAAGGGATGCGCCGCAGGCGCCCGCAGCGTCCCGGACAAGCGGGGGAGTTCTGGAAGAGGGGGCTTGCCCCCTCTTGCATCTAGCGTGGGCGTCCAGCTGCGCGTCGTCAGCGTCGAGCGCTCGCTGTTCGAGGGCGAGGTGGACGGCGAGGGCCGTCCGTTCCTCGTCTGCGAGGGCGTCGAGGGCGAGCTGGGCATCCTGCCCCACCACGCGCCGCTCCTGACGACGCTCCGGCCCGGGCCCCTGCTCATCCGCAACGGCGCCGAGAAGACGGAGCTGTTCGTGGGCGGCGGCTTCCTCGAGATCCTGCCCGAGCGCGTGACCGTGCTGGCCGACGTGGCCGAGCGGGCCGAGGAGATCAGCGAGGAGGCGGCCGAGGAGGCCCGGCGCGCGGCCCAGGAGCGGCTGGCCGGCGAGCTGACGCCCCGTGAGGAGGCCGAGATGGCGTCCGTGCTGGAGGTCGCGGAGGCGCGGCTGCGGCTGGCCCGGATCCGGAGGGGCCGCGGATAATGCAAGAGGGGGCAGGCCCCGCTTCGCATAACCGCTGATCCCCGATCGGCGCGAGGCCTGCACGCTCCCCTAAGCTTTCCGCCATGCCGTCTGGCATACCTGACCACGTCCTGCTCATCACGGGCGGGCGCCCGCTGTGCGGGCGCATCCGGGTCGGAGGCTCCAAGAACGCCACACTGCCGCTGATGGCGGCGTCGATGCTGACGCGCGAGCCCCTGGTGCTCGACAACGTGGCCGGCGTCGCGGACACCGCGCTGATGGGCGAGATCCTGGGCGGCCTCGGGGTGGTCGTGGACCGGCCCGAGTGCGGCCGGGTCACGCTGAACGCGGCCGACGTCTCCGGGGTCGTGGCCGACGACCTGGGCCGGCGGATGCGCGCCTCGATCGTGCTGCTCGGGTCGCTCATCTCGCGCGTCGGCATGGCGCGGCTGCCGAAGCCGGGGGGCGACCAGATCGGCGCCCGCCGCGTCGAGATGCACGTCCGCGGCCTGCGGGCCATGGGGGCCGAGGTGGTCGAGACGGCCGGCGAGTTCATCGCGCGCGCCCCGGACGGGCTGCGCGGCGCCCGCGTGGTCCTCGACATGCCGACCGTGACCGGGACCGAGAACATCATCATGGCCGCGGTGCTGGCGGACGGCCGCACCGAGATCTTCAACGCGGCCCGCGAGCCCCACGTGCAGGACCTGTGCCGGTGCCTGATCGCGATGGGCGCCCGCATCCACGGGGCGGGGACCGACGAGATCGTCGTCGAGGGCGTGCGCAGCCTGCGCGGCGCCGAGCACCGCGTCATCGCGGACTACCTGGAGGCGGGCACGTACGCGATGGCGGTGGCCGCCGCCGGCGGCGACGCCTTCCTGGAGGAGGGCCCGGCACACGACCTGCCGTCGGTGCTCGTGAAGCTCCAGGAGGCCGGCGTCGAGGTCGAGACGGACGGCGACGGGATCCGGGTGCGCCGCGACCCGACCCGGCCCCTGCGCCCGGTGGACCTGTGGACGTGGGCCCATCCCGGCTTCCCGACGGACCTCCAGCCCCAGTACGTCGCGTTCATGACGCAGGCGCACGGCACGGCCCTCATCACCGAGCCCCTGTACGACAGCCGCTTCCAGCACGTGCCCGAGCTCAGCCGCATGGGCGCCCGCATCGCGGTGAACGGCCGCGACGCCGTCGTCCGGGGGCCGGCCCGGCTGCATGGCACGGACGTGCTGGTGCCCGACATCCGCTCCGGCGCGGCGCTGGTGATCGCGGCCCTGTGCGCGAAGGGCACGACCGAGATCGCGGACGCCTGGCACATCGAGCGCGGCTACGAGGACATGCCGGGCAAGCTCCGAGCGCTGGGGGCCGACGTCGAGCTGCGGACGGCGGCCGAGCCCGTGCTGCCCGACCGCTAGGGAGCTGGGGCGTTCGCCCGGACCTGGCCGGTGTTCGCCAAGAAGATCGGCATCGACCTGGGCACGGCGAGCACGCGCGTGTACGTGCGGGGCGAGGGCATCGTCCTGGACGAGCCGTCCCTGGCGGCGGTTGAGTTGGAGGGCCCCCGGGTGCTGGCGATCGGCCGGCAGGCGGCGGAGCTGGCCGAGCGCACGCCCGACGCCGTCCGCCTGGTGCACCCGGTGCGGGAGGGCGCGATCGCGGACCGGAGCGCGGTGGACCAGGCGCTGCGGCTGCTCGTGGCCCGGGCCCAGGGCCGGCAGCGCCTGTTCCGCCCCGAGGTGATGATGTGCGTGCCGGCGAACGCGACCAGCGAGCACCGGCACGCGCTGACCAGCGCCGCGATCGCGGCCGGAGCCCGGCTGGCGTGGCTGATCGAGGCGCCGCTGGCCGCCGCGATGGGCCTGGACCTGCCGGTGTCGGCGCCGGACGGCTGCGCGGTCTGCGACGTGGGTGCCGGCGGCATGCAGGTCGCCGTGATCTCGCTCTCCGGGGTGGTGGTGGCGCAGACGGCCCGGGCCGGCGGCGACCACCTGGACGAGGCGATCGCCGACTGGGTGCGCCAGCGCCACGGGGTGCGCCTGGAGCGGCGGGCGGCGGAGTCGCTGAAGCTGGCCCTGGGCTGCGCGGTGCCGCTGGACCGGCCGCGGAGCGTAGAGGTGACGGGCCCCGACGCGGCGAGCGCCGCCGCCACGGTGGCGGTCTCGTCCAGCGACGTGCGGGAGGCGATCCAGGCGCCGCTGCGGGCGCTGGCGGAGGCCGTGCGCGACGTGCTGGGCCAGCTGCCGGCCCGGCTGGAGTCGGGCGTGGCCGAGCGCGGGCTGTACCTGACCGGCGGCGGCGCGCTGCTCCGCGGCCTGGACGGGTTCCTGGCCCGCGAGACGGGCGTCCCGGTCCGCGTGGCCGAGGACCCGCGCACGTGCGCCGTGCGGGGCACGCGCCGCGCCCTGGGCGAGTTCGAGCTGCTGCAGCGCCGCCAGCTCTACCTGCGGTGACGGCGGCGCATCTCGCCGTGGACGGGTCGGGCCTGGCCCGGCCCCGGGCCGGCGTCGGCGTCTATACGCGGGAGATCCTGGGGGCGCTCGCGGTGGAGCGGCCGGGCAGCCGCTTCACCGTGTACACGCACGCGCCGCCGGACGCCGGCCTGCCGTCGGCCGAGTTCCAGGCGCCGCCGTCCGCCCGGCTGGTCGGCCGCCACCTGCTCTGGCCGGCCCGGCTCCGCCGCCTCGGCGCGGACCTGTACTTCGGGCCGGCCGGGCAGCTGCCGCTGGGGGACATCGGCCTGCCCGCCGTGCTCACGGCCCACGACATGGCGATCTACCGCAACCCCGACTGGTTCCCGGGCGGCCAGGCGCTCTCGACGCGGCTGGTCGTGCCCCGGTCGATGCGGCGGGCGGCCGCGATCGTGGCCGTGTCAGCGTCCACCGCGCGGGACGTGGCGGAGCTGTTCGGCGTGGGCCAGGCGCGCCTGGAGGTGGTGCCGGAGGGCGTGAGCGACCGCTTCCGGCCGCTGCCGGGGGAGCGGCTCGACGAGGTGCGCCGGCGGCTGGACCTGCCGCCGCGCTTCGTGCTGTTCGTGGGCACGATCGAGCCGCGCAAGAACCTGCCCACGCTGCTGGACGCGTGGAGCCGGATGCGGGAGCGGCCGCCGCTGGTGGTGGCCGGCGCGTGGGGCTGGCGCTGCGACGACGTCCGGGAGCGGCTGGAGCGGCTGGCGCCCGGGGCCCGGGTGCTGGGCGGCGTGGAGGCGGACGACCTGCCCGGCCTGTACAACCTCGCCTCGTGCCTGGCCCACCCGGCCTGGTACGAGGGGTTCGGCCTCACGCCGCTGGAGGCGATGGCGTGCGGCGCCCCGGTCGTCGCCTCGGCCGTCTCGTCGCTGCCGGAGGTGGTGGGCGACGCCGGCCTGCTGGTGGACCCGGCGGACGTCGAGGGCTGGACGGCGGCGCTGGAGCGGGTCTGCGGCGACCCCGACGAGGCGGCGGAGCTGCGGCGCCGGGGCCTGGAGCGGGCGAGCCAGTTCACCTGGAGCCGGGCGGCGCGGCGGACGTGGGAGGTGATGGACCGGGTGCTCAGAGCAGCTCCCGGATCGCCGCCGCGACGCCGGCCGCCGTCCGGTCCCAGGTGAACTGGCCCGCCCGCTCCAGGCCGAGGCGGCGCAGCCGCTCCCGGTCGGCCAGGGCGCGCGAGATCGCGGCCGCCAGCGCCGCCTCGTCGCGCGGGTCGTCCACGTAGACCGCCGCCTCGCCGCCCACCTCGGGCAGCGAGGACACCGCCGCCGTCACGACCGGCACCCCGCGCCGCATCGCCTGCAGCACCGGCAGGCCGAAGCCCTCGTACAGGCTCGGGAACACCAGCGCCTCCGCGCACGCGTACAGCGCCTCGACGTCCGCCTGGGGCAGGCGGCCGAGCTGCCGGCAGCGGGACGACCCGGCCAGGGCGGCGCCCATGCCCCCGTCCATCACGGCGCCCACGGAGACCAGCAGCAGGTCGGGCAGGCGCTCGACCGCCCGCAGCGCCGCGACCTGGTTCTTCCGCGGCTCGACGCGGCCCACGTGGAGCACGAACGGCCGGTCGATCCCCAGCGCCGCGGTCCGGGCCCGGGCGGCCTCCGGGTCGGGCGGGCGCGCCGGCGCCTCGCCGCCGCCCAGCGGCACCACGCGCACGCGGGCGGGGTCCACCCCGTGCAGGCTGTGGAGGTCGTCCGCCGTCGCCTGCGACACGGTCAGCAGCAGGGGGCAGCGGCGCTCCGCCCACCGTGTGGTCAGGCGCAGGTAGGAGCGGGCCGCCGCCCCGTACGCGTCCGGGAACCGCTCGAACGCCAGGTCGTGGACCACCGTCAGCGTGCGGCCGGGGGCCAGGAACGGGACCACGTGCGACGGCGCGAAGAACAGGTCCGGGCGGCGGCGCCACAGCTCGCGGCACAGGCGGCCCTGGGACCAGACGCGGTGGCCTGGCAGCACGGTGAGGTCGATGCCGTCGACGTCCCCCGGCCGCGACGCGTAGAAGACGAACTGGACGTCCGGCGCGGCGGCGGGCAGCCGGCGCGACACTTCGCCGGCGTACGTCTCGGTGCCCGTCCGGGCGTCCCGGGCGGCGGGGCTGGCGTCGACCGCGACCCGGCTCACGCGCCCAGCAGCGCCGCGCGCAGCGGCTCCCACGCCGGGGGCGAGGCCCGGAGCTCGGCCGCCGCCTTCAGCGAGCTGGAGGCCAGGCGCGCCCGCAGCTGCGCGTGAGTGGCGATCGCGAGCAGCGCCTCCGCCCACTGGCCGGCGTCGTGCGGGTCGAGCACCAGCCCGGCGCCGCCGGCCGTGCGGGCCTGGGCGCCGGTCCCGGCCACGATCGGCGGCGTGCCGCACGCCATCGCCTCCATGGCGCCGATCCCGGCACCCTCGTACAGGCTCGGGTTCAGCCAGGCGATCGCGCCCGCCAGGAGCGCCGGCAGGCGGTCCTCCGCCACCAGGCCGAGGTCGCGCGCTCCGGGCACGCCGCCGGCGCCCGGGCCGGCCAGGACCAGCTCGACGTCCGGCCCCAGCTGGGACGCCGCCCGCCCCCACGCGGCGGCCAGCAGGCGCAGGTTCTTGCGCCGCACCCGGGAGCCGAGGAACAGGAAGTACCGCTCGGGCAGGCCCAGCTCGTGGCGCAGCTCCGCCACCTCCTCGCGGCGGGGCCGCCGGAAGCAGGGCCGGGGCAGGGGCGCGAGCACGGTGACCCGCTCGGCCGGCGTGCCGAGGTACCGGCCCAGGCCGAAGGCGACCGCCTCCGACGGGGCCAGCAGGTGATCCGAGCGCCGGGCCGCCGAGGCCACCCGCCAGTTCTGGGCCAGCCACTGGCCGAGGCCGTAGCCGGAGCGCTCGACCAGGTGGCCGAGGTCGAGGATCGCGGTCACCGTGCGCTGGCCGCTCGCACGACGTCGAGGACGAAGGCGGCGTAAACTGCCGCGCCGATCGGCCGTTCCACGTTCAGACGTGACAGGTCACACGAGAGCACGAACGGTCGCGGCACCGGCCGATGATATCCACGGAGGCACCATGCGCATCCTGGGCGTTCGCGTCGACTGCGTCGACATGGCGGGCGCGGTAGACGTGGTCGCGGACCTGATCGCCGAGGGCGGCGGCCCCGCGCGCCTGGTCGCGACGGTCAACCCCGAGTTCGTGATGCGCGCGCGAGCCGACCAGCGGTTCGGCGAGGTGCTGGAGAGCGCGACCCTCTGCCTGGCGGACGGCATCGGCGTCGTCTGGGCGATGCGGCGCCAGGGGTGCCCGCAGTACGAACGGGTGCCGGGGAGCGACCTCGTGCCGCGCCTGGCCGCCCTGTGCGCGAGGCGGGGCTGGCGGCCGTTCCTGCTCGGGTCGCGGCCCGGCGTCGCCGAGGAGGCGGCCCAGCGGCTGGAGGCGGACAACCCGGGCCTGGTGGTGGCCGGCACGTATTCGGGCTCGCCCCGGCCGGAGGACGACGAGGAGGCGCTGTGCCGCATCGCGGCCGCGCGGCCGGACGTCCTGCTGGTCGCGTACGGCGCGCCTCACCAGGAGCTGTGGATCGCGCGCAACCGCGGCCGCCTGGACGTGCCGGTGGCGATGGGCGTGGGGGGGACGTTCGACTTCCTGGCGGGCCGCGTCCGGCGCGCCCCGCTCTGGATGCGCCGCTCGCACCTGGAGTGGCTGTGGCGCCTGGCGCTGCAGCCGGCCCGCGCCCGGCGGATGGCGGTGCTGCCGCTCTACGCGCTCGCGGTGCTCCGCGGGATGAACCACTGAGGCGCTCTCTCAGCGTCGTCTCAGCCGATCGGCTTAGGATTGCCCCGCGTGGACCTCAGCGTTGTCGTGCCCTGCTTCAACGAGGAGTCCAGGCTGCCGAGCTCGCTGGCCGCGGCCCAGGCGTACCTGGAGGGGACCGGGCGCGCGTACGAGCTGATCCTGGTCGACGACGGCAGCCGCGACTGCACGCCCCGGCTGATCCACGACGCGGAGCGCGCCAACCCCCAGGTCTGCGGGATCTCCCTGCCGGAGAACCGGGGCAAGGGCCGGGCGCTGGCCGCGGGCGTGCTGGCGAGCCGCGGGGAGCTGGTCCTGCTCAGCGACGCCGACTTCTCGGCCCCGATCGAGGAGCTGCCGAAGCTGGAGGCCGCGATCGCCGCGGGCGCCGCGGTGGCGATCGGCTCGCGGGCCAAGCGCGGCGCGCGCGAGGTGGACCAGCCGCTGCACCGGCGCGCGATGGGCAAGGGGTTCAACCTGGTCGTCCAGGCGCTGCTGCTGCCCGGCCTCTGGGACACGCAGTGTGGGTTCAAGCTCTTCCGTGGCCAGGTCGCCCGAGACCTCTTCGGGCGGATGCGCACCGACGGGTTCGCGTACGACGTCGAGGTGCTGTACCTGGCCCGGCGTTCGGGTTGGGAGGTGAGCGAGGTGCCGGTTCGATGGATCAACTCCGCCAGCAGCCGTGTGCACGCCGTGCGGCACTCCAGTGAGATGCTGAGGGACGTGGTGCGCATCCGGTGGAGCCGGTGAGCCAGGCCGCGAT
Source organism: Chloroflexota bacterium (assembly GCA_005880175.1). Next base: position 7,821 of record VBJR01000358.1, read on the forward strand.
CTTGCCGGACGCGACCTGGGTGCCGGAGCAGGGTTCGTCGAGCACGCTCGTCGTGCTGCCGACCTACAACGAGCGGGAGAACCTGGAGCGGGCCGTGCGGGCCGTGCGCGAGGTCGGCTACGACGTGCTGGTGGTTGACGACAGCTCGCCCGACGGCACGGCGGACCTGGCCGTCCGCATGGCCGAGACGGACCCCGGCGTCCACCTGATGGTGCGGCCGGGCAAGCTCGGCCTCGGCTCAGCGTACGTCGAGGGCTTCCGCTGCGGGCTGGCGCAGGGCTACGAGTACCTGGTCGAGATGGACGCCGACGGGTCGCACCGTCCCGAGTACCTGGCGGACATCGTCGAGACCGCCCAGCGGACCCGGGCGCTGGTGCTCGGCTCCCGGTACATCCGGGGCGGGTCCGTGTCGGGCTGGGGCTGGAACCGCAAGCTGCTGTCGGCCTGCGCCAACGTGTACTGCCGGGCCCTGCTCGGCCTCCACGTGCGCGACGCCACGACCGGCTACCGGTGCTACCCGCGGAGCGTGCTGGAGGCGATCGGGCTGGACCGGATCATGTCCCAGGGCTACTCGTTCCAGATCGAGATGGTGTACCGCTGCGTCCGCCAGGGCTTCGTGGTGCACGAGGTGCCGATCCACTTCGAGGACCGGGTCGCGGGCCGCTCGAAGGTCTCCGAGGGCGAGGTCCGCAAGGCGCTGCTGGCGGTGCTGATGCTCCGCCTCCGGGGCGTTTAGCCGCCCCCCGCGCGCACGTACACGACGGCGGTCGCGTCCCGGTACGCGAGCCGCCACCCGGGGTCCGTCGCGAGCACGACGTCCAGCGCCGAGCCGCGGTCGAACACCACGTAGTCCACGCGGTCCTCGTCGAGGATCCGCCGCCAGTCGGGGCCCAGCGTGGCCACCTCGCGGTAGCGCAGGAGCTGCGCGTCGCCCATCAGGACGCCCTCGCTCAGGATGTAGACGCGCCGTTCGGGATCGGGGAAGAACCGGTCGGCCAGGTAGCCGCCCCACGCGTACTCGTTGAACATCCGCGTCCCGGTATCCGGGTGGGCGGCCAGCCAGTTCGCGGCGCCGACCGGCACCGCCTGGGCGGTCAGGGCCGGCTGCCGGGCCAGCTCGCCGGCGGTCCGCGTGACGATCACGGCCGCCACCGCGAGCAGCGTGACGGCGCCGAGCACGGGCGCCCAGCGGGGCGGGGCGGGCCGCGGCCGGGCGGGCAGGCGGCGCCAGACGCCGGACCAGGAGGCGGCCAGGACCGGCGTGGCGGCGGCGACGAAGATGGCGACGTTCCGCACCGACTCCAGCGCCAGCGCCAGGCCGGCCAGCGCCACGAGCACGTCGAACGCCGGCGGCCGGTGGAGGGCGAGGCCCACCACCAGCAGCAGGACCATCACCTCGAACGCCCGCAGGTCCACCAGGTGGAAGTTGGGCGACGCCCACTCGGCGATCACGCTCTGCTGGACGGCGCTGCCCAGCGTCTGGAACGGGTACGCGTAGATCGCGAGGCCGTTGGGGTTGATCCCGACGGCGATGGCCGAGAGCACCGCCACCAGCGCCAGGCGGCGGAGCGTGGACAGGCGTCTATCGGGCGCCAGCCAGGGGGTCGCCGCCATCGCGAGCCCGAGGAACAGGAAGGCCAGCGGCCAGCCGCCGTGCAGGTTGCTCCACAGCACCATCACCGCGGGGAGCCACAGGATCGCCCGGTCGCCGTCGTCCAGGCAGCGCCGGAGCCACAGCAGCTCGAGGGCGACCAGCGTGAACGTGACCGTCTGGGGGCGGGCGCCCCAGATCGGCGCGCCGGCCAGGGCGCCCAGCGCCAGGGCCAGTCCGGTGACGACGTACGGCTGGCTCCGCGGCCGGCAGGCGGCCAGGACCAGCAGCAGGCCGAGCCACGTGACCACCCCGCCGGCGACGCTGACGCCGGCCAGCCCGAGGTGCGACTGGACGAACCAGAGGAACAGTTCGCTGAGATACTCGTGATCTACCCAGTGGTGAGAGGGGACGGTGTACGTGAACAGGTCGTGCACGGGCAGGCGGCCGTGTTCGACGATCCAGCGGCCCGTGGCGACGTGCAGCCAGAGGTCCGTGTCGGTGACCGGGCGGACGACGAGCGCGATGCTCGTCACGAGCACCGAGCCAAGGAGTATCGTTCGAGGCCCGAAGGAGGTCCGGTCGAGCGCCCGGTGTACCGCTCCCGCACGAGCGCGTACGGGCGCCGGGTACCCGATCACCGCTTTTCCGTGCCCGACATCAGGGAGGAGGTTGAACGAGGCGTGCTCAGCATCTACGTGCGACTCCGAGGGCTGCTGGCCCGGAAGGACGGGCAGGGCCTGGTCGAATACGCCCTGATCCTAGTCCTGGTCGCCATCGTGGTCATCGGCGTGTTGACGACCATGGGACAGAAGATCCAGGCGGCGTTCAACGACATCGTGGGCCACCTGGGTGGTTGACGCCGTGCGCGAGCGCGCGTGGTCCCTGTGGTTCTGGTTCGCCGCGCGGCGGACGCGCCAGCGCGGTCAGGGACTGGTCGAGTACGCGCTGATCCTGGTGCTGGTCGCGATCGTCGTCATCGGCGTGCTGACCACCATGGGTACCAAGATCCAGGCGGCGTTCCAGGACATCGTCAACAAGCTCGGCGGGTGAGCTGAGCCGGCATGCCATCGCGTCAGCGGGGCCAGGGCCTGGTCGAGTACGCGCTGATCCTGGCCCTGGTCGTCATCGTCGTCGTGGTCGTCCTGGCGCTGATGGGCCAGCAGATCAAGAACTCGTTCCAGGACGTCGTGAACACGCTCCAGGGACCGTAGGTCCGGCGGCCTCAGTCGCCGGCCAGGAACTCCAGCGCGGCGTCCTTGAACTGCCGGGCCGGCACCGCCGTCATGTGGTCGCGCCCGGGGATGGCGACGAACCGGGCGCCGGGGACGCTCGCGGCCAGCTCGGGCGCGCCGCGCGCGATCTGGTCCCGCTCGCCGACGACGATCTCGATGGGCACCGGGACGGCGGCCAGCTCGGCGCCGGTCAGGGCCGGCTGCGGGCCGAGGATGCAGCAGGCCAGCGCCTCCAGGTCGTTGATCGGGCGGGCGGCGGCGAAGCGGTAGAACATCTCGGCGGCGGGGTCGTGGACGCTCTCGTCGCCCCGCATGCGCCGCGCGATCAGGTCGGCGCGGCTGCCGGCGGTCCAGTTGCCGAGGCCGCCGAGGACGGCCCGGCGGATGCGGTCGGGGTGTCCGACGACCGTGTCGAGGCCGATCCGGGCGCCCATCGAGTAGCCCAGGTAGTCTGCGTCGGCGATGTCCAGGTGGTCGAGCAGGCGCACGATGTCGGCGGCCATGATCCGGCGGTCGTAGGCGGCGGGGTCGTGCGGCTTCTCGGAGTGGCCGTGACCGCGGCAGTCGAGGCCCAGCACCAGGCGGCCGGCGCGCGACAGGGTCTCCTGCCAGCGGCTGCCGACCCAGTTCAGCTCGTAGTCGCTGCAGTAGCCGTGCACGAGCACGATGGGGGGACCTTCGTCGGGGCCGGCGAGCGCGTAGTGGAGGCGAACGCCGTCGGAATCGAACTCGGGCATCCGCCCGTAGGGTAGGGGAAGCCGATGTCCGACCGACCCCTCCGCCTGGTCCACCCGCGCAGCGGCCACGTGCTGGTCGAGCGGCTGGAGGTCCCCCGGACGTCGTTCGGCCGTGGCCTGGGCCTGATGTTCCGTCAGGACCTCCCGGCCGGCGAGGGCATGTGGATCACGCCCTGCAACAGCATCCACATGTTCTTCATGCGGTTCGCGATCGACGCGGTGTTCCTGGACAAGCGCCTGCGCGTGGTGCGGACCTACCCGGGCCTCCGCCCCTGGCGGGTGGTCCCGTTCGTGTTCCGGGCCCACAGCGTGGTGGAGCTGCCGGCGGGCGCGGTGGACGGCCTCCCCCTGGCCCGCGGGGAGCCGCTGTCGATCGAACCGGCCCCGCGGTGATGCGTCGAACTGCCGATACTTGCACGTCTCCGGGGGTTGGGAGACGTTGAAGTATCGACACTTCAACGTCATGGTCTTGCGCGCCTAACCCGTCTACCTCGCTTAACGGGTTGGGTGGACGTACCGGCCGCCCTGCCGCACCGTGAGGCCATGCCGCGCCGCCCTCGCGTACCTGAAGACCTGACCCGCGGACCGTTCACCGTGGACGACGCGCAGCGCGCCGGGCTCAGCCGGCGGCAGCTGCAGAGCGCGTGCTGGAAGCGCATCGCTTCGGGCCTGTACGTCTGGGTGGAGATCGCCCAGGATCCTCTCTGCGTGCTCGCGGCGCTCCACCTCCGCCTCCCGGCGGAGGCGGTGTTCTCCGAGCGGACTGCCCGCTGGCTGCACGGGCTCGACCTGGAGCCGTGCCAGCCGGCCCAGGCCACCGTGCCTCCCGGGCACAGCCTCTCGGCGCGGGCGGAAGTCTCGGTTCGCCGCGGAGGCGCTGGTCGACCACGTGCGCGCCGCACTCGGGCCAGGAAAGGTTGAAATGTCGACACCAGCACGCCTCCGCTCGGTCTGAGACGTTGAAATGTCGACAGTTCAACGCCTGCTCGACTGGCTGCTGCCGCCGCGGTGCGGCGGCTGCCGCTCGCTCGGGGCCTGGCTGTGCGCCTCCTGCCGGGCCCGCGTCCGGCTCCTGCGCGAGCCCCTCTGCCCGCGCTGCGGGCGCGAGCTGGAGTTCGCCGGCTCCGCCTCCGGCTGCGGCTGCCGGGTCCGCCTGCGCCACCTGGCCCGGGCCAGCGCGGCGGCCGCGTACGAGGGACCGCTGGAGCAGGCCATCCACCGATTCAAGTACGAGGGCTGGCGGGCTCTCGCGCCCGAGCTCGCGGACCTGCTGGCAGACCGGATCGCCGCCGACCCGGACCGGGACCTGCTGCTGGTCGCCGTCCCCCTGCACCGGCGCCGGCAGCGGGCGCGCGGCTACAACCAGTCGGAGCTGCTGGCGGCCCGGCTGCGGGCCCGCCTGGAGCTCCCGCGGCCGCCGGGACGCCTGGTCCGGCGCCGCGACACTCCGCCCCAGGTCGGCCTGGACCGCCCCTCCCGCCTGGCCAACGTGGCCGACGCCTTCGCCTGGGACGGGCCGCCGCTGGCCGGCCGCCACGCGGTCGTCGTGGACGACGTGGCCACGACCGGGGCGACGCTGGAGGCGTGCGCGGCGGCACTGCGGGCGGCTGGCTCGGGGCCGGTCCACGGGTACACCGTCGCCCGGGTCTCCGTATGAGGAACCGTGGTTGGGCCGGCGCGACGCCTGGGTATCATCGTCGCGTGAGGGTGCTGGTGCACGACCGAACAGAGGGCGTTCCCAGCCGCCTGGTCGACTACGCCGAGCAGCGGCTGCTGCGAGTAGGCCGCCACTTCGACCTTGTGCAGGAAGTGGAGGTCGAGTTCGCCGACGAGTCGCACCGTGGCTCGGCCGCGAGCTGCATGGTGCACATCACCGTCCGGACCGACGGCCGGCGCCACCCGGTCGCGCACGTGACCGAGCGGGCGACGGAGGCGCGGACGGCGCTGGACCTGGCGCTGGACAAGGTGGACCGCCAGGTGGTCAAGCTGAAGGAGAAGATCAAGATCGAGCGCAAGCGCGCCTCGCACGCGGTCGCGGGCGGCGACGACGACGACGGCGTCGAGACTGGCTCGGGCGAGCTGGAGCGCGTGCGCATGAAGCTGCGGCCGGAGTCGGTCGAGGACGCCGCCGAGGCGCTCGCGACCGCCGACCATCCGTTCTACGTCTTCCTGGACGAGGGCACGGGCATGGTGAACGTGTGCTACCGGAGGGCCGACGGCGGCCTGACGGTGATCGAGCCGGTGGTCCCGTGAAGGCGCTCGTCTCCCGTCTGATCGACCCGAACGCCCGGGACGTCCGCCACCACCTCAAGGTGGCGGCCAGCATCGGCGAGATGGAGCCGGAGCTCGAGGCGCTCTCCGACGAGGACCTGCGCCGCCGCGTCGACGACCTGCGGGAGCGGGCCGCCGCGGGCGAGGAGCTGGACGACCTGCTGCCGGAGTCGTTCGCGCTCACCCGCGAGGCGGGCCGGCGGACGACCGGGATGCGGCACTTCGACGTCCAGCTGGTCGGGGGCATCGTGCTCCACCAGGGCAAGATCTCCGAGATGAAGACCGGCGAGGGCAAGACGCTCGTCGCCAGCCTGCCGCTGGTCCTCAACGCGCTGCTCGGACGCGGCGCGCACCTGGTCACGGTGAACGACTACCTGGCCCGCCGCGACGCGGGCTGGATGGCCCCGCTCTATCACGCGCTCGGCCTGACCACCGGCGTGGTCGTGGGCGACCCCACGCAGCCGGACGGCTCGTTCGTGGTCGACCCGGAGTACCTGGACGAGACGCACCCCGACTCGCGGCTCCAGCACCTGCGGCCGGTGCCGCGCGCCGAAGCCTACCAGTGCGACATCACGTACGGCACCAACGCGCAGTTCGGCTTCGACTACCTGCGCGACAACATGGCCAAGGACCAGAGCCAGCAGGTCCAGCGCGACTTGTACTTCGCGATCGTGGACGAGGTGGACTCGATCCTGATCGACGAGGCCCGGACGCCGCACATCATCTCGGGACCCGCCCAGGAGTCGACCGAGAAGTACGTGGAGTACTCGCGCTACGCCGCGCGGCTCGAGAAGGACGTGGACTACATCGTCGAGGAGAAGTACAAGTCCGCGTCGCTGACGGAGGAGGGCATCGCCAAGATGCAGCGGATGGCCGGCATCCGCAACATCTACGACCTGGAGCACGTCGTCGAGGCGCACCAGATCAACCAGGCGCTGAAGGCCAGGGCGCTCTTCCACCGCGACACCCACTACCTCGTCCGCAACGGCGAGGCGATCATCATCGACGAGTTCACCGGCCGCACGATGCCCGGCCGCCGGTGGTCCGACGGCCTGCACCAGGCCGTGGAGGCCAAGGAGGGCCTCAAGGTCCAGCAGGAGACCAAGACGCTGGCCACGATCACCCTCCAGAACTATTTCCGCCTGTACGAGAAGCTGGCAGGCATGACCGGCACCGCGCTGACCGAGGCCGAGGAGTTCCACAAGATCTACGGCCTCG
>VBJR01000406.1:0-3163 GCA_005880175.1 Chloroflexota bacterium
ACAGGTTGGCGCGGGTGAGGTGGCGCGCGACCTCGCCCGCCACCTCGACGGGCGCGCCCATCGCCTCGGCCACGTGGACGCTGAACTCGCGAAGGGCGCCGGCCCCCGCAACGATCGTGTCACTCACAAGAGGCCACTGTAAGAGGCCCCCGTACCTTCGCGGCCTCCACCTCGTAACGGAATAGGAGTGGCGCCCGGTTAAGTGTCAGGAGAAGACGCGGTCCCTGCGGGGGGCTTCCCCGGGCGTTAGACTGCCCCGTCACGGAGGGAAGCGGTTAAACCATGGCGAATCACCGACCGACGACCTACCCGCCGGCTCAACAACCGACCAACCAACCGCGGCCGCCCGGCTACCCGCAGGGCCCGCGCCAGCCGGACGCCCCGCAGGGCCCGCCGCCCCCGCGCTACCCACGGGAGCCGCAGCCGCCGGCGTACCCGCCTGCCCCGCGGCCGCCGGGCTACGCGCCCGCCCCGCGCCCGCCTGCCCCTCCGCAGGGCCCGCCGCAGCCGCCGTGGCAGCCCGGCGCGCCCCGCGACCCCCGCCAGGCCGGCTACCCGCCTGATCCCCGGGAGCCCTCCGGTCCGCGTGATCCCCGCGACCCGCGGCCGCCCGGCCCTCCGCGGGGCCCGCGCGAGCCCGGCTACCCCGGCGGCTCCGAGCCGCCGAACTACGGGCCCGGCCCCCGGCAGCCCATCCACCCGCAGGGCCCTCGCCCGCGCCGCGGGCCCCGCTGGGGCGTGATGGTCGCGATCGGCCTGCTCGGGCTCCTGCTCTCCGGCGGCGGCGGCGCGCTCGCCTACTTCCTGCCCGCCCTGACCGCCGCCGTCAACTCGACCGGGCAGGGCGCCGCCGGGCAGGCGCAGGGCGCCGGCCCGGCCAACGCGGCCGCCGCGCCTCTCGCGCCCACGGCCCCGTTCACCGTGCTGTTCCTCGGCTCCGACAACGACAGCAAGTTCAAGTCGGACCAGCTGCTCACGCAGTCGATGATCCTGGTCCGCGTGGACCCGGTCGCCAAGCACGTGACGATGCTGTCGATCCCACGCGACCTCTATGTGCCGATCTCCAACGGCGGCTCCAACAAGATCGACACCGCGTACATCCGGGGCGGCGCCGCCACGGCGATGGCCACCGTCAGCCGCGACTTCCAGGTCCGCATCGACGACTACGTCTGGATCGGGCTGCAGGGCCTGGTCAAGCTGATCGACCTGGTCGGCGGCGTGGACGTCACGGCCACCGCGCCCGTCATGGACGACTTCTATCCCGCCGACGTGACGAGCGACAACGCGTACGGCTACGAGCGCGTGGCAGTGCTCGCCGGTCCCCAGCACCTGGACCCAAGCGCCAGCAGGCGGTCCTGCTCGCGCTCCGGGCCAAGTCCAAGTACCTGAACGCCTCCGACATCCCCGACCTGGCCGCGACGTTCAACGGCCAGTTCAAGACGAGCATCCCGCTCTCCCGGATCCGGTCGCTGCTGCCGCTGGCGCAGGCGCTCTCGGACCCGACCCAGGTCAAGCAGGTCTTCCTCGACGGCAGCCCGTACTACTCGTCCGTCACGCTGCCCGCGCCCGTGGGCGACGCCCTCCGCCCCAACTGGAGCGCGATCATCCCCCTGGTCCACCAGGATTTCCCTGCATGAGCTCAGCCAGGGGGGACAGGCCCCCCCTTCCGGAACCCCCCCGTCATCCGGGACGTTTGGGGTGCCTCCGGCACATCCCTTCGGGCTTGAATGCGTCGGCTGGGCGATCTCGGGAAGACGGCCTCACACACAGGGCGGAGCCCGCGCTCACGTCGACCTCGGGCTCTTCTCCGGAGGTCTCCACATGAGTCGAGGGGCCGTGCTGGCGGCCGTCCTGGGGTTCGCCGTCCTCTGGGGCTCCGCCGGAATCGGCGTCTACAAGGTGCTCGGCTCCCGCCGCGGCGCCATCGCCGAGCGGGCCGCCCGGCCCGACCAGGCCAACGCCGGCGTCAACCCCGCGCTCGCGGCCCTGCCGGGCACGCTGTACCTCGTCCAGGGCGGCGCGCTGTACCGCCTCCAGAAGGGCCAGTTCACCGCCGTGCTGCCGGCCGGCGGCTGGGGACAGCCCTCGGTGCTCCCCGGCGGCAGGGGCCTGGTGCTGATGAAGCGCGACCCGCACGGGTTCTCGGACCTCTACCGCGTCCCGGCACCCAGCTCGTCACCCAGTACTGGGCCATGTTCCCGCGGACGTCGCCCGACGGCACGCAGCTCTACTTCACCACCGACCGCTACAAGCACATCCGCTGCTGCCCGTTCGACGTCACGATGCGCGTGGCCCAGCTGCCGATCTCGGGCGCGGGCACGCCGAAGTTCTGGACCGTGGACGGGGTCACGCAGACCGACACCCACACCGAGGACGGCGACTACGCCGGCGGCGACTCCCGGCCGATCCCGCTGCCCGGGGGCGGCCTGGTGTTCGTCCGCTACGCGTACGCGGGCACGACCGTCACGTCGCAGCTGCTGGCGATCAAGCAGGCGCGGGGGACGGTGACCCAGCTCACCGCTCCGATGGACCGCTGCGACCAGCCCAGCCTGTCGCCGGACGGCAAGCGGGTCGCGATGGTGTGCTCGTACGGCAGGCAGGTCACCACGATCGAGGTCGCCTCGTTCGACGGCACGACGCTGGGGCCGCGCCAGGTCCTGGTCAACGGCGTCCTGGGGGCGCAGCCGGTGTGGTCGCCGGACGGCACGAAGCTGCTCTACTTCGCCCCCGTCGGCATCACCGGCCACTTCCAGCTCTGGTCGGCCGCGGTGCCGGCGGTGCTGCCGACGCCCGCGCCGCCCCCACCCCCTGTCAAGACGGCCGGCCGGAGCCGCGTCGCGGCCCCCCCGCTGCCGTCGCCGGCGGCGGTGCCCCCGGCCGCTGTCGCGGGCCCGCCGCCGGTCCAGCTCACGGACAACCTGGACTTCGACGCCACGTCGCCCATCGCCTGGGCGACGTAGCGTTACTGCCGGAATTCACCGATTGGCATCGCCATCGGGCCACGTCCCGATGCATCGGTGAATCCCGGCCAGCGAATCAGGTGCCCGGCGCGACGTCGGGCGGGACGACGAACCACTTGCCGCCCACGTTCTGACCGGTCGTGTCGCCCGGGGCCTTGTCCTTCACCCAGAAGTACAGGGGCCAGCTGTTGTACGTGACCTGC
>VBJR01000406.1:3185-5396 GCA_005880175.1 Chloroflexota bacterium
GCGGCCAGTTGGCCAGGCACTGGCCGGTGCACGTGGCCTGCCCGGTGCCCTTGTCGGGCGTGTAGTAGTACAGCGTCATCCCGTTCTCGCCGACCAGGATGCTCTCGGACTTGCCGTCCACCGTGGCGGACGCCGTCTTCACGACGGGGGTCGGCGTCGGCGTGGGGGCCGGCGTGTTGGCGGTGCCGCTCGAGCCGCCGCAGGACGCGAGCGAGAGCGCGACCGCAGCGAACGACAGAGCAAGCGAGCGTCTGGACATGGACAACTCCTCTCTCGGTACGGTGGGCCGGCCCCGGAACGTGGGCGGCCCCAATAAGAGGACATACGGCCGGGTGTTACACGTGGAACGCCCGGCTCAGCCGGCCCGCACCTCCGGCTCGAACTGGAGACGGTACAGGCGCGCGTAGAGCCCGCCCCGCGCCAGCAGCTCCAGGTGGGCGCCCCGCTCGACCAGGTGACCCCGCTCCATGACCAGGATCTGGTCGGCCGCCAGCACGGTGGACAGGCGGTGCGCGATGACCACGGACGTACGGCCCTGGAACAGCGGCACCAGCGCGGCCTGGATCAGGCGCTCCGACTCCGTGTCCAGGTTGGAGGTGGCCTCGTCGAGGACCAGGATGCGCGGGTCCTTGAGGATGACCCGGGCGATGGCCAGCCGCTGCTTCTCGCCGCCGCTGAGCCGGTGGCCGCGCTCGCCGACCACCGTGTCGTAGCCGTCCGGCAGCGCCTCGATCACGTGGTCGAGGTACGCCGACCGGCAGGCCGAGCGCAGCTCCCCGTCGGTCGCGGCCGGCCGGGCGAACAGCAGGTTCTCGCGGACGGTGGCGTGGAACAGGAACGTGTCCTGGAACACGATGCCGACCTGCTCGCCGACCGACTCCAGCGCCACGTCGCGGAGGTCGTGGCCGTCGATCCGGACGCTCCCCTCCTGCGGGTCGTGGAAGCGCGGGATCAGCGACGTGATCGTGGTCTTGCCGGCGCCGCTCGGGCCGACCAGCGCGACGAGCTGGCCCGGCTCGACGGTGAACCCGACGTCGCGCAGGGCCGGCCCCGAGCGCGAGCCGTACGCGAACGTGACGCCCTCGAACGTGATCTCGCCGCGGGCCAGGCCCAGCGCCGGCGCGCCCGGCCGGTCGGCGACGCGGACCTCCAGGTCGAGGTACTCGAAGATCCGCTGGAACAGCGCCAGCGACCCGATCACGTTCACGTGCAGGCTGGCGACCTGCGAGACCGGCCCGTAGAGGCGCGCCAGGAGGACCGTCGCGAACGTGACGACCGTGCCCAGCGAGGCCTGCCGCGTCACCACCAGGTAGCCGCCGATCAGCCACAGCACGGCCGGGCCGCCGGTGGTGAGGAAGCCCATCATGGCGTAGAACCACCGGCCGATCAGCATCGTCCGGATGTTGATCCGGCGCAGCTCGTCGGTGATCGCCCGGAACCGCGCCCGCTCGGCGCGCCCGCGCGTGAACGCCTTGACCAGCTGGATGCCCGAGATGCCGAGCGTCTCCGCGACGTACGCGTTCATCTCGCCCAGCTTCTCCTGGGACTGGCGGCGGTTGAGGAACGTGGCCCGCCCGACCTGGCGCGTCGGCAGGACGAACAGGGGCAGGACGACGAGGGACACGATCGTCAGCCGCCAGTCGAGGTACGCCATCAGCACGACCGTGCTCCCGATCAGGAACACGTTCGTGAGCAGGCTGAAGAGGGTGTCGGACACGACCGACTGGATGCCGCTGACGTCGCTGGAGAGGCGGGACAGGATGTCGCCGGTCTTGACGTGCGTGAAGAACGCGATCGACTGGTCCACCAGGCGGCCGAACAGCTGGTTGCGGAGGTCGTACATGATCCCCTGCGCGATCACGTTCTGGATGTACGAGCGGAGGACCCCGAGGAAGCCCTCGCCCAGCCCGGCCAGCACCCCGGCGACGACGACCACGGCCACCGTCTGGAAGCTCGCGCCCGGCCGGAGGACGCGGTCGATCAGCGTCTTGGTGACGAGGGCCGGCACCAGCCCGAGCGCCGAGGCCAGGACGATGGTGAGCAGGGCGACCAGCGCGTGCGGCCAGTAGGGCCGGAAGTACGCGAGGACGCGCTTGAGGAGGGGCCACTCGAAGGAGGCCTGGGCGTCCAGGAAGTCGGTGCGGGCGCCGACCATGCCCCGGCCGCCCCGCATCCACATGCTCGGCGGCTACGTGCTCCGGAACGCGGGGA
>VBJR01000359.1 GCA_005880175.1 Chloroflexota bacterium
GCCAGCGCCGCCTCGATCTCGCCGACCTCGATGCGGAGGCCCCGCACCTTGACCTGGTGGTCGATCCGGCCCAGGAAGTCGAGTCGGCCGTCCGGCAGCCACCGGGCCAGGTCGCCGCTTCGGTACAGCCGCTCGCCGGCCGCGAACGGGTTGGGCACGAAGCGCTCGGCCGTCAGGCCCGGCCGGCCGACGTAGCCGCGGGCCAGGCCGGCGCCGCCGATGCAGAGCTCGCCGGCCACGCCGAGCGGCGCCGGCCGGAGGTGGCGGTCCAGCACGTAGACGGTGGTGTTGGGGATCGGCCGACCGATGTCCGGGCGGTCGTCGCCGCCCAGGCGCTCGCTGGACGTGGTCCACACCGTCGCCTCCGTCGGCCCGTACAGGTTGAGGAAGCGGCGGCCGGGCGCCCACGTGGCGAGGAGGTCCGCCCCGCACGCCTCGCCGGCGACGGTCAGCGTCCGCAGGTCGGGCAGGTCCGCCGCGGGCACCTCGCGCAGCACCGAGGGCGGCAGCACGGCCGCGGTCACGCGCTGGCGGCGCAGCAGCTCCAGCAGCGGCTCGCCGCCGGCGAGCTCGGCCGGGGTGGCGAGCACGAGCGCCGCGCCGCTGGCCAGGGCCAGCACCATCTCGAACACGGACGCGTCGAAGCTGGCGGACGAGAACTGCAGGACCCGGTCCCCCGGGGTGATCCCCAGCACGGCCCGCTGGGCCTCGATGAGGGCGGCGAGGCCCAACCTGGTGCAGCCGGCGCCCTTGGGCCGGCCCGTGGACCCGGACGTGTAGATGACATAGGCCAGGTTGCCGGGCGCGGCCGGAGGCTCCGGCGGCCCGCCGCCGGCCGCGGCGTCGTCGCCGGCCACGGCCACGACCGCGGCGCGCCCGGCCGGGAGGCGGTCCGCGAGCTGGTCCGTCGTGAGGACCAGGGCCGTGCCCGAGTCCTCGACCATCGGCTCCAGGCGCGCCCGCGGGTACTCGGGATCGAGGGGCAGGTAGGCGCCGCCGGCCCGGTGCACCGCGACCATGGCCACGGCCAGCTCGGGCGAGCGCTCCAGGCAGACGCCGACAACCGTCTCGGGCCCCACTCCGAGCCGGCGGAGGCGGGCGGCGAGCCGGCGGGAGCGCAGGTCGAGCTCGGCGTACGTGAGCACGGTGTCGCCGAAGACGAGGGCCGGCGACCCGGGCCGCTCGGCGACGTGCTCGTCGATGATGCCGGCCCGGCCGGCGCCGGCCGGCAGGGGCCGGCCGGTGTCGTTCCACTCGACCAGGAGCCGCCGGCGCTCGCGCTCCCCGTCGAGCGGGAGGTCGCCGATGCGGCGGTCGGGGTCCGCCGCGACCGCGTCGAGCAGCGCGACGTACGCGCTGGTCACCCGCTCGGCCGCGGCCGGGTCGAACACGTCGCGGTCGAACAGGACCCGCGCCTCCAGGCCGCCGTCCTCCCGGGGCTCCAGCTCGAGCTCGAGGTCGAACATCGGCGCGATCCGGTCGAGCTGCTCGACCCGGGCCTCCACGCCGGGCAGGCGCGGTCCCTCGACCCGGATGTTCTGGAGCGCGAACAGGTACTGCAGCAGGGGCCGCGGACCCAGGTCGCGGCCCTGGCGGGCCTCCTCGACCAGGTCGTCGAACGGCACGTCCTGGTTGTCGTACGCGCCGAGCGCGACCTCGTTCACGCGGCCCTGGAGCTCCCGGAACGTCGGGTCGCCGCCCAGGTCGGTGCGCAGCACCAGGGGGTTCACGAAGAACCCGATCAGCGGCTCGAAGTCGGCCCGCGGGCGCCGTGTGATCGGCGCGCCGACGACGACGTCGGTCTGGCCGCTCAGGCGGGCGAGGACGACCTGGTACGCCGCGAGCAGGGTCATGAAGAGGGTGACCCGGGCCTGGCGGGAGACCGCCTCCAGGCGCCGGACCACGCCGGCGGGCACCGGCCGGCGGCAGTGGCCGGCGGAGCCGGCGCCGTCTCGGCGCCGCTGGCCGGTCGGCAGGTCGAGCGACGGGGTCACGCCGGCGAGCTGCCGGTGCCAGAAGGCGCGCTGGCGGTCGAGGCGATCGCCCTCCGGCCGCGCCGCCTCCCACGCCGCGAAGTCGGCGTACTGGACGGTGAGCTCCGGCAGGGCCGGCGCGCGCCCCAGGACGCGCGCCTCGTACAGCTCGGCCAGCTCCCGCCAGAGGATGGCGACCGACCACGCGTCGCAGACGACGTGGTGCATCGCGACCACCAGCAGGTGGTGGGTCGCCGACAGCCGGAAGAGCCCGGCGCGCACCAGCGGTCCGCGAGTCAGGTCGTAGGGGCGGGCCGCCAGCTCGCCCGCCATGCGCAGCGCATCGGCCTCGCCGGCCGCGGCCACCGGGTCCAGGTCGAGCCGGAGCCCGGCCGCGACCGCCTGCACCGGCTCGCCGGCGCGGAGCGCGAACCGCGTGCGCAGGACCGCGTGCCGGCGCACCACCTCGTTCAGCGCCCAGCGCAGGGCGTCGGGCCGGAGCTCGCCACGCAGCCACACCGACGCCGCCTCCCGGTACGCGGCCGCGCCCCGGTCCAGCTGGTCCGCCAGCCACAGCCGCCGCTGACCCGTGGAGAGGGGCGCCTCGTCCCCCCCGGCGGCGCGTCCGGCCGGCGCCGGCGGCCCGGCCGCCGCGCCCGCCACCAGCGCCGCCTGCTGCGCCACGGTCGAGGACTCGAACAGCGTCCGGTAGCCGACCTCGACGCCGAACGCCTCCCGCATCCTGGCGGAGACCCGCTCGGCCAGGAGGGAGTGGCCGCCGAGGTCGAAGAAGTCGTCCTCGACCCCGACCCGCTCCAGACCGAGGACGTCCCGCCAGATCGCCGCGACGGCCGCCTCGGCCGGCGAGCGCGGAGCGGTGCGGGCGCCGTCGAGATCGGGCTGCTCCGCCGGGGGCGGCAGCGCCGCGCGGTCCACCTTGCCGTTGGCGGTCGCCGGCAGCTCGGGCAGCAGCACGAACGCCGACGGGACCATCGACGCGGGCAGGACCTCGGCCAGGTACTGCCGCAGCTCGCGGACCGCCGGCTCCGCGCCGGCCCGCGGGCTCACGTAGCCGACCAGCCGGCGCTCGCCATCAGCGGACGCGACCGCCTCGACGGCCGCCGCCTGCAGGTCGGGGTGGGCCGACAGCACGGCCTCGATCTCGCCCAGCTCCACGCGCTGGCCGCGGATCTTCACCTGGCGGTCCGCCCGGCCGATGTACTCCAGGGCGCCGTCGGGACGCCACCGGGCCAGGTCGCCCGTCCGGTAGAGCCGCTCCCCGGGGCGCGCGGCCAGCGGGTTGGGCACGAACCGCTCCGCGGTCAGAGCCGGCTGGTCGAGGTAGCCGCGGGCCAGCCCGGCGCCACCCAGGAACAGCTCGCCCGCCGTTCCGTCCCCCGGACGCCCCAGGTCCTCGTCGAGGACCATCGCGAACGTGTTGTCGATCGGGCGGCCGATGTCCGGCAGCGCCGGCCGCCGGCTGGCGCCGACCGCCGAGACGGTCGAGGCCACCGTGTTCTCGGTCGGCCCGTAGTGGTTCATGAGCCGGAACGACACGCCCGGCGCCGGCCGGCCGCTCAGGCGGTCGCCCCCGGTGTGGAGGAGCCGGAGCGGGGCGTCCGCGGGCCAGTCGAGCTTGAGCAGGCGCTCCGCGAGCGGCGTCGGGACGTAGCTCACGGTCACGCGGTTGGCGAGGAGCCAGCGCTGGAGCCGGTCCGGCGAGATCCGCGTCTCGGCGTCCGGGACCAGCAGGCTGGCGCCGGCGGCCAGTGCGGGCCACACCTCGAAGCCCATCGGGTCGAAGCTCGGGCTGGCGATGGCCGTGGTGCGGTCGTCCGGCGTCAGCTCGTAGACGCGGACGTTCCACTCCACCAGGTTGCGGAGGGCCGAGTGGTCGATCATCACGCCCTTGGGCCGGCCCGTCGACCCGGACGTGAAGATGACGTACGCCAGGTTGCCCGGGACCGCCGCCGGCTCCAGGTTGCCGGCCGGCTGGCCGGCCCACTCGCCGCCGGCCGAGTCCAGGCAGACCGCGCCGGCGGCGGCGGCGCCCAGCCGTTCCCTCGAGGCCTCGGCGGTCAGCAGCACCGGCGCCCGCGACGCCTCGAGCATGTAGCGAAGGCGGTCGGCCGGGTACTCGGGGTCGAGGGGCACGTACGCGCCGCCCGCCTTGAGCACCGCGAGCATGGCCGTCACCAGCTGCGCCGAGCGGTCCAGGCACATCGCGACCCGGACCTCGGGACCGACTCCGCGCCCGCGCAGGTACCGGGCGAGCCGGTTGGCGGCCCGGTTCAGGTCGGCGTACGTCAGGCGCGTGCCGCCCGACTCGACCGCCGTGGCCTCCGGCCGGCGCTCGGCAGCCGCCTCGATCCGGCGGAGCAGGCCGGCGGGGGCCGTCGGGACGAGGTTCACAGCTCCCACCCCGCCTGGCAGCGTCCGGCCGCCACCCGGCTGCAGCGGGCGTACGCGTCGCGCAGGGCGGCCGCCGAGACGCCGCGCGCGTCGCCGGGCGGTCCGCCCGGGGCGGCGTCGTCCGGGCCGGGGCTGGCGAGCGAGTAGCCGAGCAGCCGCAGCATCGGCCCGGCCAGCTCGTCCATCTCCGCCAGCTGCTCGTCCGTGTACGCCTCGCGCCACAGCGACGCCCGGCCGTGCCGGAGGTGCTGGGGGCTGTCCAGCCGCATCGCCTCGAACGTCAGCTCGTGGAGCGCGGCGTCGAGGCGGCCGGCGGGGATGTCGAGGTCGAGGTCCGCGGCGAGCTGCCGGACCTCCCGCCCGAGGTCGGCCGCACCCAGTACCACGTGAGGTTGCTCAGGTTCTGGTCCAGGTACTCCTGCGGCGTCGTGGCCGAGGTCGGCGAGTGGAAGCGCCGGGAGTAGGGGGTGAAGCGGAAGTGGGCGAGGGACACCGCGACGTCGCGCGGGTCGCGGAGGATGTAGAGGATCGCGGAGAAGCGGCGGTAGAAGTCGTTCATCCGCTCCACGTAGGGGGAGTGGCTCCAGACGATCCGGCACGAGTCCACGTAGCGGCCGGGGTCGGTGATCTCCTCGCGGAACAGGGTCGAGATGCCGCAGAAGAGGGCGTGCGGCTCGATGTCGACCATGTCGATGTCGGCCTGGCCCGCGAGGCTCAGGGGCCAGCCGCGCGCCTCCTCGTGGATCGGGTGGGCGGCGATGAAGCTCCGGTCGGGGACGCCGGCCAGGTCGTGCAGCAGCACCAGGATCCGGTGCAGCCACGAGTTGCCGCTTCGGGGGACTCCGATCTGCAGTACTGCCATGAGGCCCCGGATCGTAGGGGGGCCTCCGTGACGCGCCCGTGAGCCGCCCGGAACGCCCCCGCAACCCCCGCACCGCCGGTCTCGCTGGCGTCACTGCGGGGTAACGGACGCCTCACGACGGGCCCGTTACACAGTGCCCGATGAGCTTGGAGGTGCTGAGGCTGGGCCTCAACGAGAGTCCGTACGGCCCCTCGCCGCTCGCCGTCGAGGCGATGAGGCGCGAGGCGGCGCGCCCGCACCGGTACCCCGACCCGGAGTGCTCGGAGCTCCGCGGAGCACTGGCGCGGCATCACGGCGTCACCCCCGACATGGTCGCGGTGGGACACGGCTCCCCCGGCGTCCTCGCGGCCATCGCCGGGGCCTTCGTGTCGGCGGCGGCGCCGGCGATCCTGCCCACCCGCACGTGGCCGATCTACCGGTGGGTGATGGAGGAGTGCGGGGCCCCGATCCGCTGGGCCGAGACTCCCGGCTACCGGCTCTCCGCGCCGGACCTGGAGGCGGCGATGGCGCGGCGCTTCGGCTGCTGCTTCGTCTGCACCCCGCACAACCCCTGCGGCACGACCCTCACGGGCGCCGAGGTCCGGCGCCTGCTGGACGCGGCCGCGGCCGGCGGGGGCGTGCTCGCCGTCGACGAGGCGTACGGCGAGTACACGGCGCCGGCCACCGGCTCGGCGCTGCGCCACGTGCGCGACGGCGCCCGCTGCCTGGTCTTGAAGACGTTCTCGAAGGTGCACGGCCTGGCCGGCATCCGCGTCGCCTACGCGGTGGGGCCGGCCGACCTGGTCGCCCGGCTGCGCGAGCACCTGCCGGTCTTCGCGGTCACGGCCGCCGGCCAGGCGGGCGCGGTGGCCGCCCTCGCCGACGAGGCGCACGTCCGGCGCGTCCGCGCGGGCAACGAGCGGGTCCGGACGGCCGTGCTCCGGCGGTTCGAGGCGTGCGGGCTGCCCTGCCCGCCGTCGGAGGCCAACTTCGTGCTCGTCCCCGCGGGCGTGGACGGCGGCGAGCTCGCTCGCCGGCTGCGCGAGGAGCGGCTGATCGAGGTCGTGGACGCGACGCCGCTGGGCTTCCCCGGCCACGTGCGCGTCGGCCTGGGCAGGGGGGAGGAGATGGCGCGCTGCTGCGCGGCCGTCGCGGAGCTGGTCGAAGCGATCCGGGAGGAGGCCGGCGCGCGCGTCGGGGCCGCCCGATGACGGCGGTGACCCGGACGGCCACCTGGCACGCCGGGGAGGACGACCTCAGCGACGCCATCGCCCGGTTCACGAACGTCTACGCGACCGTGGTCGTGGACCAGCTCCGGGCGGTCCCGGACGCGACCCTGCGCTCGCTCGCCGAGGCGATCGCCGCCACCGTCGCCAGGGACCGGAGCACGATCTACGTCTTCGGCAACGGCGGCAGCCACGCGATCTCGCGGCACCTGGAGCACGAGCTCCGGAGCAGCTTCACTGACTCCTGCGGCGTCCGGGTCAACTGCGGCATCGACTACCACAGCGGCCAGCACGGCGCCGTGTCCGCCGGCTTCGACGCGGTGTTCGAGACGGTGCTCCGCGCCGAGCGCGCCACCCCCGCCGACCTCGTGATCTTCATCAGCGGGAGCGGCGACTCGGACAACCTGCTCAGCGCGGCCGGCCACTGCCGGCGGCTGGGCATCCCGACCATCTCGCTCGCCGGCTTCGACGGCGGCAGGATCACGGCCCGGCGCCTGACCGACCTGCCCGTCGTCATCCCGGTCCACGACCAGCAGATGAGCGAGGACGTGATCCAGGCCCTCCTCCGCGTCGCCGTCGAGTGCGCTCGCCGGTGCCACGCCGGGGTCGCGACCGGCCTCGCCGGCCATCGCGACGAGTACGCGACCAGCCTGGCGGCGAGCTTCGAGCGCCTCCAGGCGCACGCGCCGGCGCTCGACCGGCTCAGCCGCGACGTGTGCCGGGCCTTCATCGGCGAGCGGTCCGTGTTCCTGCTCGCGCCCGAGGGCGGACCGCTCAGCATCTCGGCCGAGCACACGGCCCACAACTTCAACTGGGACGCGGTCTTCGAGGTCCGGCGGCCGCCCAGCCGGCGCATCCACTCGACCCCGACCACCTGCGACTACAGCGGCATCGGCAACGACCGGCTGGTGCCCGGGATCGTCAGCTGCCAGCAACTGGCCGCCGCGTGCCCGGGCGACCTGCTGCTGCTGTACGCCCGCGAGCCGGGCGCACCGGCGATCCGCAACACCGCGATGGCGGCCGGGGCGGCGGGCATGACCGTCTACCAGCTCGCCGGCGACCGCGGCGGATCGCCCGTCCCGGAGCGCGACACGATCTGCCTCGGCAGCGCGGACCCGGGCCTGCTCGGGGACGTCGGCCAGGCGACCGGACACGTGCTGGGCAGGGTGATCCGACTGCGACTGAAGCAGCGTCTCGACGGAGACGCGATGGCCATCTCGGAGCCCGTCGGCTACCTGGTCGAGGGCGACCTGGCACAGCGGAGGTTGATCGATGTCATCCGGACCCTATGAGGCGATCAGCCAGGTCGTGGGCGCCGCCTACACGTACCAGCCCAGCCTGGCCATGCGCCGGCGCCTGACCGCGACGATCGACCGCAGCCACAGCTCCCAGACGCAGGACTTCTCGTTCTTCGTCAAGGGCGGGCGCGAGAACGTCGTCCAGAGCGGCCAGAGCCTGGCGCTGCGGCGCGACGCCGAGACGGGCGAGCTCGTGCCCCACTGGCCCGAGCCGGAGCTCGCCATCCTCCTCGGCGAGCGCCACGAGGTGCGCGCGTACACGCTGGCGAACGACCTGACCGCGTTCTCCATCGAGACCCGCGGGCGCGACCGCGACTTCGACGGCACGTACGTCGGCAAGTGCTGGCCGCGGAGCTGCGCCCTGGGCCCGGAGTTCGTGCCTCCGGAACGCATCGCGGACGACGGCGCGCTGGAGATCGGGATGACCATCGAGCGCGACGGCCAGACGATCTACCGCTACGTGTACAGCACGGCGCGCCGGAAGCGGCCCTTCTCCGAGATCCCGCGTCTGATCGTGGAATACCGCCGGCGCTTCGGCGACGCGCCGCCGCCCTCCAAGCGCATCCGGGTCGAGCCGGACGGGCACCTCCCCCCCGGGACCGTCATCATGCTGGGGACCGGCGTCATCGTCCCGGCCCGCGCGTACAGCCAGCGCGGGGACGTCGTGACCATCTTCTCCGACGGGTTCGGCGAGCTGCGCAACCGGATCGAGGACCCGGGCGCGGAGGCGGCCGCATGAGACTCCTGGCGCTCGAGCTGCGCCGCGTCCTGATGCCGCTGGTCGCGCCGTTCCGCACCGCGTTCGGCGTCCAGTCGGAGCGCGAGGCCCTGCTGGTCCGGGCGACCACGACGGAGGGCCACGGCTGGGGCGAGTGCGTCGCCCAGAGCGAGCCCGCGTACTCCTCGGAGTTCGTGCTCGGCTGCGAGCTGGTCATCGAGCGCCACCTGGCGCCGCGCCTGTTCCGCCGGCCACGGCTCGCGGCCGCCGACGTCGCCGGCGCGCTGGCCGGCGTCTCCGGCCACCGGATGGCCAAGGCGGCGCTCGAGATGGCCGTCCTGGACGCGGAGCTGCGGAGCCGCGGCGTCTCGCTGGCGAGCCACCTGGGCGGCGTCCGGGAGCGGGTGCCGGCCGGCGTGTCCCTCGGGATCCAGGGCAGCGTGGACCAGCTGCTCCAGGTGGTCGAGGACCACCTGGAGCGGGGCTACCGGCGGGTCAAGCTGAAGATCGAGCCGGGCTGGGACGCGGAACCCGTGCGGGCGGTGCGGGAGCGCTTCGGCCCCGACCTGGCGCTCCAGGTGGACGGCAACGGCGCCTACCGCCGCTGCCAGGCCGACCAGCTGCTGGCGCTGGACGACCTCGGCCTCCTCCTGATCGAGCAGCCCTTCCCGGAGGAGCAGGTGCTCGCGCACGCCGAGCTGGCGCGCGAGATCCGGACGCCGGTGTGCCTGGACGAGTCGATCACGTCGGCCGAGACCGCCGACGCCGCCCTCCAGCTCGGCGCCTGCCGGGTCGTCAACGTCAAGCCGGGCCGGGTCGGAGGCCACCTGGAGGCGGTGCGGATCCACGACCTCTGCCAGCGCCGGGACGTGCCGGTGTGGTGCGGCGGCATGCTGGAGACGGGCCTGGGACGCGCTGCCAACCTGGCCCTCGCCGCCCTCCCCGGCTTCACGCTGCCGGGCGACCTCTCGGCGTCGCGGCGCTACTACCACCGCGACGTCACACCTCCCTTCGAGCTGGAGGACGGGTGCATCCGGGTCCCCGACGGCCCCGGCCTGGGCGTCGAGCCGGTCCCGGCGATCCTCGACGAGGTCACCGTGGCCCGCCGCGTCCTGGAGCCGGAGTGAGCGCCATGCACATCGGGCTGATCGGTCTCGGGGTCATCTCGCGGTACTACGCGGCGGCGATCGCGCGCGACCCCGGCCTCCACCTGCGGGGCGTGTGCGACCTCGACGACCGCAAGACGGGCGCCCTGGCCGGGCCCGGCGTGACCGCCACGGCCGACTACCGGGAGCTGCTCGGCGACCGCTCGATCGACGCGGTCGTCGTCAACCTGCCCAACCACCTCCACGGCGAGGCCTGCCGGGCCGCGCTCGACGCGGGGAAGCACGTCTGCTGCGAGAAGCCGCTCACGATGCGCTCCGGCGAGGCCGACGCCCTGGTGTAGCGGGCGAGCGCGGTCGGGCGGACCCTCTTCACCGCCTTCCATCGCCGCTACAACGACAACGTCCTCGCGCTGCGGCGCCGGCTGCTGGCCGCGGGCCCGCCCGAGACGCTCGCGGTCCGCTACCGGGAGCGGATCGAGGAGCACTGCGGGGGCGACAGCTGGTACCTCGACCCGCGCGCCTGCGGCGGCGGCTGCCTGGCCGACAACGGCCCCAACGCGATCGACCTGGTGCTCCTCCTCGTCCCCGGCCCCGTGGACGTCGTGGCGGCCCGGGTCGAGCGGGACGGCCGCGGCGTGGACCGTCGCGCCGAGGTCACGCTGCGCGCCGGCGGGGCGCTCGCCGGCATCGACCTGGACTGGGACCACCCGGGGGAGGAGAAGGACGTCCGGGTCCGCCATCGCGGCGGCGGCGCCGACGAGGCGGACATGCTCGCCGGGTATCCCAAGTTCAAGTCGTCCCTCTTCCACGAGTACGAGGGCGTGCTCGCGGACTTCCGGGCGCACTGCCGCGCCGGACGGTCCAACCCGAACGGCCCGGCGGTGGTCCACCTCGTGGAGGACGCGTACCGGGCGGCCGCGGCCGTGACGGCGCCGTGAGCGCCGCCGGGGCCGGCCGCCCGCTCGGCAGCATCCTGGTCGGGTTCGGCCACGCCGGCCGGGACCTCCACCTGCCCTGCCTGGCCCGGATGCCGGAGCGGCGGGTGCTCGGCATCGTGGACCCGGCGGCGGCGGTGGCGCCGGACCTGCCCGTGCCCATCGTGCCCGACCTGTCGCTCCTGCCCCGCGGCGACCCCGCCGGCGCGGTGGTGCACGTCTGCGTGCCGCCGGCGCGGCACGCGGACGTGGTGGCGAGGGCGGCGGCGCTCGGCTACCGGCGGTTCATCGTCGAGAAGCCGCTGGCGGACAGCCGGGCGGGAGCGGCGGCGATCGCGGGGCTCGCGGAGCGCGACGGCCTGGACGTGGTCGTGGTCGCCAACTGGCTCTTCAGCGGTCTGACCGACCGCGTCCGCGAGGAGCTCGACCGCGCCGGTCCGCCGGCGCTGCTGCGCATGCGCCAGTCGAAGATGCGGGTGTCGCGCACGCTGGCCGCGCCGGCGCCGGAGACCGCGTGGGCGGTGGAGATGCCCCACATGGTGGCGCTGGCCGTCCACCTCCTGGGCGAGGACGTCGCGCTGCGGCGCGCGGCGGCCGCCGACCTGGTGGTCGGGAGCCGGCGCGTCGCCGCCATGGGTTCGGCCGACATGCGGCTCCGGGTGGGCGGCGTGGACGTCCACCTGAGCTCCGACCTGGCGTCGCCGGTGCGCGAGCGCTGGGTGGACGTCGCGTGGGCGGGCGGGACGGGCCTCCGCGGCCACCTCTCGGCCGACGCGTCGGAGCTGTGGTCGGAGCTGACGTGGCGCTCGACCGGCGGCCCGGCACCCGCCAGGTGCCTCTTCCGGGACGACACGCTCGAGCGCCTGGTGCGCCAGGCCTACGCGTGGTTCGAGGGCCGGGGGCCGCGGCCGGCCAGCGACCTGGCCCTCCATCTCCTCGTCTGCCGGCTGCTGGACGAGGCCGCCGCCGCCGCGTCGGGCGGCTCGCCGGTCTCGCTGGAGGTGCTCCCTTGATACAGACCCAACCGGTCGTCCCTACCGGTCAGGACCCCGCCGGCGGGATGCCCTTCTTCGACGGGGCGCGCTCGTTCGACGAGGACTGGCCCCGCCTGGCGGCCCGGATCGAGGCGATCGCCGCCGGACGGCAGCCCGCCGGCGCCGAGGTGGCGGAGCTGGAACGGCGGATCGAGCGCTACACCGGCGCCCGTCACGCGGTCGCCTGCTCCAGCGGAACGGACGCCCTGCTGCTGCTGCTGCGGGCGGTCGGGATCGGCGCCGGCGACGAGGTCGTCGTCCCCTGCTTCACCTTCTTCGCCTCCGCCTCGGCGGTCGCCCTGGTGGGCGCCACCCCGGTCTTCGCCGACGTCGAGCCGCTGACCTACACGATCGACCCGGAGAGCGCCGAGCGGGCGGTGACCCCCCGGACCCGGGCGATCATGCCCGTCCACCTCTTCGACCAGATGGCGGACATGGACGCCGTCACCGGCCTCGCCCGGGCCCGCGGGCTGGACGTGGTGGAGGACAGCGCGGAGGCCTTCGGCATGTGGTACGGCGGCGTGCACGGGGGCCTGCTCGGCCGCGGCGGGGTCCTGTCCTTCTTCCCGACGAAGACGCTGGCGGCGCTCGGCGACGCCGGGATGGTCGTGACGAACGAGACGGCCGTCGCGGACGCGTGCCGGGCGCAGCTCGCCGGCACCGCGCCCTCGTGCGCGGTGGGGGGCGGGCTCGACGACCTCCAGGCCGCGGTGCTGCTGACCCGCCTGGAGCGGGTGGACCGCGACATCGCCCGGCGAGCGCTCCTCGCCGCCCGCTACGACGAGCGGCTGGCCGACCTGGCCGGTCCCGTCGTGCGCCCGGGCCTGGCGGCGCGGCGGTCCGCGACGAACCCGGTCCACTACGTGTACCTGGTCGAGGCGGAGGACAAGGCGGGCCTCGCCCGCCACCTCCAGGAGCGCGGGATCGGCACCGAGGAGTACTACCCGCGGCCGCTCCATCGCCAGCCCTGCTTCGCCGGCCTCGGCTACCGGGAGGGCGACTTCCCGGTCGCCGAGCGCGCGTGCCGGCGCACGCTGGCCCTGCCGCTGTACCCGGACCTCGCGCTCGATGCGGTGGACCGCGTCTGCGACGCGATCGCCGACTTCGTGGCGCCCGCCGCCGGAGGGAAAGGACGATGACCGCCGCCGGTATCCGACTCGCGCCCGCAGGCGGCTCCGACGCCGCCCGCTCGATCCTGCGTCTGCTCCCCGAGATCGCGCGCGCGGAGAAGGTGATCCTGGGGCCCCGCAGCCAGGCGTTCGAGGCCGGCCTGGGCGATCGGCTGGCGGCCCGGGTGGTCGCCTGCGCCAGCCACGTGGGCGCGCTCGTACTGGCCCTGCGCACGGCAGGCGTCGAACGCGGCGACCGGGTGGTGCTGCCGGCCTTCGCCGGCGGCGCGGCCGCGGCCGCCGCCGCCGCGGTGGGCGCCGAGCCGCTGTGGGCCGACGTCGTCCCCGGCGGCACGACGCTCTCGGCCGCGGAGGTCGAGCGGCTCGGACGGGGCGCCCGGGCCGTGGTCGTGGTCCACGCGGGCGCCATGGCCGACGTGCCGGCCATCGCCGCCGCCGGCGGTGCGCACGGCCTGCGGGTCGTCGAGGACGTGGGCGGCGGTCTCGGCGCCGCCCGGGCCGGCCGGGCCGCGGGGACGTGGGGGGACGCCGCCGCCGTGGACCTGACGGGCGGCTGCCTGCGGGCGCCCGGCGAGGCCGGCGCCGTCGTCACCCGGGACGCGGAGACCGAGCGCCGGTGCCGCATGCTGCGCAACCACGGGCAGGACGGCGTGCACCGCTTCCTGCACCACGAGATGGGCTGCAACTGCCGGATGGACGAGGTGGTGGCCGGCCTCCTGGGGGAGCGGCTGCCGCTGCTCGACGAGGTGCTGGCGCGCCGGC
>VBJR01000407.1 GCA_005880175.1 Chloroflexota bacterium
CAGCATCCGTCGCCAACCTCCTCGAAGACGTCGATTTGGACTGGAGGGTCCGCCATGTACAACGGCCGGGACGGCTGCCCGGCTACCTTTTCAACAGCTTCCTAGACGGCCCCGGCGCGAACGGGATCAGGGTCCTCCGCCACACTGGCGTGCCATACTCAGTGCCGGGTATGGAAACGGGAGTAACTGTCTAGCCGGTTCGGTGGTGCCCGCTCCCCGCAGAGGCCACCGACACGGCTCCGGTACATGGAGGATCACGATTCGCAGCCATGGCTCGCGTGATGGCCAGCCTCGGCGCGCTCCTCGGACTGGATCGTTCCGGAACGGTGCAGTTGATCGCGCTGCTCACGGACCGATCGCCCGACGATGTCGAAGCCGCGGTTCAGGCCCTGTCCAGCGTTCGCTGCTGCCAATACGGTGACGTGTCGCGTGGCCACCAGAACGGCCACGCGACACAGACCGCGAGGCCGGATGCCCGCCTGACCGCGCGAGAGCGCGAGGTGGCCGTGCTCGTGGCGGCCGGGTCCACCAACGCCGAGGTCGCGGCACGGCTGCGCATCTCGAAACGGACGGTGGAGAAGCACGTCGACAACATCCGCGTGAAGCTGGGCGCGCAATCGCGCGCCAAGCTCATCTCCTGGACGCTGCAAGCCCAGCGCCGCGAGGCGGTCACCGGCGTCAACGACGCCTCCGACGCGCGTACGTAGAGAATTACGCAAAAACGCGACTAGCGGTGCGGCGGCGCCGGCCGGGATACTGAGAACCCGGAGGCGCACGAGAGAGGTGCCTCCGGGTTACTACCCGCATGGCTGCGTGTCGCGTCCCCCGTTCACGGGACGACGGCATCGTGTGAGGTTCTGCCTATGCCAGACGTCAGTTGGCAGCGGCCTGCCGAGAGGCGCGCCGCGTGTGCTCGCGGTCCCTCCGTGAGCGTCATAGGAGACAACACGTGAATATCCGTGTCCTTCGGAACCTGAGGTTCGCCCCTGTCGGTGTGGCTCTGCTGGCCGTGTTCAGCATCGGCTATGGCACGAGCCCCCACTCCGTCATCAACGCGTCCGCGGACGCGTCAGGCCCGGCTCATCCGGTGGCGTCCGGGCCCCTGCCGGCCCTGCAGTCGTACTGGACGGCCGAGGCGATGCGGGCCGCCCAGCCCGTGCGCAAGGTCGTCTCCGGAGCGGCCGCCGCGAACGCGGGTCGCGTCACCGTGGCGCACGGCGCTCCCAGCAGCGTCCCGCCCCTCGCGCCCGCCGGCGGCGGCTCGAGCGCGCGGACGGAAGACGGCACCGGGGCGCCGGCCTCCGCGAGCGACGCCGTGCCGCAGAGCTTCCCCGGCAGCGACGCGTACGACTACCCGCCCCCGGCCACGAACGCGGGCGCCGTCAAGGCGATGGGCGTCCCGTACACCCAGTTCCCGTGGGCGCCGAACGGAGCGCTGTTCTTCCACGATCCCGTGGGCGGCGGTGACTTCCGCTGCTCGGCCGCGATCATCAACAGCCGCAACCTGAGCGTGCTGTTCACGGCCGGCCACTGTGTCGCCAACGGCGGCAGCGCGTACTTCTACAGCAACTTCGTGTTCTGCCCCGCGTACGACGCCAGTGTCGGGTGCCCGCGCGGCGTGTGGACGGCCCGCGGCGCGTGGACGTTGAGCACCTGGTTCTTCAACGGCACGCTGGCCGTCGACCTCGGCGCCCTGGTGCTGAACTGCAGCAACGGGACGCCGGGCGACAGCGCGGGCAACTGCCCGGGCGGCGGCTCGACGGCCGTGTCGACCATCGGCGGTGAGGGCATCGCGTTCAACCAGTCGGTGGTCCAGCACTTCTCGGACATCGGCTACCCGGCTGGCGCGCCGTACGACGGCTGCTGCATGGACCTGAGCACGGCGTCGTCGAACCACCTCGACACCGCGCAGGGTTCGCCCGCCACGATCGGCATCGGCAGCAACTTCACCGGCGGCTCCAGCGGCGGCCAGTGGTACATCTTCTTCGGTGGCGGCGGCGGCTTCGCCAACGGCCACAACGACTACATCTACACCGCGCAGCCGCTGCAGATGTTCTCGCCGTACTACGGCAACGAAGCGGCCGCCGTCTACATGGCCGCCGCGGCCACGTAGGCCAGCACCCGATCCGGCGGTCCGGGGCCGGGGAGCTCGCTCCCCGGCCCTTCATCTGGCGGGTGTGAGGGCCCGGCCGAGGACGAGGACGGTGACGTCGTCGGCGGGGCGGCCGGGCACGGTGGCGACGAGCCGGTCCACGGCCTGGCGGGCGCCGAGGCCGGGGGCGAGCTCGGCAGACCGTGCCCTCGGCGAAGGCCTGGCCGATGCCGACCGGCAGGGAGCGTGTGGGCAGGCGTTCGAGGTCGCCGCCGGCGCGGCGGAGCAGGCAGTAGCCGTGGCCGGCGTCGACGTATCGGAGGCAGCCGCTGGCCAGCTCCAGGCGAGCGTGGAAGAGGGTGACGAACAGGCTGTCGTCGGGGGGCCCGAAGGTCATCGCCCGGGCCGCCCTGGTCACCCGCTGGGCAGGGCCGAGCTCGGCGGGGAGGGTGCGCAGGGCGGCCATGACCAGGGCGGCGCCCATGCCCTTGCCCATCACGTCGGCGAGGGTGAGCTCCAGGTGTCCGTCGCCGGTGTCGGCCCAGTCGTAGAGGTCGCCGGCGACCTCCTGGGCGAACAGGCAGCGGCCGGCGATCTCGTAGCCGTCGAGGCGGGGAGGCCGGTCGGGCAGCATCTCGCGCTGGATGGCGGCCGCCCACTCGGCCTGGCGCTTGCGGGCGCCGATGTCCTCCAGGATGACGACCAGGCTGTCGGGCGAGCCCTGCTCGGCGGCCATCGGCGCCACCGTCGCCGAGCACCACAGCCAGCCGCCGCGGCGCCACGGGCGGGCCTCGACGACGGTCCACTCCTGGCCCGCCAGGGCGAGGGGGGTGAGGCGGTCGGCGAGGCCGCGGTCGTCGGGGTGGACGAGGTCGAGCAGCGGCCGGCCGGCGAGGTCGGAAGGGAGGCAGGCGAGGAGGGCGCCGGCGGCGCGGTTGGCGTCGGAGACGACGCCGTGGTGGTCGAGGCGGAGGATGCCGACGGGAGCGCTGCGGAGGAGGACCTCGCGAAGGGCGCTGGCGTCCTGCCACTGGCGGAGGGCGACGGCCAGGTCGCCCATCTCGTCCTGGCGGTCCTGGTAGGGGACCGGCACCCGCTCGCCCGTCCCGATCCGCCTCGCCAGCTCCGCCAGCACCGGCAGCGGCGCCGTCCAGCGCCGGCTCATGACCACGAAGAACACGAGGATGGTGAGGAGCAGGACGCCGCTGCCGATCGCCGGCGGCAGCAGCGCCGGCCTGATGGAGGTCGCGGGCACCGTCCCCGCGCCGGCCGGGCCGGTGACCACTCGCCACTCGACGTAGGCCACGCTCCAGAACAGGACGGCCATGATGGCCACGAGCGCGACCGTCGTCGACACCACGACGGCGTCTGGCCCGCGGCGCCGCATGGGCCGTGCGGTAGTCACAGTCGCTTGAGGAGCCGCCAGCTGACCGTCATGCCGCTGCGCTGGTAGGCGACCTCGTCCACGCCGGTCTTCGCGAGGTACAGACCGCGGCCGCGCTCGGCCGTGGGGTCGGGGAGCCCCGTGGTGGGAAGGTCCGTCCAGCCCGGCCCCGTGTAGGTGAACACGGCCGCGGCGAACCCCGCCTCCACGCTCAGCCGAAGCGACACCACGGTCGGTCGGGCGTACTCGATGATGTTGGCGGCCACCTCCGCGACGGCGAGCTCGAACCGCATTCGCCACTCCTCGTCCGGCACCGGCCTCGAGGTCTGCCACAACCTGGCGAGTGCGTCGTGCACGAGGTCGAGCTGATCGCTGGCCCCGCACTCGACGTCGACCTCGATCGCCGGAACCGGCGCGGCCGCCCGCCCGGGCGGTTCGGCATGGCGAGCCGTCGCCGCCAACCTCCCCAGCGCCCAGACTGTCGTCCCGAGCAGGACGGCGACGGCCACCGACCCGAGCAGGATGGCCTGGTCTGGTGGCTCAGCCATCGTCGCTGTCCATGGCGCCCAGCTTGGCCGGGCGGCGAGTCCACAGGCAAAGCCCAACTCGCCCTCGGTCAGCCCTTCGGACGTTCGACGTGAGTGACGAGGGTGCATGATGTCACCTGCATGGCACACCGCCGGTGGCGGGGTGGACGGCCGGGCAGCGGCGGGGGATTCTCCGAACAGGGCAGCGACATGACTGCCAGCGCTGATTCGCTCGGCCCGTTCACACCCGCGTACGTCGAACGCTGTCGGGTCGCGCGCCTCCGGCGCCGACCCGACCAGGCCGGCGCCGATGCGCGCCGGCTGGAGCGCGGGGACTTCTACGCCTGGCGACTCGGACCGCCCGGCGTGTCCGGGAGCGTTCGTGTCTCG
>VBJR01000408.1 GCA_005880175.1 Chloroflexota bacterium
TGCGACCAGCCGTCCGTGACGATGTGGTGCTGGTTCAGCACGAGCACGCGCTCGTCGTCCGCGAGGCGGAGCAGCAGCACCCGGAGCAGCGGGGCCTGGTCCAGGCCGAA
The DNA here is from genome assembly GCA_005880175.1 of Chloroflexota bacterium. The sequence continues at coordinate 111 of VBJR01000408.1, forward strand.
CGCGGCGGCCGCCTCGGCCTCCGCCAGGCGCCTCGCCTCCGCCTCGCGCTCGGGCGCCGGCAGGCCGCGCAGGTCCACGGCCTGCCACGGCACCTCGGCCCGCTCGCGAACGACCAGCCGCGGCTCGCCGCGCTCCAGGCCGAAGCTCGTCCGCAGCACCCGGTGCCGCGCCACCACCCCGTCCAGCGCTCGCCGCAGCGCGGGCTCGTCCAGGGCGCCCTGCAGGCGCAGGCCCAGCGGCACGTTGTACTCCGAGCTGCCCGGGGCGAACTGGTCCAGGAACCACAGCCGCTGCTGGGCGTACGACAGCACCGCCTCCGCGTCCGCAGGCCTCGGCTCCAGCGCCGGGGCGCCCGAGGCGCCGGCCTCACGCACCTGGTCCGCCAGCCCCGCGATCGTCGGGGTCGTGAACACCGCCCGCACCGGCAGCTCCGCGCCCAGCGCCTGGCGCACCCGCGACACCACCCGGATGCTGGCGATGGAGTCCCCGCCGAGCTCGAAGAAGTTGTCGTGGACGCCCACCCGCTCGACCCGCAGCACCTCCGACCACACCCCGGCCAGCGCCGCCTCCACCTCGTCGCGCGGCGCCTCGTACTCGCCCCGCTCCGCCTCCCAGCCCGGCTCCGGCAGCCGCTGCCGGTCCACCTTGCCGTTCGCTCGCAGCGGCAGCTCCGCCAGCTCCACGAACGCCGACGGCACCAGGTACTCCGGCAGCCGCTCCCGCAGGTACCCCCGGTACCCCGCCGCCCCCAGCCCCTCGCCCACCACGTACGCCACCAGACGCTTGCGTCCCAGCGGGTCCCGCCGCACCAGCACCACCGTCTTGCGCACACCCGGGTGCTGCCCCAGCACCGACTCCACCTCGCCCGGCTCGATCCGGTGACCGCGGATCTTCACCTGGTCGTCCAGCCGGCCCAGGAACTCCAGGTTCCCGTCCTCCCGCCACCGCACCAGGTCGCCGGTCCGGTACAGCCGGCCGCCGTCGCCCGAGAACGGGTCCGGCACGAACCGCTCGGCCGTCTGGCCCGGCTGGCCCATGTACCCGCGCGCCAGGCCGTCGCCGCCGATCCACAGCTCGCCCGGCACACCCACCGGCACCGCCTGCCCGCGCCGGTCCACCACGTACACCCGCGTGTTCCCGATGGGCGCCCCGATGGGGATCGTGCTCTCCCCGCCCAGGTCCGCCGGCAGGTCGTACGTGGTCGCGTACACCGTGCTCTCGACCGGCCCGTACGCGTGCACCAGCCGCGTCTCCGGCAGCCGCTCGCGGGCCAGCGCCACGTGGCGCAGCGAGACCGCCTCGCCGCCGGTCATCAGGTGTCGCAGCCCCGCCAGCGCCTCCGGCGCCTCGTCCATGATCACGTTCAGCAGCGAGGTCGTCAGGAACACCGTGTCCACCCGCTCCCGCCGGATCACCTCGCCCACCAGCGCCGGCGTCGGCACCCGCTCCGGCAGCAGCACGCTCCGGCCCCCGTACAGCAGCGGCGGCCACAGCTCCAGCGGCAGCCCGTCCCACGACATCGGCGCCATCTGGAGGTAGACCACGTCCTCGCCGAACTCCATGAAGTCCGCGCCGACGAACGTCCGCACGAGCGCCCGGTGCGTGCACTCGATCCCCTTCGGCTCTCCGAGCGAGCCGGACGTGAAGAAGATGCAGGCCAGGTTCTCCGCCACCACGCCGCTGGCGGGCGCCCACTCCGGCTGGCCCGCCAGCTCCTCGCCGTCCAGCCGCACCACCCGCTCCACCGCGGGCAGCACGTCCAGCCACGCCCCCGTCGTCACCACCACCCGCGCCCCCGCCTGGGCCACCATCGTCGCCTTCCGCTCCAGCGGGTACGAGGGGTCCAGCGGCAGGTACGCCCCGCCCGCCTTCAGGATCCCCAGGATCCCCACCACCATCTCCACCGAACGCTCCAGGCACAGCCCCACCTTCACGTCCGGCACCACGCCCAGCTCCCGCAGCCGGTGGGCCAGGCGGTTCGCCCGCCGGTCCAGCTCGGCGTACGTCAGCCGCTCCTCCCCGTACACCAGCGCCTCCGCCTCCGGGCGCCGGCGCACCTGGTCCTCGAACAGCTCGTGCACGCAACGCTCCCGCGGATACGGACGTGACGTCTCGTTCCACGCGTGGAGCAGGGTCCGCCGCTCCTCGGGGCTCATCGGCGACAGCGACCAGGCCGGCGCCTCGGGGGTCCGGGCCATCTGCCCGAGCAGGACGTGGAGCTGGCGCATCAGCCGCGCCACCGTCTCGCGGCGGAACAGCCGCGCGTCGTACTGGAGACGGACGACGAGCCGCGTACCGGGGGCGCCCGCGAGGACCAGCGGGTAGTTGGTGTGCTCGACGGCGTCCGCGTCCACGATGCCGAAGGGCCGGTCGCCGGCCTCCTCGTCCACCGGGTAGTTCTCGAAGACGACCAGCGTCTGGAACAGCGGCTCGCCCGGCGTGACCGCGCTCCGGGCCTGGATGTCCGTCAGCGAGGCGTACCCGTAGCGCTGGCTCTCCAGCACCTGCTCCTGCAGCGACCGCAGCAGCTCCTCGACGGTCCGCCCGCCCAGGCTCGCGCGCACCGGCAGCGTGGCGATGAGCATGCCGACCATGTCGGCGATGCCGGCCAGCTCGGCGGGCCGGCCGCTGGTCGTGGCCCCGAAGACGACCTCGTCCTGCGCGCCGTAGCGGCCGAGCAGGATCGCCCACGCTCCCTGGAGCACGGCGCTGGGCGTGCAGCGGACGCTCCGGCACAGCTGCTGCAGCCGCTCCGTGTCCTCCTCCGACAGCTCTAGGGCCAGCTCGGCCGGGGGCGCGGCGCTCGGCGAGACGGTTCCGGGCCGGGCGTCGTAGGGCAGCTCGTTGGGGGACTCGAACCCGGCGAGGCGCGCGCGCCAGTAGTCCATCGCCTCGCCCCGGTCCTGCGCCCGGAGCCAGGCCACGTACTCGCGGAACGGGGGCCGGCTCGCGGCGGCCGGCGGGCGGCGGCCGGCCAGCCGGGCCGCGTACAGGGCGCCCAGCTCGTCGAGCACGATGGCGGTGCTCCAGCCGTCCAGCAGCAGGTGGTGCATGCTCCACAGCACGCGCTGCCGGCCCTCGCCGAGCTCCGCCACGGTCACCCGCATGAGCGGCGCCCGGCGCACGTCGAACGCGCGGCGGCGGTCCTCCTCCAGCAGGCGCCCGAACGCGGCCCGGCGCGCATCGGCCGGCAGCCCCGACAGGTCGCGCCGCTCGATCGCGAGCGACACGTCCCGCCCGACCATCTGCGCCGCCTCCGGCAGGCCGTCCCAGAGCACCGCCGTCCGCAGCACCGGGTGCCGGGCCACGAGGTCGCGCCACGCCGCCTGGAACGCGTCCAGGCGCAGGTCCCGGACGTCGAACACGAGCTGCTCGACGTACGCGCCGGGCTCGTGCTCGGCCAGCGTGTGGAAGAGCATGCCCTCCTGGAGCGGGGTCAGCGGGTACGCGTCCTCCAGGTCGGGCGCCGCGTCCTGCAGCAGCTCCACCTGCTCCTGGGTCAGAGCGAGCAGTGGGAAGTCCTCGGGGATCAGGGCCGGCCGCGCCGTGGCGCTGCGCTCGACCAGCTCGCGCAGGGCATCCAGCATCCGCTCGGCCACCCGGGCCACCGTCTCGCGCCGGTGCAGCGCCCGCGAGTAGTTCCAGTCCACCCGGAGCCGGCCGCCGGCGACCATCGCCACGACGTCCACCAGGTGCGACCGCCGCTCGTCCGGGGCCCCGCCGTTGGGGAGAGGGTCGCCGGCGTCGAGGGTGTCCCACTGGCCCAGGTAGTTGAAGCTGACCTCGGCCGGTTGCCCCCCGGCGGTCCGGCGCAGGCCGTGGTCCAGCAGCCGCCGGCCGACCTCGTGGAGCGCGCCCCGCACCCGGCGCAGGCTCGACACCACGTCGGCCTCCAGCTCCAGGCCCACCGGGCCCATCGTCGTGAACCAGCCCACCGTCCGGCTCAGGTCCACGCCCTCGAACAGCTCCTCGCGACCGTGGCCCTCCAGCTCCACCTCGACCCGGCTGCTCCCGGTCCACTCCGCCAGCGCCTGGCCGAGGCCGGTCAGCAGCACCTCGT
>VBJR01000360.1:0-8658 GCA_005880175.1 Chloroflexota bacterium
CCCGCCGCGGCATCGAGGTGGTCTGGACCGACCGGGGCGGCGACGCCACGTTCCACGGCCCCGGCCAGCTGACCGGCTACCCGATCCTCGACCTCGCCCGGTCCGGCAGCGACATCCTCCGGCACATCCGCGACCTGGAGCGCTCGCTGATCTCCTACCTGCGCGCGCTGGGCATCGAGTCCGAGCCCGGCGACGGGCCCGGCATGACCGGGGTCTGGAGCCGCGGCGCCAAGGTCGGCGCGATCGGCGTCAAGCTCAACCAGCACGTGACCAGCCACGGGTTCGCGCTCAACCTGACCACCGACCTCGACGTGTTCAACGCGGGCATCGTCCCGTGCGGCCTGGCCGGCAAGCGGGCCACGTCGGTCGCCGAGCTGGGCGGCCCCCGAATCGCCGTCGGGGACGCGGCGCGAGCATACGTCGAGCACTTCGGGCCGGTCTTCGGCGCCGGCGTCACGTGGGGCGACGCGCGCGAGCTGGAGGCGCTGCCGCCGGTGGGCCCGCCCGCGACGGTCCTCGACGTCCTATAGATCCGGGCGCGCGGGGCGGGTACGCTCGCCTGCTATAAGGAGGGAGGTAAGGAGACGACCCGCCGGCGCGTGCCGGCTGGTCCGGCGTTCACGCCCATGGATCTGTACACGCTCATCACCGCCACCCCCATCGGGAGCCTGCCGATCTGGTTCCAGGCGCCCGATTGGCTCTGGCCCGCCGCGCGCGCCATCGGCCACTTCGTGCGCGCCCAGCCGGCCGCCGGCCTGTTCCTGGTCATCTTTGCCGAGGAGCTCGGCATCCCGCTGCCGGCCCCCGGCGACGCGGCGATCACGTACGGCGGCTACCTGACCACGACCGGCGCCCTCCCCACCCCCCTCGCCTACCTCGCCGTGATCTCGGCCGCCACCGCCGGCAGCTTCTGCAACTACTCGATCTGCCGGCGCTTCGGCCATCCGTTCCTGGTGCGGTTCGGGCCGTACGTGGGCCTGACCGCGGACCGGCTGGAGTCCGCCGAGCGGGCGTTCCGGCGCTGGGGTCCGTGGGCGGTCATCATCGGCCGCCACGTGCCCGGCATGCGCATCGTGCTGTCGGCCTTCGCCGGCGTCTTCGAGCTGCCCCGCCGGCTGTTCGTCCCCTGCGTGCTGGTCTCCTCGACGGTCTGGGCCGCGATCTTCCTCGAGCTGGGCCGGATGCTGGGCCGCAACAGCCGCCTGCTCTTCCGGGTCATCCCCGTCCACCTGCTGCCCCTGGTCTTCGTCCTGCTGGGGGTGCTGTGGGCCCTCTGGCTGCTCTACGAACACCGCTGGCGGCCTCGCGCGGAGGCCCGGAGGAAGGCCAAGAAAGAGGGCGGCGATCACGTTGAGTCGAACAACGCGCTTCCGTCAAAAGCCGAAGGGCGAACGGCTAAGATGTGATACTATTCGTGTCATGTCGGACAAGCAGTCGGAGCGCCTGATCCCTCTCGACCGGGTGACCACCGAAAGCGAAGTGGTGATCCTCCCGGACTTTCCAGCGCTCGTCGACGGTAAGCGGGTGTGGGTGACGGCGGTTCTGGAGCGGACCGCGGTAGTCGAACCCGCTCCCGGCGAGCCCAAGATCCTGGTATCGAGACAGCGGTGCATGGTCGACCCCGAAGAGATCCGCTTCGGGTACGTGGCGGCCCGTGATGCAGCTCGGCGGGGCCGCGAGGCCGCACGCCGGAACCGCGCCGCGAACGGTCGTTCGCGGGCGGCCTAGTCGCAGGCGAGTTCAGGCAACGAACGGCGCCGGTCGGGAGACCGGCGCTTTTTCGTGGCCCCGTCTGGTATGACGGCACGCCGCGCCGGGACCGAATGTACGGGTTCTGTTAACATCGAACGCGCCGACCCAGCGGTCGGCGCTTTTGTTTGCCGCGCCAGACCCTTCGGAGGTTTCGAATGAGTCGAACCACAGAACTGGTTCCGCTGGCCACGGTCGTGCCCCCGCTCAACCACGAGGTTGCCGCCGGGTTCGACGCGATCGTCGCAGGCGAGCCAGTGCGTGTCCGTGCTGTCCTCGAGCGCACCGTCGTGGTGGAGCATGCCAACGCCGAGCGCAGCGTGGTCCGCAAGGAGCTGTGCATGGTCGAGGAGGGAGCGGTCCCGTTCGTCCCCGGGAGCCCCAGCGCTGGGGTCGGGCCCCGGCAGTGGCGTCGCTTGCCTGGCAAGCCTCCGAAGTAAGGATTCCGCTCGTAAGATCCCGAAGCCGGCCCCGCGGGCCGGCTTCTTTTTCATACGGCATCCATTCGCCCGGCGCCCCCGTCCACACGGATTCCTCACGGGGCGCCTCCTACCGTCGAGGGCATGGACTCCGTGATCCGAGGCTGGCACCGCCGCCCGGAGCCGGACCCCGACGAGGAGCTGCGCAAGATCGAGATGGCCGTCCGCCAGCTCGAGCGGGCGGAGCTGTACGTGGTCTCGGCCATCAACCTGGACCTCGACCGCTGGGAGTACCGGCAGGCGCTGCACAACCTGCGCTGTCACATCCTCGACGTCAGCGACCTGATCCGCCGGCCACGGCCGCTCGAATGAGCGCGGCCCCCGTCGCCGCCCGGCCGCGGCGCCGGCTCAAGGTCCGCGGCGGCTCGCTCGGCTGGTTCCTGTGCTGGGCGGTCGTCTTCGCCGACATCGGGACGTCGATCTATTACGTGCCCGGGATCCTGTACGGGCAGTTCGGGCCCCGCTCGGCGCTGTTCGTCTGCATGACGCTGGTGGCGTTCGTGCTGCTGACGGTGAAGTACGCGGAGGTGGCCTGGCGGTACCCCGAGGGCGGCGGTGTGGTCAACGTCGCCTCGCGCGCGCTCCACCCGTTCGCCGGGCTGCTCGGCGGCTGCTTCATCGTGGTGGACTACTACCTGACGGTCGCCCTGTCCGCACTGTCCGGACTGTTCTACATCTCCGTGCTGGCCCCCGCGCTGGAGCCGCTGGCCGTCCCGCTGACGATCCTCGCCCTGATGCTGCTCGCCGTGCTCAACGCGCTGGGGATCAAGGAGAGCGCGAGGGCCTCGGCGACGATCGCCGTCCTGGCCGGCGGGGGCCAGCTCCTGGTGGTGCTGGCGACCGCGGTCTCGTTGGGGCCGGCCGGGATCGTCCGCAGCTTCGCCGCCGTGACCCACGGGCCGCCGCTGACGCCGGTGATGCTGATCACGGGCTACGCGGCCTCGTTCCTGGCGTTCTCCGGGCTGGAGACGATCGCGCAGCTGGCGCCGGCGATGCGCGAGGTGCGGCGCCTGGTGGCGAACCGGGCGATGGCGGCCGTGGTGGTGACCATGGCCGTCACCAGCCCGCTGCTGACCCTGTGGTCCACGACCCTGCTCAGCGGCAACCCCGACCCCAACCAGTTCATCTCGCTGCTGGGCACGAAGGTGTCGGGTCCGCTGCTGGGCGACTACGTGGCGCTCAGCGGCGCCCTCCTGCTGATCTTCGCCAGCAACACGGCCGTGATCGGCGCGTACCACGTGTTCATCGCGCTCGCGCGCATGGGGTTCCTGCCCCGAGTGCTGGAGCGGCGCAACCGCTGGCGGGGGACGCCGCACTGGTCGATCCTCGCCGCCATCGTGGTCCCCATCGTGCTGGTGGCGCTCACCGGGGGCCAGGCCGCCCTGCTCGGGGACCTCTACGCGTTCGGCCTGCTCGGCGCGTTCATCCTGACCTGCCTCTCCCTCGACGTGGTGCGCTGGCACGAGCGCCACGCCCACACGGGCCTCCGCGCGCGCATCGGCTACTGGATCGGCGTGCTGACCACCGTGCTGGTGACGATCGCGTGGCTCACCAACCTGATCGCGAAGCCGCTCGCCACCGCGTTCGGCGGCGGCCTGACCGTGCTCGGGCTCGTCGTCGGCCTGCTCACGTACCACTACTCGCGGAGCCGGGAGCCGGTCGTCTTCCCGTTCCAGCACCGGCCCGAGCGCCCGGTGGTCCCGATCGCGGGGGGCCGCCGCCTGATGCCCTGCCAGGTGCTCGCGATCGTGCCCCACGACCCCGAGTCGGCCGAGGCGTTGGTCGCCGCGGCGGTCCAGGACGCGGCCCCCGACCGGACGCTGGTCTTCCTGTACCAGGGCGACCCGCCGCTGGAGCGGGCGAACGAGCTGATGGAGGTGGCGGACCCGTACCTGAAGGACCGGGCGGCGCAGGTCGCCTTCGCCCGGGCGGAGCGGGCCGCGCGCCGGTCAGTCCGCGAGCGGCACTACGTCTACGTGCCCGGGCACTTCCGGCGCGAGGCGCTTGGCGACGTGTGGAAGCGCCTCTCCCCCGCCGAGACGCTGGTCCTGGACGGCGACCAGGAGGTGCTGCCCCCGATCGCGGTCGACCGTGTGCGGCGCACGTACGTGGACGGGATCCCGGTGCTCCGCCTGGTCAGCCACCGCTCCCGGGCGGTGGCGCAGCCGGCGGGCGCCTGACCGCCGTCCGGCGCCGCCGCCACAGCCAGAGCCCCAGGCCGGCCACGAGCAGGAGCCCTGCCGCCGTCCCGCCGACGGCGGCCACCAGAGCCTGCCGGGCGGGCGTCCGCGCGCCGGCGGCCCGCACCGCGAGGGCCGAGGGCGACGGCGTGGCCGGCACCTCCGTCGGGGTGGCGGTGGGGGCGGGTGTCGCGCTCGGTGAGGGGCTGGGGGTCGGGCTGGCGGCGGCGGGCAGGGCGGCCGGCCGCCCCGAGTAGTACGCGGCCGCGAGCCGGGCCAGGAAGCCGCCGTCGTTGTACGGCGTGGTCTGGCACGCGTTGCCGGCGCCGAACAGCACGGCGATCAGGCCCGCCTGCACCAGCTCCGCGGGATGGGCCAGGAAGTACTCGGCAACGTTGTCCTTGTAGTGGCCGTTGCCGCTGGCCTGGTCGCAGGTGTCCGCGATCGTGCTGTTGCCGACCGGCACCTGCCAGGCCATCGCCGGGAGGCCGAGCCGCGCCCGCACCTCGCCGATCCAGCTCTCCCAGCGGTGGAAGTTCGGGAACCTCGCGTTGGCCGCGTCCCACCAGTGTGTGTACTGGGCGCTGGCCTTGCCGGTCGCCACCCACCAGTCGGCGTCGTGGTCGTCCACGTCGGTCGTCACCAGGTCCCACGTGCCGGTCGTGGCCAGGAACGCGGCCGTCCTGTCGGCCTCGGCGACGGCGCTGACGCCCGCGCTGACGTTGGTGGAGATGTCCACGCCGCTCGCCCACTGGGACGCGTGGACGGCCATGGTGACGTTGGGCGCGTACGCGTCGCGCAGGTGCAGGAGCGCCCGCCCGAAGCCGGCGACGGTGTTGGGGTAGGCGGCCACGTCGGGCGCGCCCGAGCTGGCGACGGCGGCGGGGATGCCGTCGGCCCCCGCGACGCCGAGCGAGCGCGCCTTCGCCTGCATGAAGCCCCAGAAGTCGGGCTCGACCTGGACGACGACCGGCTTGCCGTACGCGCCGGCCCGCTGCATCAGCACCTTGAACGCGGCGTAGTACGCGCTCATGGTCGTGGCGTTGTTCAGGTTGCTGTAGTCGCGGGCGCCCTCGTCGCCGCCGCTGGACGGCGTGGACTGGAGCAGCACGTAGTAGGGCAGGAACGGGACGTAGCCGGCGCCCCCGCTGGCGGCCAGGTAGTCGGCGGCGAACTGGCCCGGCGGCGCGGACGCGGCCTGCCAGTGGAGCCAGCCGCCGGACGTGTTGGCCCCGCCGGAGAGGTACTGGTACCGGTACTTCCAGGGCACGCCGCTGGAGCGCATCCAGCCCACCTGCGTGGCGTCGCTGCTGACGCCGAGCTCGAGCCGCGAGGTCGGGAGGCCGCGCGGACCGGCCGCGGCGGCCGGCTGTGCCAGCGCCAGGCCCAGCAGCACCTGCGCCAGGCCGGCCGCGGCGAGGAGCGCACCGGATCGTCCCATTGCCGGCATAGCATGGCAGCGCGGCCCGGGTCATCGCGCTCGCGGACCCGGGTTCCGGCCGGCCGCGGCGTATCCTCGTGGCGATGCGCGCGTGGTGGCCGCGAGCCCTTCCTTACGTGGTCGGGCTGGCCGGCGTCGGCCTCGTCACCGCCCTCATCGCGGCGGTGCGGCCGCTGGCCGCGCTGCCCAACCTGAGCTTCGCGTACCTGCTGCTCGTCCTGTTCCTGAGCGCGATCTGGGGCTGGCGGCCGGCGGTGGCGACCGCCCTGCTCGCGTTCTCGGCCTACGACTGGTTCCTGGTCCAGCCGTACGGGACGCTCTACATCAGCGCGCCCCGCGACGGGCTCGACCTGGTCCTGCTCCTGGCCGCCGCGCTGCTCGGCGCCCGCCTGGTGTCCACGCTGGCCCGCCAGCGGCGGGGCGCCGAGGCCGAGGCGATCGAGTCAGGCATCGTCAACGAGGTGGCGGTCGCCGCGCTGCGCGAGCCGGAGGGCGACGAGGCGCTGCGCCTGCTCTGCCGGCACGCCGTCGAGGCGGGCGGCCTGCAGGCGATCGCGCTGATGGCGGGCGAGGGCGAGGAGGCCAAGGTGGTGGCCGGCGACGCGCTGTCCGCCGCCGACCTGCGCCAGGCGCGCTGGGCCGCCGCCCGCGGCATGGACCTGGGCGCCCGGCTGGAGGGCGGCGAGCTGCACCTGATGCGGATCTATTCCCCCCGCCGGGAGCCGCGCCTGGTGACGCTGTCGGGCGGTGTCGCGGTGTTCTGGCTGCGCGACGAAGGGCCGCCGGGGCCCGAGCAGTGCCACCTGCTGGCGGCGCTGCTGGCCGTGGGCGGCCTGCTGCTGGACCGGCGCCGCGGCGCCGCCGCCGTCGAGCGGGCGCGGGCCCTGGAGGCCTCCGACCGGCTGAAGACGGCCGTCCTGTCGTCGGTCTCGCACGAGCTCAAGACGCCCATCGCGTCACTGCGGGCCGGCCTGTCGATGCTGGCGATGCCGGAGGCCGGGCTGGCGCCCGAGCACTGCGAGATGGTGGCCGGGCTGGACCGGCAGACCTCGCGCCTGGACCACCTGGTCAGTGACCTGCTGACGATGGCCCGGCTGGAGGCCGAGGTCAGTCTGGAGCGGTCGCCGCAGCAGCTCGAAGAGATGCTGGGCAGCGCCCTGCGCTCGCTGGGGCCGCTGCTGGACGGGGTCGACCTGCGCCTGGAGCTGCCCCCCGACCTGCCGCCGCTCATGGTGGACGAGCTGCAGGTCGAGCGGGTCCTGACCAACCTGCTGGAGAACGCGGTCGAGTGGACGCCGGCCGGCGGCCGGGTCACGGTCGGCGCGGAGCGGCAGGACCCGCGGCTGGCCGTGTGGGTCGAGAACCAGGGCCCGCCCATCGCGGAGGAGGAGCTGGAGCGCGTGTTCTCCAAGTTCTGGACGCGGCGCAAGGGTGGCTCGGGCCTGGGCCTGGCGATCTCGCGCCGCATCGTGGAGGCGCACGGCGGCACCATCCGGGCGGAGAACCGCCCCGGGGGGCCGCGCTTCACGTGCCAGCTGCCGCTGGAGGCGGCGGTGCCCGTGGCCGAGCCGTCGCCCGGAGGCTGAGATCGGCGGTCGGGTCCTGGTCGTTGACGACGAGCCCGAGATCCGGCGCGCCCTGCGGACGGGCCTCGGCTACCAGGACTTCGACGTCCGGGCCGTGGACACGGGCGAGGAGGCGCTGACGCAGGCGGCGAACTGGCGCCCGGACGTGGTGCTGCTCGACCTCGGCCTGCCCGGGATCGACGGCTTCCAGGTGCTGCGGGAGCTGCGCGGTCGCGACCGCCGGGCGGCCGTGATCGTGATCAGCGTGATGCCGGGCGAGCGGGACAAGGTGCGGGCCCTGGACCTGGGCGCGGACGACTACCTGGTCAAGCCGTTCGGGGTGAACGAGCTGCTGGCGCGGATCCGGGCGGCGCTGCGCCGGCAGGCGGCGATCGCGGAGGGCGAGCCGGTGATCCGGGCCGGGGAGCTGGAGCTGGACCTGGGCCGGCGCGAGGTGCGGGCGGCCGGCGTGCCGGTGCACCTGACGCCGACCGAGTACGAGGTGCTGCGGGTGCTGGCCCTGCACGCGGGCAAGCCGGTCACCCACACGTCGCTGCTGCGCCAGGTCTGGGGCGAGCACGCGGTGGGCGACCGGTACAACACGCGCTACGTGGTGGCGCAGCTCCGCCGCAAGCTGGGCGACGACCCGGCCCGGCCCCGGTACATCGTCAACGAGCCGGGGGTCGGCTACCGCCTGGAGGCGTAGGGCGGCCCTGGCTGGCGTGCCTCCTCGTCAGCCGTCCCTCCGGGCGGGCCGGCTGGGCGGAGGCGTTGAAGTGTCGACACCTGCACGCCTCGCGACCCGCTGAGACGTTCAACTCCCGACACTTCGACGTCACCCGAGACGCGCACCCGGTGTGCGCGCCTTTACAGGTTAGATTGACCCGCTCCCCCCGCTGGCGTACTGTGGGCCCGCCCCCCTGGGAGGGAGGGGGCGTCGCTCAGTCGATCAGGTCGTAGGCGGGCAGGGTCAGGAACTCCACGAACTCGTCGGCCAGAGCGACCTGGTCGAACACCCGGCGCGCCTCCTCGAACCGGCCCCTGCCGTACAGCTCCTCGCCGTACCCCTCGCGCAGCGCGGCCAGCTCCTCGTCCTCGATGCGCCGGACCAGGTCCCGGTCCACCGTCCCGCCCTCGGCCAGCCGGACCCCGTTCCGCACCCACTGCCAGACCTGCGAGCGCGAGATCTCGGCCGTCGCCGCGTCCTCCATCAGGTTGTTGATCGCCGCCGCGCCGTTTCCCCG
>VBJR01000360.1:8676-11525 GCA_005880175.1 Chloroflexota bacterium
GCCCGGGATCGCCACGTCGATCAGCTGCCGCCCCTCGACCGCCACCTCCGGCCGCAGCCGCTCCAGCTGGTTCGGCCGCTCGCCCAGCACCGCGTCGAAGCACTCCGTCGCCACGTCCACCAGGTCCGGGTGCGCCACCCACGTGCCGTCGAAGCCGTCGCCGGCCTCCCGCACCTTGTCGTCCCGCACCCGCTCCAGCGCCACCCTGTTGACCTCCGGGTCGCGGCGGCTCGGGATGAACGCCGCCATGCCGCCCATCGCGAACGTCCCCCGCCGGTGGCACGTGCGCACCAGCAGCTCGGTGTACGCGCGCATGAACGGGACGGTCATCGTCACCTGGGCCCGGTCCGGCAGCACCATGTCGGGCCGGTCCCGGAACTTCTTGATGACGCTGAAGATGTAGTCCCAGCGCCCGGCGTTGAGCCCGATCGAGTGGTCGCGCAGCTCGTACAGGATCTCGTCCATCTCGAACGCGGCCAGGATCGTCTCGATCAGCACGGTCGCCCGGATCGTGCCGGCCGGCACGCCCAGGCGCTCCTCGCTGAGAGAGAACACGTCGTTCCACAGCCGGGCCTCGAGGTGGCTCTCCAGCTTGGGCAGGTAGAAGCACGTGCTCAGCCCCCGGTACAGCCGGCGCCGGGCGTTGTGGAACGTGTACAGACCGAAGCCCCGCGGCCGGACCAGCAGGTACGCCGTGCGCTCGTTCAGCCGGTACTCGCGGCCGTCCGGGTTCGTGAACTGGATCACGCCCTCGATCGCGTCGATCAGGTTGACGTGGCCGTCGAGGTTGTTCTGCCACGTGGGCGAGTTCGCGTCCTCGAAGTCGGCCATGAACACCCGGGCGCCCGAGTTCAGCGCGTTGATCACCATCTTGCGGTCCACCGGCCCGGTGATCTCCACCCGGCGGTCGAGCAGGTCGGCCGGCGGGGGCGCCGTCCGCCAGTCGCCCTCGCGCACCTCGCGCGTCTCCGGCAGGAACCCGGGCAGCTCGCCGGCCTCGATCCTGGCCTGGCGCTCGGCGCGGGCCCGCAGCAGCTCCGCCCGCCGGGCCCCGAACTTGCGCTGCAGCTCGGCGACGAAGGCGAGGGCTTCCGGGGTCAGGATCTCCACCTGGCGGCCCTCCACCGGGCCACGGACGTCGACTCCTTCGACCTGGATCATGGGTCCGAGCGTACACGGACGCCGGATCAGACCGGAGCGCGGCCTTTGAACACCCGGAACAGCAGGTACAGCGAGGGCAGCAGCACCGCCATGCCGGCCGCCACGACGACCAACATGAGCGAGATCGTGGCGTCGGGAGCGGCCGTCCCCCGCACCGTGAGGTCCGGCGGCACCAGCGCCGGGTACTGGCCGACCCCCCAGGCCCACAGCACCAGGACGATCTGGCCGATCACCGCCCGGCGCGCGACCCGGGGGTGGCCGCGCAGCACCGCAACCAGCGCCACCGGCCCGTTGAGGAGGGCCAGCGCCAGCAGCGGCAGGCCGCGCCCCAGCAGCTCGTCCACCAGCGGGCGGGCCGTGAACCAGGCGATGACGAGGCCGAGCAGGGCGAACGCGCCCGAGGCCAGGCCCGCCCCCACGGCCCGGCGCCGGAAGTCGGCCTGGAGGTCCGGCTCGTCCTGCGTCTCCACCATCAGGTACGTCGCGGCCAGGTAGGCGCAGATCGAGACGGCGAGCAGGGCGAAGTCCAGGGCCAGCGGGGTCGTCCAGCCGTCGAACGGGCCGCTCGTGACCCGGCCGCCGGACACCCGGATCGCGCCCGACGCGACCGCCGCCGCGGCCGCGCCCAGGAACGCCGGCGTCAGGACGCTGGCGGCCCCGAACACCACGCCCCACGGCTGCAGCCGGCCCACCGCCTCGCGGCCGTGGGCGCGGAACGCGAACGCGGCGCCGCGCAGCACGATGCCGGTCATCGCGGCCGTGAACGGCAGGTACAGCGCGACCGCCAGCGCCGCGAACGCCGGCGGGAACGCGGTGAACAGGCCCACGATCAGGAAGATCAGCCAGACGTGGTTGGCCTCCCAGACCGGGCCCATGGCGAACGCGACCGCCCGGCGCTGCCGGTGGGCCCGCGGCCCCCAGGCCAGCGCGTCCCACACCCCGCCGCCGAAATCCGCGCCGGCCAGCACCGCGTAGGCGCTGAGGCTCAGCCACAGGATGACGACCACCGCCTCGGTCATGTCGCGGCGGCTCGGGTCCGGCGGGCCAGCTCCAGCAGGAGCCGGGCCGTCACAGCGGCCAGCGCCACGTAGATCACGATGAACACCGCGAACGTCGGGCCCACGCCCGGGGCGCTCGTGGCCGCGTCCGCCGTCCGCAGGACCCGGTACACGGTCCACGGCTGGCGGCCGAGCTCGGTGACGAACCAGCCCGCCTCCATCGCGATCACCGTCGCGGGCCCCGCCGCGACCAGGGCGCGCAGCAGCCACCGTCCGGTCGGGACGGCGCGCCGCCGCCAGGCCAGGGCCCAGAACACGAGCGCCGCCAGGCCGGCGAGCCCGCTGAGCCCCACCATCGTGTCGAACGCCAGGTGCACGGCCTCCGGGCTGGGCTGGTCCCGGGCCGGGACCGCGTTCAACCCCTGGACCTCCGCGTTGGGATCGAACGCGGCCAGCAGGCTCAGCGCGTAGGGGATCTCCAGGCCGCCGACGACCCGCTGCTGCGCCGGCAGCACCACGCCGCCGATCGTGATCGGCGCCCCCCGCTGGGTCTCGAACACGCCCTCCATCGCCGCGAACTTGACCGGCTGCGCCTGGTACACGAACCGGGCGCTGGCGTCGCCGAAGAACCCGGTCAGGGCGATCGCGACGACGCCCATCGCCATCCCCAGCGCCAGCCCGCGCCTGTGC
>VBJR01000409.1 GCA_005880175.1 Chloroflexota bacterium
AGGAGCTGGCCGCGGAGATCCTCGGCGTCGACCCGGAGCAGGTGCAGCTGAACGTCAGCTTCGCCCGCGACCTGGCGGCCGACTCCCTCGACCTGGTCGAGCTGATCGCCGCCGTCGAGGACAAGTACGACGTCGAGCTGCCGGAGGACGAGCTGGAGCGGATGAAGAACGTCGGCGACCTCTGGGTGTTCCTGGAGGAGAAGGCCGCCCAGCGGGCGCGGGCGTAAGCCATGGCCGTCACGCAGGCCCCGCGAGTGCGCTCGGACGCCCTGCCGCTGCGCACGTACCGCAGCCAGGGCCGCCGGTGCGCCATCGCCGGCATCGGCGTCCACGTGCCCGAGCGGGTGGTCACCAACCAGGACCTCGAGCGGATGGTCGACACGTCGGACAAGTGGATCGCGGAGCGCACCGGCATCCGTGAGCGGCGGGTGGCCGAGCCCGGCACCCCGACGTTCGAGATCGCCGCGAAGGCGGCGTGGGCCGCGCTCGAGCAGGCGGAGACCCGGCCCGAGGACCTGGACATGATCCTCGTCGCCACGTCCACGCCGGACGGCCCGTTCCCCAGCATCGCGTGCCGGGTGCAGAACGAGCTCGGCGTCCCCGGCTGCTGCGCCATGGACGTGCTGGCCGCGTGCAGCGGCTTCGCCTACGCGCTCTCGCTGGCCGACGCGTACGTCGCCAGCGGGCGGGCCGACACGATCCTGGTGATCGGCGCCGAGGTGCTCAGCCGGCTGGTGGACTGGACCGACCGGTCCACGTGCGTCCTGTTCGCGGACGGCGCCGGCGCGGCCGTCGTGCGGCCGGCCGGGCGCGGCGCCGGCTTCCTGAGCTGGTGCCTGGGCGCGGACGGCCGCGGCTACGACAAGATCACGTGCGGCGACATCGAGCGCGGCGGGTACGTGAGCGGCGAGCCCAACCCGCGAATCGCCATGAAGGGTCCGGACGTCTTCAAGTTCGCGACGGACATCTTCATCCGGCAGGCCTTCGCGGTCACCGCCGCCGTGGACATGACGATGGACGACATCGACCTGTGGGTCCCGCACCAGGCCAACAGCCGCATCATCGAGGCGGCGGCGCAGCGCATCGGCCTGCCGATGGATCGGGTGATGGTCAACATCGACCGCTACGGCAACACCTCGACCGCGACGATCCCGCTCGCCCTGCACGACGCGCTCCGCCAGGACCGCATCCACTCCGGCGACCGGATCCTGATCGCCGGCTTCGGCTCAGGCCTGACGTGGGCCGCCTGCCTGCTCGAATGGGAGTGACGCTGAGCGGGCCGATCGCCCTCCTCTTCCCGGGCCAGGGAGCGCAGCGGCCCGGGATGGGGCGCCGGCTCTACGAGCGGTACCCGGCCGCGCAGCGGGTGTTCCAGCGCGCCGAGGAGATCCTCGGGATGCCGGTCCGCCGGCTCTGCTTCGAGGGCCCGGAGGAGGAGCTCAACCGGACCGAGAACATCCAGCCGTGCGTCATGACCGTGTGCTGGGCGGCGTACGAGATCTGGCGCGAGAGCTACGGCATGGAGCAGGTGCGCGTCCTGGCGGGCCACTCGCTGGGCGAGTTCACGGCGCTGGCCGCGGGCCGGGCGGTGTCGTGGGAGACCGCCCTGCTGCTCGTCCAGGAGCGGGGCCGGATCATGGCCGAGGCGTCGCGGACGCAGCCGGGCGGCATGCTCGCGATCGTGGGCCTGGACGAGGACCGGGTCGAGACGATCCGGCTGGAGGCGTCCCGGCTGGGCCGGCTGTACCTGGCCAACCGCAACGCGGACGTCCAGTTCGTGCTGTCCGGCGAGCTGCCGGCGGTCGAGGAGGCCCAGCGGCTGGCGCTGGCGGCGGGGGCACGGAGGGCGCTCATCCTTACCGTGCCGCTGCCAGCGCACTCGCCGCTGATGGAGGCGGCGGGCGCGACGTTCCGCGCCGTGCTCGACCGGCTGCCCATCGAGATGCCCCAGCTGCCGATCCTGGCCAACGCGACGGGGCAGGCGATCGCCTCGCTCACCGACCTGCGCCAGGAGCTGGGCAACCACCTGCTGCGCCCGGTGGACTGGGCGCGGACGATGGTGTCGCTGCGCGCGATGCAGGTGACGACGGTCGTCGAGCTGGGCCCGGGCCGCGTCCTGGCCAGCCTGGCCGCCAAGCACCTGCCCGGCGTGGACACCTGGAACGCGGAGGAGCTCTTCGTTGAACTCGCGTGAGCTGGAAGGCCGCACCGCGCTGGTGACGGGCGGCGGCAAGGGAATCGGGCGCGCCGTGTCGTGCTCGCTGGCGAAGATGGGCGCGACCGTGGTCGTCAACTACCGCTCCGACGTCCAGGCGATGGTGAAGGAGCTCGGCGTCGTGGACCTGCTGGTCAACAACGCCGGCGCGGTGCGCGACAATCTCCTGTTGCGGATGAAGCCGGAGGACTGGGACCACATCATCCAGACGGATCTCACGTCGGCCTACCACACGACGAGGGCCGTGATGAGCGGCATGCTGCGCAAGCGCTGGGGCCGGATCGTCAACATGACGTCCATCGTGGGCATCACCGGCAACCCCGGCCAGGCCAACTACGCGGCCGCCAAGGCGGGCCTGATCGGCTTCACGAAGGCGATCGCCAAGGAGATCGGGTCGCGCAGCATCACGTGCAACGCCGTCGCGCCCGGCTACGTGCGCACCGAGCTGACCCGGGGCTCGCTCAACGACGAGATCGTCGCCGAGCTGGTCAAGATGACGCCGCTGCAGCGCGAGGGCACCCCCGAGGACGTCGCCGCCGCCGTCGCGTTCCTCTGCTCCGAGGGCGCGTCTTTCATCACCGGCCACGTGCTGGTGGTGGATGGAGGGCTGTCGGTCTGAGCGCCCAGACCGTCGCGAGGTACGGCACCAGGCTGCCGCCGATCTCGCTCACCACCAACTGCCCGAGCTGCGGGGTCGGCCTGGTGCCGGAGGAGCTCCGCGAGCAGGTCTACGTCTGCGACTGCGGGCACCACTTCCGGATGCACGCGGACGCCTGGATCGCGCTGGGAGTGGCGGGTGCCCAAGCCGTACCAGGAGACGATCGAGCAGGCGCGCGAGGAGGGCCTCAACGAGGCGGTCCGCGTGGGCATGGCGGAGCTGGACGGGCGGCCGCTCTGGCTGGCCGTGTTCGACTTCCGGTTCGTCGGCGGCACGCTCAGCATCGTGGCCGGCGAGCGGCTGGCCCGGGGTCTCGAGCAGGCGACCGCCTCCCGGACGCCGTACGTGCTGGTCGCCGCCACCGGCGGGGCCCGCATGCAGGAGGGCGTCCTGGCGTTGATGCAGATGGCCAAGGTCAACGGCGCGCTGAGCCGGCTGCACCGGGCCGGCCTGCCCTACATCTCGATCCTGACCGACCCCACGTACGGCGGCACCCCGGCCTCGTTCGCGCTGCTCGGCGACGTCAACATCGCGGAGCCGGGCGCGTCGATCGGGTTCACCGGGCCACGGATCATCAGGCAGGCGACGTACGCGGTGCTGCCCCCCGGATTCCAGAGCGCGGAGTACCAGCTCCGCTGCGGGCAGGTCGACATGGTCGTGCCCCGGACGGAGCTCCGGGAGCGGGTGGCCCACCTGCTCACGCTGTACGGGAGGACCCTGTGACCACGCACGCCCAGCGCGACACGCTGAGGCGCCCGACTTCGTCGAGCTGCACGGCGACCGGGTCTCGCACGACGACCCGGCGGTGGTGGCGGGCCTGGGCACGTGGCGGGGCCGGACGGTCGTGTTCCTGGGCCAGCAGAAGGGCCGCACCCTGGCGGCCCGGGTGGCCCGGAACTGGGGCATGATGCACCCCGAGGGCTTTCGCAAGGCGCTGCGCCTGGGTCGCCAGGCCGCCAAGTTCGGGTTCCCCATCATCTCCCTGGTGGACACGCCGGGCGCGTACCCGGGCGAGTCCGCCGAGGAGCGGGGGGTGGCGTCGGCGATCGGGGCCGCGATCCTGGAGTGGTTCGAGATCCCGGTCCCGGTGGTCGCGGTCGTGATCGGGGAGGGCAGCTCGGGCGGGGCGCTCGGCATCGCGGTGGCGGAGCGGGTGCTGATGCTGGAGAACTCGCTGTACACGGTGGCGTCGCCGGAGGCGGCGGCGTCGATCGTGTGGCGCGACAACGCCCGCAAGGTCGAGGCGGCGGAGCAGCTCCAGATCACGTCCCGCGACCTGCTCGCGATGGGCGTGGTCGAGGAGGTGGTCCCGGAGCCCGAGGGCGGCGCGCACATGGACTACGACGCGACGGCGCAAGCCCTGGACGCGGCGCTGTGGCGGAACATGGAGCCGCTCCTCACGATGCCGAGCGACGAGCTGCTCCAGCACCGCTACGAGCGGTTCCGGTACATCGACTCGCTGGTCGCCGCGGACCCCCGCTTCGGCCCGAAGGTGGAGCCGAAGCTCTAGAGCGAAGGCGGTTCGGGCAGCTGACGGGCCGGGGCTCCGCACGCGCCGTGCTTCCAGGCTCCGCCCTCATCACCCGTCCCGGCCTGCCATGAGGTAGGCAGGCCGCTGGCACCCCGGCACCCATCGTCCAGATCGTGACCGACCTGGACGATGGGATCCCGGCCGGCTGGCGTCGGCCATCACGCCGGGAGGCAGCGCGGCGCGATTCCCCTGCCACCCCCGAGGACGGAAAGGTTGAAGTGTCGATACTTGCACGCCTCAAGAGGTGGGGAGACGTTGAAGTTCCGACACTTCAACGTCTCCCCGGCGTGCATCCGGGCCGGCGCGGGCCGGCGAGCGCGGCTCAGAGCCGGCCGGCCGCCGCTCGGGCCAGCGTCCGCAGCGCGGCGTCCGTCTTCGCCGGGTCCGCGTTCGAGTCGATCGTGAGCTGGAACGTCACGTGGCCCTTGCGGCCGATCAGCATCGGCGCGTGCACGTACGCCGCGTCGCCCACGCCGGGGACCGGCTGGAAGCCCGGCACGTTGGCGAAGTAGTCGATCGTCATGTCGCGGTACAGGTACAGCGACGCCCCGCCCGCCGTGGCCGCCGACGACGTGTACGTGCAGCCGGAGACCAGGTTGCCTCCGGGGCCCGCGTCCGCCGGCGGCGACGTCAGCGGCAGCTGCGCCACCGGCACCCCCAGCGCGCCCTGGACGTCGGCGGCCGTCAGCACGCGGCAGGCGTCCTGCGTGAGCCCGGTCGCGGCCGCCGCGCTGGCCGTCGGGGCCGGCGTGACCGCGGAGGACGCGGAGCCCGAGGAACCCGGCGCGGAACCCGGGAACGAGCACGCGCCCAGCATCAGCAGGGCGGCGATGGGCAGGGCGGCGGCCATG
>VBJR01000361.1:0-13278 GCA_005880175.1 Chloroflexota bacterium
CCCGGCAGCCGATCTCGTCCAGGCCCAGCCCGGCGAGCGGCGAGTCCTCGCCGGCGAACTCCAGCAGCTCGGTCACGAGCGCCCGCTGGGCCGCGATCACGGACGCCCCGATCGACGCGGTCTGCTGCGACCCGCCGGCCATGACCAGCCCGGGGAGGTTCGACGCGCCGTACACGAACCGCACGTGGTCCAGCGGCAGCCCCAGCCGCGCGGCGGCCACCTGCGTCTGCGCGGTGGCGGTGCCCATGCCCATCTCGTGCGCCGCGACCTCGATCGTCGCGTGGCCGTCCCTCGACAGCGTGATCCGCGCCGCGCCGCCGGGGAACCGGACGTAGGGGAACGTCGTGGCCGCGAACCCCATGCCGATCAGCCACTCGCCCTCGCGGCGCGCTCGCGGCGTGGCGCCGCGCCGCTCCCAGCCGAAGCGCTCGGCCCCGGCCCGGCAGGCCTCGACCAGGTGCCGCGAGGAGAACGCCCGGCCGGTGGTGGGGTCCCGCTCCGGCTCGTTGCGGATCCTGAGCTCGATCGGGTCCATCCCGAGCCGCTCGGCGAGCTCGTCGATCGCGGACTCCAGCGCGAACGAGCCGACCGCCTCGCCCGGCGCGCGCATGAACGTGTTCGGGACCATGTCCACGTCCGCCACCCGCAGGCCGATGTCGAAGCTGCCGGAGCGGTAGAGGGTGGGCGTGCCGGCGGTGAACGCCTCCGGCAGGCTGGAGTGCCGGGAGATCGCCGCCACGCCGGTGTGGATCAGGGCGTCGAAGCGGCCGTCCGGCTGGGCGCCGATGGCGACGCGCTGCTCGGTGGCGGCGCGCCCGCCGACGATCCGCGACACGCCTTCTCGCGAGAGCGCGAGCCTGACCGGCCGGCCCGCCATCTTCGCGGCCGCGGCCGCCAGCACGTGGTGGTCCCACACCCCCTTGGCGCCGAAGCCGCCGCCGACGTACGGCGACGTGACGTGGACCTGCTCGGGCGCGAGCCCGAAGACCGCCGCCAGCGTCCCGGCGGCGTGCGTGACGCCCTGCTCGGCGCCGTGGACGATCAGGTCGTCGCCTTCCCACGCCACCGTCACCGCGTGGGGCTCGATCGCGCTGTGGTTGTGGCCGGGCGTCCGGTAGACGGCGTCCACAGCGAACGGCGCGGCGGCGAGCGCGACCTCTGCGTCGCCGATCCTCGTCACTGGCTCCCGACCCAGGAACGGCTCCGGCTGGCGCGCGTGCGCCTTCGCCTCCTCGAACGACGTGACCGCCGGCGCCGTCTCGTACGTGGCGCGGATCAGCGACCTGGCGTGGTTCGCCTGCTCCAGCGTCTCGGCGAGCACCAGCGCGATCGGCTGGCCGTTCCACTGGACCAGGTCGTCCTGCAGGACCGGGAGGGGGCTTCCGGCGGCGGCGAGCGGGGTCGTCCCGAAGGCCGGCGCCGCGTTGATGCGCGGCGCGTTCCGGTGCGTCATCACCAGCACGACCCCCGTTGCGGACTCCGCCTCGCTCGTGTCGAGCGTGGCGATGCGGCCCCTGGCCACCGTGCTGTACGCCACCGAGGCGTAGACCATGCCGTCCATCGGGAACTCGGCCGCGAACCGGGCCTCGCCGCGCACCTTCAGCGGGCCGTCGAGACGCGAGATCGGCGCCCCGATCAGTCCACGCCGCTGGTCGCCCAGCGGATCGGGCCCGCCCTCCGGCGCCACCGCGACGACCTGCTGCTCAACGTCCCGCACGCTCATGCTCCCCCTCCCCGCAGCTCGCCGAGCACCGCCGTGATCGTTCGCGCGGCCAGCTCGACCTTGAACCCGTTGTCGCGCAGCGGCCTGGCCTCGGCCAGCTCGGCCTCGGCCACGGCGCGGAAGCTCGCCTCGGTCGCGGGCGCGCCCCGGAGCGCCGCCTCCGCCTTCCACGCCCGCCATGGCCTGGTCGCCACGCCGCCGAGCGCGATCCGGACGTCCTCGACGGTGTCGCCCCGCACCTCCAGCGCGGCGGCGACCGAGACGAGGGCGAACGCGTAGCTGGCCCGGTCGCGCACCTTGCGGTATGTCGAGCGCCGGGCCAGCGGCAGGGCGGGCAGCTCGACGGCGGTGATCAGCTCGCCCGGCTCCAGCACCGTCTCGATCTCGGGGTGGTCTCCCGGCAGGCGGTGCAGGTCCGTCAGCGGCACCACGCGTCCCCCACTGGCGCCCTCGAGGTGCACGATCGCGCCGAGCGCCGCGAGCGCGACGCACATGTCGGACGGGTGGACGGCCACGCAGGACGGCGAGGCGCCCAGGATCGCGTGCGTGCGGCTGAGGCCCTCGATCGCGTCGCAGCCCTGGCCGGGCACCCGCTTGTTGCAGCGCGACCCGGCGTGGTCATAGAAGTACGCGCAGCGGGAGCGCTGCAGGATGTTGCCGCCCGTGGTGGCCATGTTGCGGATCTGCCCCGACGCGCCCGCGACGATCGCGCGGGACAGCATTGGATACCGCGACCGCACGGCGCGGTGCTCGGCGACCGCGGTGTTCCTCGCCGCCGCGCCGATCAGCAGGCCGCCGTCCTCGCGCTCCTCGATCGTCGCCGGCAGGCCCGTCACGTCGATCAGCGCCGAGGGCCGCTCGATCGTCTCGCGCATCAGGTCGACCAGGTTGGTGCCGCCGCCCAGGTACCTCGCGTCCGGGGCGCCGGCCCGGCGGACCGCGTCGGCGACATCGGCGGCGCGGGCGTACGTGAAGGCGTTCACCGCGCCGCCTCCGCGCCCGCCAGCGCGATCGCCGCGACGATCCCGTTGTAGGCGCTGCAGCGGCACAGGTTGCCGCTCATCCGCTCGCGCAGCTCGTCGTGGTCGAGGGCGATCGTCTCGGCCGACAGGTCCGCGGTGACGGAGCTCGGCACGCCGCGCCGCGCCTCCGCCGCCATGCCGACCGCCGAGCAGATCTGCCCGGGCGTGCAGTAGCCGCACTGGAAGCCGTCGTGCTCGATGAACGCCCGCTGGACCGGGTGCAGGTCGCCGCCGTCGCTCAGCCCCTCGATCGTGGTGACGGACCGGCCCTCGTACTGGACGGCCAGCGCGAGGCAGGACAGGATCCGCTCGCCGTCTACCAGGACCGTGCAGGCGCCGCAGGCGCCCTGGTCGCACCCCTTCTTGGTGCCGTGCAGCTGCCTGTGCTCGCGCAGGTAGTCGAGCAGCGACACGCGGGGGTCGTCCGGCAGCTCCGCGGCCGACCCGTTGATGGTGATGGACACCCGCTTCTCCTTTCGCCTGGTGGCGGAACCGACCGCCCGATGTCAGTTGCTGACATCAATCCTAGCATTCGATGTCAGTCGCTGCCATGGCCGCCGCGGCCCGGCGCCGGCTCAGTGCGAGAAGGCGAGGTACTCGTGCACGGACCGGACCGCGGCCGAGCCCTCCCCGACGGCGGTGGCCACCCGCTTGACCGATCCCGACCGCAGGTCGCCGGCGGCGAACAGGCCGGGGTGGCTCGTCTCGAACGGGAGCGGCCGGCGCTGCAGCAGCGCCCAGCGCCCGTCGAGGTCCTCGTCGGTCAGGGAGCGGTCGGTGCGCACGAAGCCGGCGTCGTCGAGGGCCGCGCAGCCCGCGAGCCAGCCGGAGCCCGCGTCCGCCCCGATGAACGAGAACAGCCCGACGCACTCCAGCGTGCGCTCGCCGTCCGGCCCGTCCATCCGGAGCGACGCCAGCGTGCGGTCGCCGTCGAGGGCGCGGACCGTCGTCTCCGTGCGCACGTCGATCCGGGCGTTCTCCAGGATGCGGTCCACCAGGTAGCGGGACATGCTGTGACCCAGGTCGGAGCCCCGGATCACGACCGTCACCGGGCAGCCGGCGGCGGCCAGGAACATCGCGGCCTGGCCGGCCGAGTTGCCGCCGCCGGCGACCACGACCGGCGACCCGGCGCAGAACCGGGCCTCCATCTCCGTGGCCGCGTAGTAGACGCCGTTGCCCTCGAACTCCCGGATGCGGGCCGCGTCGAGGCGGCGGTAGCGGGCGCCGGTGGCGGCGATGACCGCCCCCGCCACCAGGTCGGTGCCGTCGCTGAGCCGGATGACGAGGTGGCCCGCGTCCTCCTTCAGCGACATCGCCGTGCAGGGGCTGGTGAGCTGGGCGCCGAACTTCTCCGCCTGGACGACCGCCCGCTCGGTCAGGTCGCCGCCCGAGACCCCGAGCGGGAACCCGAGGTAGTTCTCGATGCGCGAGCTGGAGCCGGCCTGGCCGCCGAACGCGGTCATGTCCACGCCGAGCGTGCGCAGGCCCTCGGAGGCGCCGTAGACGGCCGCCGCCAGGCCCGCCGGCCCGCCGCCCACGACCACCAGGTCGAAGCTGCGGTCGGGGAGGCTGTCCACGGTCAGCCCGAGGTACGCCGCCAGCGCGCCCGGGGTCGGGCTGCGCAGGACCGCGCCGGTGGCGATCACCACGGGCAGCTCGCAGGCAGCGACGTCGAACTCGCGGAGGACGTCCTCGACGGCCGGGTCGCGGTCGGGATCGAGCCACTCGTGCGGGATGCTGCTGCGGACCAGGAACTCCCGGACCCGCAGCGAGTCGGGCGAGAACCGCGACCCGATCACGCGGATCGCCGGCGCCGCCTTGCTCAGCAGCCCCCCGTGGCGGGCCATGAACGCGGCCAGGATCGTGTCGCCGAGCCGCGGGTTGGTCGCGATCAGGTGCCGGAGCTGGTTCCGGGACAGGACGACGACCTCGCCCGGCTCGGCGACCCGGGCCGACACCAGCACGCGCGAGCCGGCCAGCAGGCTGAGCTCGCCGACGAACCGGCTCGGGCCGTGCCGGACGACGACCCGCTCGCCGCCGTCGGCGTGGACGATGATCTCCACCGCGCCCGAGACGACGACGTAGAAGTCGTACGTGGCGTCGCCCTGGCGGAACAGGTAGTCCCCGACGCTCACCGACCGGCGGGTCCCGAGCGCCTCGATCGCCTGGACGTCCGCGGCGTCGAGGGGCGGGAACGCCGTCGCCTCACCGAGCATGCCGGTCACGCCACCAATGAGCATGTCAGCGAAGCCCGCGCAGGAACCAGGCCAGGCCCGGCACCAGGGCCTCGCCTCGGCCGCGGCCGACCTCGGGTTCGAGGGCTCGCTGCCCGGGTTCGACGGCGCGACCATCTGGCTCAACTCGCCGCCGCTGACGCGGAGCGGGCTCCAGGGCAGCGTGGTCCTGGTCCAGTTCTGGACGTACACGTGCATCAACTGGCTGCGCACGCTGCCGTACGTCCGCGCCTGGGCCGCGAAGTACCGGGGCCGGGGGCTCGTCGTGGTCGGCGTGCACACGCCCGAGTTCGGGTTCGAGCGGGACCTGGACAACGTCCGGCGCGCGGTCAGGGAGATGGCGATCGACCACCCGGTCGCGGTGGACAGCGAGTACCGGGTCTGGAACGCGTTCGCCAACCACTACTGGCCGGCGCTGTACTTCGCGGACGCGAGGGGCCGGATCCGGCACCACCGGTTCGGCGAGGGCGACTTCGAGCGGTCCGAGATGGTGATCCAGCAGCTCCTGGCCGACGCCGGGGTCGAGGGCGTCCCCGACGGCCTGGTCATGGTCGAGCCCACCGGCTCCGAGGTCGCCGCCGATTGGGCGCACCTGCGGTCGCCGGAGACCTACCTGGGCTACGACCGCACCGACGGCTTCGAGGCGCCGGACGGCGCGGCACTGGACGACCCGTACCGCTACACCGCGCCGGCGCGGCTCGGGCTGAACCACTGGGCGCTCGCTGGTGACTGGACGGTCTCGGCCGACCGGATCGCGCTCAACGTGGCCGGCGGGCGGATCGCCTGCCGGTTCCACGCGCGCGACGTCCACCTCGTGATGGGACCGGCCGCGCCCGGAACCAGCGTGCGGTTCCGGGTCCTGCTCGACGGCGAGCCGGCGGCGGCCGCCCACGGCGCCGACGTGGGCCAGGACGGCTCCGGCACGGTGGACGTGCAGCGGATGTACCAGCTGGTCCGGCAGCCGGCGCCGATCGCCGACCGGAGGTTCGAGATCGAGTTCCTCGACCCGGGCGTCGAGGCGTTCGTGTTCACGTTCGGCTAGCCAGAGCCCGGCGCCTCGTCAGCCGGCGACCAGCTGCTGCTCGCGGTGGGCCGCCTCCAGGTTCCGGCGCACCTCGGTCAGGGAGCGGACCAGCTGCTGCCGCTGCCGCGGCCCCAGCGTGCCCAACGCCCGCTCGGTCACCCGCCGCATCTCCTCGCCGATGGCGCCCTCCAGGGCCCTCCCCCGCTCGGTCAGGCAGACGCGTACCAGCCGGCCGTCCGTGGCGTGGGGGCGCCGCTCGACCAGCCCCGTGGCCTGCATGCGGCTGGTCATCTTGCTGATGGTGGCCGTGGTCAGGTCCAGGCGGCGCGCGATCTCGCCCGGCGTCAGGCAGTCCTCCTTCCAGAGGACGCGGAGGATGTGCTGCTGGCCGGCGCGGACCCCGTGCCTCCGGAACGCGGCCTCGTGGGCTTCCATCAGCGCCCGCTTGGCGTTCCAGAACGCGGCCTGGAAATCTTCTTCGTCCGGCTGCTCAGCCACGGGGAATACCCTTCACGCGCAATTCGTTAGACGTCTATAGAGTCCGTTAACCGGCTAACGATAGCCGTCTTGTAAAGGAGTCTACCCTTTGACAGGAGCAACGAACCGCTGGTGGCTGGTGATCGCCGCCGGTCTGGCGGTGTTCATGGTCGCCCTCGACTCCAGCATCGTCAACGTGGCGCTGCCCAGCATCGGCCAGGCCTTCCACGCCCGGGCCAGCCTGACGGAGTGGGCGATCCTCGGCTACCTGCTGCCCGCGGTCGCGCTGGTCCTGCCGGCCGGTCGCTGGCTGGACCGCAGCGGTCGCCGGCCGGCCTTCGTGCTGGCGGTGGCCGGGTTCGCCGTCAGCAGCGCGATCGCCGGCGCGGCGCCCGGCATCGGCTGGCTGATCGCGGCCCGGGTCCTCCAGGGCGCGTTCGGCGCCCTGCTCGCCGCCATCTTCCCCGCCCTCGTGACGGCCGCCGTCCGGCCCGAGGTCCGGGGCCGGGCGATGAGCCTGGTCGCCACCCTGGGTCCCCTCGGCGCGGTCACCGGGCCCGCCCTCGGCGGGGTCCTGATCGCGGCCGTCGGCTGGCCCGCGATCTTCTACATCAACCTGCCGGTCAGCCTGGTCGTGATCGGGATCGGCCTGCGCACGATCGAGGCCGGCGGCCGTCTGGCGCTGCCGGACCGGGCCTGGCTCCTGGAGTCGGCGCTCCTGGCCTCGGCCTCGGCCGTCCTGCTGGCGGCCCTCACCCAGGCCCCCGTCCACGGCCTGGCCTGGCTGCTGGGCACGCTGGTGGCGGTGCCGCTGGTGGTGGCCTGGGGCCGCCTGCCGGCCAGCCGGCCGGTGGTGGACCTGGTCCGCTCCTCGGGCATCGCCGGACCGATGGCCGCCCTCCTCCTGAACGTGACGGGCATCGCGGGCCTCGGCTTCATCGCGCCGTTCTTCCTGGAGGAGATGCTCCACGCCGGCAGCGCCGTCACGGGCCTGACCGCGCTCGCCCTGCCGCTCGGCATGGCCAGCGCCAGCTCCGTGGGCGGCTACCTGGCCGACCGCTGGAACCCGCGCGGCATGACGGCGATCGGAACGGCGGTGATCGCCACCGGGCTCGTGCTCATCTCCCCCCTGTCCGGCGGCTGGCAGCCGGCCGACCTGGCGTGGCGCCTGGCCCTGGTGGGCATCGGCATGGGCCTGTTCGCCGGCCCGAACATGGTGGTCGCGATGCGGCACGCGCCCGGCCACCTGCTGGGGACCGCGGGGGCCGCGACCGGCCTGGCCCGGAGCCTGGCCTTCGCGCTCGGGCCGGCCGTGGTGACCGTGCCCTGGGCCCTGACCGGCTACAGCATCACGGGGATGCGCGCGGCGGCCGTCCTGGCGGTGGCGTCGGTCACGCTCGCCTTCGCCGCGACGGTCGCGGCCTGGGTGGTGCGTCGGCGCGCCGAGCCGGCCCCGGTCGAGCTGGGCCGGGCCGCCTGACGCTCAGCCGGATTCCACCGCGCGAGCGGAAAGACGGGCCTGATCCGCGTGTCGTCGGTGGAATCCGGCTTCAGCCGGCGCCCCGGCGGCGGGCGAGGGCGATGGTCTCCTCGATGTCCAGGCTCCAGCCCTCGCGCCAGCTGCCCTCGGCCTCGGCCGGGGGCAGCCGGCTCCGCGCCTCGGCCGCCGGGTCGCCCTCCAGCATGCCGCCGAAGCCCTGGGGCGGGCCGCCCCCGACGCGCTCGCGCAGCGACTCCCCGGCCCCCGCGAGCCGGAGCGCGTCGTGGGGACGGCCCTCCCACACGGCCAGGAACGCCAGACCCCGGAGGGCGAGGACGATCCCGGTCGAGTTGTCCGCCTCGCGGAAGAGCGACAGCGACTCGACGGCCGCCTGCCGCGCGTCCTGGCCGCGGCCCGCGCGGCCGTACGCGAAGGCGAGCCAGACCAGGTCGAAGGCGAGCTGCAGGCGCTCGCCCAGCCGGCGCCAGATCGCCACGGCCTCCTCGAGACGGGCGACGACCCGGTCCCAGGCGCCGGCCCGGGCGTCCGGGAGCACCAGCATGACCAGGGCGCGCGCCGCGCCGTGCTGGTCGTTCGCCTGGCGGAAGAGGTCGAGGCTCTCCTCGAACAGGTCGTGCGCGGCCCGGTCGTCGCCGGCGGCGCCCTGCGCGAACGCGTCGTTGTAGAGCGCCTCCGCGATCCGGGCCGGCTCGCCCACCTGCCGCTCGATGGCGAGCGCCTCGGCGTAGAGCGGACGGGCGGCCGGCTGGTCCATCTGCCACCAGGCGATGCCTCCGGCCCCCGTGAGCGCCCGGGCCCGCGCCGCCGTCGGCCGCTGCCCGGCCGGCATCGCCAGGATCTCGTCCAGCCACCGCCGGCCCTCGGCCAGGTGCCCGCGCTGCTGCCAGAACCGCCAGAGCGCGCCGGCCGCCTCCTGCGCCAGGTCCGCCTCGCCGGCGTCGATCGCCCAGCGCAGGGCGGCCCGCAGGTTGCCGCGCTCCCGGTCCAGCTCGTCCAGCCACTCCGCCTGGCCGTCGCCGGTCAGGTGGGCCTCGGCCTCCAGGGCGAGGCGGAGGAAGAACTCGCCGTGGCGCCGGCGCATGCGCTCCAGCTCGTCGGCGGCGGACAGCTGCTCCTGCCCGAACTCCCGGATCGTCTCCAGCATCGAGAACCGCGGCTGGCCGTTCGGCTCCGCGGCCCGGATCAGGGACTTGTCCAGCAGCGACGAGAGGCCGTCGAAGGCGTCCAGGTCGAGCCGGTCGGGCTCGGCCACGCCCTCGGCGGCCACCACCGTCCAGCTCCCGCTGAACACGGAGAGGCGCGTGAACAGGCGCCGCTCGGGCTCGGGCAGCAGCTCGTAGCTCCACGCGATCGCGCCCCGCAGCGTCCGCTGGCGCTCGGGAAGCGTCCTCGCGCCGGACGTCAGGAGGCTGAGGCTGCGCTCGAGCCGGGGCAGCATCTGCTCCGGGCTCAGGACCCGCGTCCGGGTGGCGGCCAGCTCGATGGCGAGCGGCAGCCCGTCGAGCCGGGCGGTGATCGCGGCCACGGCGGCGGCGTTCTGGGCGGTCAGCCGGAACCGCGGCTGGACCGCGAGCGCGCGCTCGGTGAACAGCCGGACGGCCTCGGACCGCTCCAGGGCCTCTGGGTCCGCTCGCTGCGCGGGGTCGGGCGGGCGCAGCGGCGGCACCATGTACTCCTGCTCGCCGCGCAGCGACAGCACGACGCGGGAGGTGACGATCGCCCTCACCTCCGGGGCGGCCACCAGGAGCTCCTCCACCACGGGCGCCGCCGCGACGACCTGCTCGAAGTTGTCGATCAGGAGGAGGAGCCGCCGGTGCGACAGGTGCGCACGGAGCCCGTCGAGGACCGGCACGCCCGGGGTCTCCGGCACGCCGAGCGCCCTCGCGACGACGGCCGGCACCAGCGCGGGGTCGGTGACCGGGGACAGGTCCGCGAAGAACGCGCCGTCCGGGTGGTCGGCCAGCGTCGCCGCCGCGACCTGGAGCGCCAGCCGGGTCTTGCCCGTCCCGCCCGGCCCGGTGAGCGTCAGCAGCCGGGTGCGCCCGAGCAGCCGCTCGATCTCCGCGATCTGCTCCTCCCGGCCGACGAACGAGGTCAGCTGGGCCGGGAGGTTGTTGGGCCGGGCGTCGAGCGTCCGCGGCGGCGGGAACGTCCCGGCCAGCCCGGCGACGACCAGGTCGGACAGGTGCTCGGGGTGGGCGATGTCCTTGAGCCGGTGCCGCCCCAGGTCCCGGAGCGAGGTGCCCTCCGGCAGCGCGTGCTCGACGAGGCCGCGCGTCGCGCCGGACAGGATGACCTGCCCGCCGTGGGCCGCGCCGGCGATGCGCGCCGCCCGGTGCACGTCCATGCCCACGTACGCGGACCCGCTGCGCACGGCCTCGCCGGTGTGGAGGCCCATGCGCACGCGCACGGACGCGCCGGCCGGCCAGTCGTGGGCCGCGAGCCCGCGCTGGGCGGCGACGGCGGCCTCGACCGCGCCCCGCGGGCTCGGGAACACGGCGAAGAACGCGTCGCCCGCCGTGTCCACCTCCGTGCCGCCGCCACCCGCGATGGCGGCGCGGAGGATCGCGTGGTGCGCGTCGCGGACCTGGACGTACGCGTCGCCCAGCGCGTCGAGCAGGCGCGTCGAGCCCTCGATGTCGGTGAAGAGGAACGTGACGGTGCCGCCGGGCAGCTGGGACATCGCGCCTACGCTACCCCCGTGAACCGGCTGGCGGAGGAGACGAGCCCGTACCTGCTCCAGCATGCGGACAACCCGGTCGACTGGCAGCCGTGGGGTCAGAACGCCTTGGATCGGGCCCGGTCGGAGCGGAAGCCGCTGCTCGTCTCGATCGGCTACTCCTCCTGCCACTGGTGCCACGTGATGGAGCGCGAGTCGTTCGAGGACGAGGCGACAGCCGCGTTGATGAACGAGCTTTACGTCAACGTGAAGGTCGACCGCGAGGAGCGGCCGGACGTCGACGACGTGTACATGAAGGCCGTCGCTGCCCCAGGTGCAGCTGAAGATCAGCTTCTCGCTCATGTCCGTCTCTCCACGGTGATGGTGTGGCGGCCGTCGCCCCCATGCTCGGTCGCCGCGACGCGGTGCCCGAGCAGCCTCGCCAGCGACGGCAGGTCCTCCTTCGCGGCCGGGTCGCCGACGACCACCCGCAGCGACCCGCCGACCGGCACGCCGGCGATGCGGCGCCGGAACTCGCCGGCCAGGCCGTCTCCGCAGCCCATGTCGCCGGCATCGAAGAGCTGCTCGGCCTCGGCCTGGAACCCGGAGCAGACCAGGTCGAGGCGCTCGATGCCGTCCGGCCCGACGTCCACGAACGCGACCTGCTCGACCACCTCGGGCACGCCGGCCTCGCGGACGACGCCCAGGCGCCAGCTCAGGCGGCGGCGGGACCCGACCGGCTCGTCGGTCGTCGCCCGGACCTCGAACGCCGACGCCGGCGCGAACCAGCCCCGCATGCGGCCGGCGACCGCCTCCCGGCCCTCGTGCTCCTCGAGCCCGCGCGGGAGCAGCATCCGCGCCCTCGCGCCGGCCGCCAGGGTGGCGGCCAGGCCCTCGAAGTCGCGGGCCGCCAGCCGCTGCAGGAACTCCCGCGACGTCGTGCTGTCGTCCATGCCCGCACCGTAGAGGGCGCCGAGCGGCCCGACATCTACCGTTCGGTAGATTTCGGCGACGCCGCGGGTGGGTGTCGGCCGTCCACGTGTCTGAAACGTTGAATTGTCGACAGTTGCACGCCTCCGGCGTGCGTGACACGTTGAAGTGCCGACACTTCAACGTGTCCGGTCGCTGGCACCTGCTCCCCGGCGCTCTGGCCGACGCCAGCCGGCAGGGTCCCATCCTGGCCGGGCGCCCCAGCGCCCGGCCAGGATGGGTGCCGGGGTGCCAGCGGCCTGGCCTGAGTCACATATGGCGAAGGGGAGCGTCTGAGCCGGAGGTTGGGAACACGTGGACGGCCGACGCCAGGTAGTACAACGTCGAGGAGCGCGGCCCTCAGAGCTGGATCAGGTCGTGCTCCAGCGCGTACAGCGTGGCCCCCGCCCGCGTGTTCACCTCGATCTTCCCGTAGACGTTGATCACGTGCGTGTGCACCGTCCCCTCGGAGACATGGAGCTCGCGCGCGATCTCCCGGTTCGACCGGCCCCGCGCCAGCCGGCGGAGCACGTCCACCTCCCGGTCGGTCAGGCCGGCCGGCCAGCCGCTGGCCTGGCGGCGGCCCGCGCGCGGCGCGCCCGCGGTCTCCAGCACCGCCTCCGTCGCGGCGCGGTCCAGGCGCCGGGCGCGCACCTCCTGGCCCAGCTCGCGGGCGGCCTCGGCGTCCGAGAGGGCGGGACGCCACGGCCGCTCCTCCACCATGGACTGGTACGCCTCGGCCGCGGCCAGCACCCGGGCCGGGAGCGGGATCGCCGGGGCCGGCAGCCGCCGGTGGTAGCCGGACCCGTCGAGCCGCTCGTGGTGCAGGCCGGCCAGCTCACCGGCCCGGCGCAGCGGCCCGGCGACGGTCAGGACCCGCTCGCTGTGGTACGCGTGCAGCCGCACCCGCTCCCACTCGGCGCGGTTCAGCGGTCCCCGCTTGGTCCAGATCCGGTTCGGGACGCTGACGCAGCCGAGGTCGTGGACCTGCGCCGCGCGCCGGAGGTCCGCCCGCTCCTCGCCGGCGACGCCGAGGGCGGCGGCCGCGGCGTCGGCCAGCTCGGCCACGCGCGCCGAGTGGCCCACCGTGTGGGAGACCTTCAGGTCCACGAAGTCGGCGAACGCCGCCGTGACGGCGTCCACGTGCGAGCGGGGCACGAGCCGGTGCGGCGCCGGCTCCGCGTCCAGCACCGCCTCCCACAGCGACTCGCCGCCGAGCGGGCGCAGCAGCTCGGCGCTGTGCGCCAGCCACAGGTCGCACAGCTCCGGATCGAACTCGCTCGCCCGCCGCGAGCGCACGACGTCGTCCGCCGCCCCACGCCCGCCCAGCCGGTGGTGGACCTGGGCCACGTGCACCAGGTGGACGAGCCGGGCCAGGGCCGAGATCCCCTCCCCGCTCGGCAGCAGGAAGAAGACGCGCCCGTCCCAGCGCGCGTACGCGTGCTGCAGCGCCTCGGTCACCCCCGGTCCGACGCCCAGGCGCTCGCCGAGCCGGGCGCCGACCTCGCAGATCGCCGCGAACGCGCCGGCCACGAAGCCGCTCGGCGCGGTGACCAGCCCGGCCACGGCCTGCGCCCGGGCCAGCGGGCCCCAGTCCCGCGCCACCCGCGTCGCCGCGAGGCGGAGGAGCTGGCCGCGGTCCGCGTAGTCGGCCTCGGAGAACCAGCGC
>VBJR01000361.1:13301-14676 GCA_005880175.1 Chloroflexota bacterium
CAGGTCGTCGCCGGTCCACCCGGCCAGGCACGCCAGCTGGAGCGAGGTCAGGGCGTCGCCGAGCGCGCTCTCGAGCGGCGCGTCGGCGAGGTCGGTGGCCAGCGACACGGCCGCCAGCAGCTCGGCGAGGCGAACCATCTGGCCTGGCCCTCGCGCTTCGATCCCCATCGACGACACGTCCTCGACTGATGATCGCGCATCGATCGCGACGCCCGCACCCCGCCGTACGCGCCGGCGGCCACCGCGGGGGCCGGCAGGCATACTCACGGCATGCCGTGCACGAGTGACGCGACGTGAACGAGAACCTCAGCCTGGGCCGGATCGCCGGCATCCACGTCGGCCTGAACTGGAGCCTGCTCGTCGTGGTCGCCCTGATCGCCTGGAGCCTGGCGGGCAGCATCCTCCCGTCGGCCGACCCGGGCCAGCCGGTGACCGCGTACTGGGTGGCCGGCGTGATCTCGGCGGTCGTGTTCCTGCTCTCGCTGCTCGCGCACGAGCTGGCCCACTCGATCGTCGCCGAGCGGCGCGGGGTGCGGGTCGAGGGGATCACGCTGTGGCTGTTCGGCGGCGTGGCCCGCATCACCGGCGAGTTCGCCGGGCCCGGGGTCGAGTTCCGGGTGGCGCTCGCGGGGCCGCTCGTCACCTGCGTGCTCGGGTTCGGGTTCGCGGCCGCCTCGCTCCTGCTCGACCTGCCCTCGGCGGTGGACGGTGTCGTCTCGATGGTCGCGGTCGCCAACCTCTCCGCTGGACGGGGGCCGCATCCTCCAGGCGCTGCTCTGGCTGCGCACCGGCGACCGCCTGCGCGCCACCCGGATCGCCGCCCGCGTCGGCATGGTCTTCGCGTTCCTGATGATCGCGTACGGCCTGGCCAGCTTCGTGGCCTTCGGCAACCCGTTCGGCGGCATCTGGTGGGTGTTCCTGGGCTGGTTCCTGCTCAGCGCCGCCCGCTCCGAGGAGGCGGGCGGCCTGCTCCGGCAGGCGCTGTCGGGCGTGCGGGTGCGCGACGTGATGACGCCGAACCCGGTGCAGGCCCCCGGCGACATCAGCGTGGAGGAGGCGCTGCACGGCTACGTCCTGGCGTCGCGCCATTCGACGTTCCCGGTCCACGACCAAGACGGCCGGCTGGCCGGCCTCCTGACGATGGCGGCCGTGAAACGCGTGCCGGCGGAGGAGCGGGCCTCGACGCGCGTCGGGGACGTCGCGTGCGCCCGGGACCAGGTGCCCACGGTCGCTCCCGACGCCCCGGCCACGGACCTGCTCAGCCGGCCCGAGGGGTGCAGCGAGGGCCGCACGCTGGTCGTGGAGGGCGACCGGCTGGTCGGGATCGTCTCGCCCAGCGACATCAACCGCCTGCTGCGCCGCTCGCTCCCGGGAG
>VBJR01000361.1:14723-23340 GCA_005880175.1 Chloroflexota bacterium
GCTCGCGTGGGTGGCGCTGCCGGCGGCCGGGATCGCGCTCGGGCTGCTCCCGGGCCCGGTCGGGGCCGCCGGGACGGGCACCGCGCCGGTCGAGGTGAACTACCAGGACCCCATGACCGCGGCGCCGCCGCTCCGGCGCCCGGACACCGCCCACTGCGCGGTCACGCTCATGCAGCACGACTTCGGGTTCAGCTTCGGGCAGCCGTTCGTGGGGACGCTCACGCCGCCGGCCGCGTGCCCGGGCCCGTGGTCGATGGTCGCGATGGACTGGCAGGGCAGCATCGCCGGGCGCCAGTTCGACCGGCTGGCCGCCGTCTGGATCGGCGGCGTCGAGATGCTGCGCATGACCACGCCCGAGCCGGACCCGGCCGGGATCACGTGGCACGTCGAGAAGGACGTCAGCCAGTACGCGCCGGTGCTGGACCGGCCGCAGACCGTCGTGGTCAGCCTGGAGAACCTGGTGGACAGCACGTTCACCGGCGTGTTCCACATCACGCTGACGCTGACGTTCTTCGAGACCGACCGGCGCCATCCCGCCGCCGCCGAGCCCAGCCAGGTCGTGCCCGTGTCGGCGGCCGCCGGCGCGCCGGGCTGGTTCATCCTCAACTCCGCCGCCGACCAGGCGGGCGCCACGCTCGACCTCCCGACCAACCTGACGCGGGCCCGGCTGCAGGTGTTCGCGACGTCCCACGGCTGCGAGGAGCAGTGGTTCACGAACGTGCCGGACGCGTACTCGCAGGCCCACCCGGAGGCCGGCCTGTGCGGCGGCGGGGCGTTCCGGGAGCTGCGCGTGCTCGTGGACGGGACGCTCGCCGGGTTGGCCACGCCGTTCCCCGTCATCTACAGCGGCGGCCTGAACCCGTTCATGTGGCGCCCGATCCCCAGCGTCGAGCAGTTCGACCCTCCGCCCTACGAGGTGGACCTCACGCCGTTCGTCGGCACGCTGACCGACGGGCGCCCGCACCGCATCGCGATCACGGTCGCGAACAACGAGGGCTTCTGGCCGGTGGACGGCGACCTCCTCCTCGACCAGGACCGGGGCACGGCCGTGACGCACGGCGGGCTGCTGCGCGACACGCTGCAGCCGGAGCCGGCCACGCAGGTCACGCAGGCCAGCGCCAACGGCGTGGACCGCCTGCTGACCGCGGCGAGCCGCTCGTGGTTCACCGAGGGCTTCGTGGACACGTCGGCCGGCCGGGTCGTCACGCGCGTCGAGCAGGACATGCGCACGACGAACGACCTGCGCAACACGATCGCCGGCGCCAACGTGCTCCAGGTGCTGGACCAGCGGCAGCACACCCGGACGTCCACGATCGTGTCCGGCGCGGGCCGCGGCTGGCGGACCGACGTGATCGCCGACTCCCCGCTGAAGCTCAGCGAGGACTTCTCGCTCCAGACCCAGCCGAACGGCGACCCCAGCTTCACGCTGCGCAGCAGCGTGGACGTCGCGCTCGACCGCACGGACCTGGCCCCGCGGGGCGGCCGCGCGCGCCTCAGCGACCACGTGACGGCGAGGGCGGTGCTCGTGCGCGACTCGACCACCGGCGCCAACCTGGTCGCGGACGGCAGCGACAGCGAGCGGTACGTCGCCCGGGCCGGGGACATCTGTGTCGACCACCTGCTCCGGGCCGCGCACGGCCAGTTCACCGTGGACCGCACCCGGGCGGACTGCTCCTGACGCCTGGGTGCCCGTAGGGAGGCCGGCGCGGCCGGCCTCCCCCCAGGGATCGTCAGGTCACGGTGATGACGGTGCCGGCCACGGGACCATCCGGCACCTCGAGCGTCCAGGTCAGCTTCGTGTCGCCCGCCGGCGTCGAGGCGGGCACGGCGAGCTCGACCTTGTAGGTCACCGACGCGCCGGCGGCGATCGTCGCGCCGGCCGGGCAGTTGAGCACCAGCGTCCGCTGCGCCGCGCCGGGGCCGCCGCCGCCCAGCACCTCGGTGTAGGACGGGCAGGGCGAGAGGGCCACGGGCACCGGCGACTGGTTGGCCAGGGTCACCTGGTAGGTCAGCACCGCTCCCCTGGCGACCGTCTGCGGCGCGTCGAGCGTCGCGCTCAGGGAGTCGAGCGGTCCCGGCGCCGCCGCGGGCAGCAGGTCCGCGACGCCGAACGCGACCACGGTCGGCGCTCCGCACTCGGTGTCGATCTGGGTGCCGCCCACGGTCACCGCGTCGCCGGCGGGCAGGGTGAGCAGCACGCTCGTGGCCACGACGGGCTGGCCGGTGCCGGCGCACGCGGTCGGCGTCCCCACCACGAGGCTCGCCGACGCCCCCGCCGCCAGGTCGAGCCGCTTCGCCGCGAACTGGCCGGGGCTGACCCGGCTGCGGGCGCCCGCGTTGGTCAGCACCACCTGGGGCACGCCCGCCAGGAAGCAGGGATCCGCCGCCCGGTCCCGCAGCGTCAGCTCCTGCGTCGCCAGGTTCTGGAGCGCGCCGGACAGGCCGGCCGCGACGTCCAGGTCAGCGGCCCGGCACGCGCGGCCCGCGCTGCCCGAGACGGGCACGGACTGCGGGGTGCCGGGACTGTCCACCCAGGGGACCGCGGCGGTCCCCGTCTTCGGAGTGGGCGCCGGCGTCGGCGCCGCGGTCGGGGTCGGCGGCTGGGTCGCGTCGCTCGCGACCACCGCGGCCTCCGCCTGGGCGGGCACGGCCGCCGCCGCGTTCCGGGCGCTCGCGGGCGCGGGCGGCCGGGAGCCGCCGCCGCCGCGCGCCGCCACCAGCACGACGCCGGTGGCGGCCAGCGCCATCGCGATCGCCCCGGCCAGCCCGGCCAGCAGCGCTCGCCGCGAGAGGCCTGGCATCACGAGCAGGCCGTGCTGAAGTTGCCGCCGGTGGGCGCGACGGGCCCGTTGGAGCAGTCGGTGTCGATGTTCAGTGTCACACCGCCCCACGTCTCGTTGTGACCGCCGATGTACTGCTTGAGGCGCTGGTGCGAGGCCCAGCTGGACGCGCTCACGCACGACATCACGCTCGTGTGCTGGTTGCCGTCGTAGTTGGCGCCCCAGATGAAGTCGGGCTGGTGCGAGCCGGCGTAGCTCTGCAGCTGCGACGCGCACGTCGATCCGTACACACCGGCCGACTGGGCCGGCGCCACGTGCAGCTGGTCGACCCAGCCCTTGACGAACGACCTGGCCGCGGCCAGCGCGTTGCAGGAGGACGGATTGAACGCCTCGAGGTCGAACACCAGCGGCGATCCCTTGGCCTGGTTGGTGATTCCGAGGCTGATCAGCTTCGATCGTGCCGACCGCGCCTCGGCCTGGCCCTGTGAGTACGCGGTCGTCGCGTTCGAGCTGAACGTGACGCCGAAGCCGCTGCAGGGCGCCTGCGGGCCCACCCAGATGAACTGGAACCGCCAGCCCATCGCGCGCAGGTTGTTGAGATACGCGCTGCTCAGGTTCGGCTGTGAGCACGCCATCTCGCGGCCGCCGACGTACAGTCCGATCCACGACCACGGCGTGTTCGTCCACCACGCCTTCGCCGTCCGCTGGCTCGGGTCCTGACAGGTGTCGAACCCGTGCATCCCGATCCCCGCGCCGGAGCCGTTGCTCAGCGCGTACGTCGGTGTTGCCGCCGAAGAGAAGAGCACCAGCTGTGCTCCCACGGCGGCAACGAGCAAAGCGACCCTCAATCTGAGCAAAGTCACTACCCCCCTCTGGTGAGTGTCGAGATCCCGTCCTCCGGGCTCGGCGCCGGCCATCGTGGTCGGCGCGGCGTCTCATTGTCAAGGCCATCGCGCGGACAATGGCAGTTGTCGGTGCTCGTTGTCAGTGCGTTGTCAGTGTTGTCCGGCCGCGCGCCGCACGCGAACGCCGCGAGGTGGCGGATTACGCGTCGATGAGCACGACGCCGCTCGATCTCACGAGAGCCCCGGATCTCGCCGCGGGCCTACCGCTGCCGGGCGTCGAGGGCCCGGTCCGGGTCCGCTGGGAGGACTGGCCGGAGGCCGAACGCCGCGTCGAGCGCGGGCGTCGTCAGCCGCTCCAGCAGCTCGACCACCCGCTCCGCCGGCAGCGGGTCGTCCTGCTCCAGCCACCACCACATGACGCCCAGGAACCCCCCGATGACGAACTCGGCGATCACCGCCAGCGGCACCGGCGGAGTCCAGCCGTTGCTGTCCACCATCTCCCGGTGGTGCTGGCGCGCCACCGCGGCGAGACGCCCTCGCCGCCGACCTGGTGGTCCGCCTGCGCGCCCACTCGGCCACGTTCGGCGCCGGCTGACCTGCTGGCCGCCCGGCTACGATGCAGCGATGGGTGCCCTGGGCACGCCGCTGCTGGCCGTGCTGTTCCTGGCGGCGGCGGCGGCGACCTGGGCCGCGGGCGTCTCGCTGTCGCGCAGCACCGGCGCCCTGGACGGACGGCTGGGGCTGGGTGACGCCATCGGCGGGCTGGTCTTCCTGGCCGTCGCCGGCAGCCTGCCCGAGCTGGCGATCACGGTCTCGGCGGCTCTGGCCGGGCACATCGCCCTGGCGTCGGGCAACCTCATCGGCGGGATCGCCACACAGACCCTCGTGCTCGTCCTCTGCGACGCCTTCGTCCGGGGCGAACGGCCCCTGACGTTCATGGTCGGATCGCTGCTCCCCGTCCTGGAGGCGCTGCTGGTGGTGATCGTGGTGACGGTCACGGTGGCGGGCGGCCTGCTCCCCGCCTCCATCGCGATCGGCCCGGTCAGCCCGGCCTCGATCGCCATCGTCGTGCTCTGGGTCGGCGGGCTGGTGGTGGTGAACAAGGCCCGAAAGGATCTCCGGTGGCGCGCGGAGGCGCCGGAGAGCCATCCCGGCCGGCGGCGCAAGGACATCCACCGCCAGCCGACCGCCCCGTTCGCGGGCAGGTCCACGGCCGCGGTCGTCGTGGTCTTCGCCGGCGCGTCGGCCGTCACGCTGGGGGCGGGTGTCGTGCTCGCCGTGACCGGGAACGCGCTCGCGGACCGCGCCGGGATCAACGGGCTCGTGTTCGGCGCCACGATCCTGGCCGCGGTGACGGCGCTGCCGGAGGTCAGCAGCGGGATCGCGGCCACGCGCCTGGGCGACTACCAGCTCGCGATGGGCGACGTCTTCGGCGGCAACGCGTTCCAGGTGTGCCTGTTCCTCGTCGCCGACCTGGTGGCCAGGCGGCCGGTGCTGCCGAGCCAGGGCGCCGGGAACAGCTGGATCGGGGAGCTGGGACTGATCCTCACCGCGGTGTACGGCGCCGGGATCATCGGGCGGCCCCAGCGGCGATACGCACGCCTGGGCATCGACTCGATCGTCGTGCTCATCCTCTACGTGGTCGGCGTCGCCGGCCTGTTCGTCGTGCGCACCTGAGCTGCGCGGGCTCCGGTCCGTGACGCACGCCGTGGCGTCGAGAACGGCCTAGGCCGGGACCAGGCCCAGCTGTCGCATCTGCGAGAGGACGTCCACGACCCCCCAGGTCTCGACGACCCGGCCGCCGGCCAGGCGGAAGATGAAGATCTCGTTGTAGACGATGGACTTGCCGGTCGGCGGCACGCCCATGTACTCACCCCGGTGGGTCCCGGTCACCGTGTTCCGCGTGACGACCTTGTCGCCCTCGGCGATCAGGTCCTCGACCTCGACGTGCAGGTCGGGGAAGGCCCCGTGGAGCCTCGTGAACACCTCTTTCAGCGCCAGCGCCCCGCCCACCTGGAGCGGCAGGGGTGTGCGGACCAGCGCGTCCGGCGAGACGAACTCGTCGACCGCCTTCGACCTGAGCTCCGCGTCGCCGGTGTTCA
This sequence comes from Chloroflexota bacterium, assembly GCA_005880175.1. The sequence goes on from VBJR01000361.1 coordinate 20,451, forward strand.
TGGCGTCGCAGAAGCGCGAGATGACCGCCTTGTTGATCGTCGCCTCGGCTGTGGACATGTGGCTCCTCCTCGGTCGAGAGTCCGCTCGGGCGCGCAGCCCGCTCCACCCCTTGACGCGGCGGGCGCCCCGGATGTGACGCAGGTCGGGCCGGATGCCGACACGGGATCGCCGATCGCGGCGCCTCCCGCCTGTCTGCAGGTGTCGGTGGCACGCTCAGTCCACTCGCAGCCGGTAGCCGGCGCCGCGGATCGTCTCCAGGCCCACGCCCGGCGGCCACGGCACCTTCCGGCGCAGGTACCCCACATAGACGTCCACGACGTTGCTCTCCAGGTCGAACTCCGCCGACCAGATGCTGCTCGTGATCTGGGCGCGGGAGAGGATCTGGTTCGGGTGGCGGAGGAACACCTCGAGCAGCGCCACCTCGCGCATGCTGAGCGGGGCCTGGCCGCCCGGGCCCCGCGCCAGCCGCTCCTTCAGGTCCAGCACCAGGTCGCCCGCGCGGAGGACGCCGGCGTTCACCTGGTCGCGGCGGACCAGGGCCCGGATGCGCGCGAGCAGCTCGTCGAACGCGAAGGGCTTGGTCAGGTAGTCGTCGGCGCCGTGGTCCAGACCGCTGACCTTGGACTCGATGTCCTCTCTCGCGGTCAGGATCAGGACCGGCAGCCGCGCGTCGCGGGCCCGCAGCACGCGCAGCACGTCGAGGCCGCTGCGGTCCGGGAGGATCAGGTCCAGCAGCACCAGGTCCACCGCCTCCGCCTCGGCCAGGGCGAGCGCCGTCCGCGCGTCGCCGGCGACCAGGCAGGCGTAGCCCTCGGCGGTCAGACCGCGGTACAGGAACGAGGCGATCCCGGGCTCGTCCTCCGCGACGAGGATCCGCACCTCAGCCCCGGCGGCCGTCGCCGTCGAGCAGCCCCGCCCTTCCTGGATGAACCATCAGTCCCATTCCCTCTTCTACTACTGGCGATTGTATTTACAATCAATGATGAACCAATGAGCTCGGGTTCATGGACCCTGGACACGGCGGCCGCGTCGATCCGGGTGCTGCTCGTGGACGACCACGACCTGGTTCGGACCGCGGTCGAGCGGCTGCTGCGGACGCTGCCCGGGATCCAGGTCGTCGCCTCGGCGGGAGGCGGCCGCGAGGCGCTGTTCCTGATCCCCCAGGCCCGGCCGGACGTGATCCTGATGGACCTCTCGATGCCCGGCCTCGACGGCATCCAGGCCACCAGGACGATCCGCCTGGCCTTCCCGGAGACCCCGGTCATCGCGCTGACCGCGTACGCCGAGCCGGAGTGGGTCGCCGCGGCGCTGGCGGCCGGCGTGAGGGGCTACCTGGTGAAGGGGGGCGATGCCGACGAGCTCCTGGAGGCGGTGCGGGCGGTCGCCGAGGGGGGTCGCTGGCTGTCGGCGCGCGCGGAGCTCGCGCTGCGCGCGATCCACCCCGACGCGGGGGCCTGAGCCAGAGGACCCGGCCCGGCCAGGTCCTCCCTGCCGCGGGGATGCGCGGCGGTGGTCAGTTCCTGCCGTCTCGGCCGTCCCGGCCGTCGCCCCCACCCGGCCCGCGGCTGTCCCCCGGGCCCCGGTCGCCCGGACCCCGGCCGTCGCCGGTGGCCTGGCCGACCGTCGTGGCGGTGACGTCGCCCCGACCCCGCCCGGCGTCCCGGTTTTCGCCCGGCTCCGGCTCCGGCTCGACCTGACCCGCGTCCACCGTCGGCTGAGGGTCCGGGACGATCGCCGCCGGCGGCGGCGTGGCGCCGTCCACGCCGCGGTCGTCGCCGGGCTGCGCCTCGGCGTCGCCCGTCGCCCGGATGGCGACCGCGTGGGCGAGCGTGGGCAGGACGTTGCCTCCATCCATGGCGGCGGAGATCGCGGCCCCGAGGATCAGGGTGACCGCGACGAATCCCACCGCCAGCCAGGTCACTCGCGCTGCTGTGCTCATGGCTCCGATGCTCGGACGCCACCTTCCCCGCTCCATGAGGCGGCGATGAGAGCGGGCTTACCCGGCGCCGCGGCGGCCGCCCGGCGCGGACCGGCCGGAGGTCGAGGCGAGGCTCTCACCCGCCGATCACGGGGATCGAGCGCAGCCGCCGCCCGACGCCAGGGGGCCGGGCCCTGAGGCGCCTAGCTGGCCGAGCGGCTGCGCTCCATGGGCGCGGTCGCGGTGCCGTTCAGGAAGCGCTCGATCGGCAGCGTCGCGGCGCCCAGGGCGACCGCCTCGGGCCCGAGGCGGCCGAGCTCGATCGACGTGTCCGCGAACGGGTGCCGCAGCGAGTGGCGCCGGGCGGCGTCGCGGATCGCGGGCAGCAGCCGCTCGCCGAGCAGCAGCCCGGACCAGCCGCCGAGGATGATCTGCCCGGGGTTCAGCAGGTTGATCAGGTTGGCGATGCCGACACCCAGGAACACCGCGGTCTCGTCCAGCACCTCCGCCGCCTTCGCCTGCGTGCTCGCCAGGTCGGCGAGCGCGGCCAGCGCCGTCTCCTGGTCGCCGGCCAGCGGCAGGCCGTACCGGTCCAGGATCGCCTGGGCGCCGACGTAGGCCTCGAGGCAGCCGCGTGACCCGCAGCGGCAGGCGCGGCCGCCCACCACGACCGTCGTGTGTCCCCATTCGCCGGCGCTCGACGTGGCCCCGCGGTGGATGGACCCGTGGGCGATGATGCTGGCCCCGACGCCGGACCCGATCAGGCACACGACCGCCTGCCGCGCTCCGCGCCCGGCGCCGAACCACGACTCGGCCTGGCCCATCGTCTTGGCGCCGTTGTCGATGTACAGCGGCAGGCCCGTGCCGGAGCGCAGCCGCCGGGCGAGCGGGACCGCCTCCCAGCCGTACGTCTGCCCGTGCACGAGCACCTCCGGTCCCTGCTCGACCACGCCGGGGACGCCCACGCCGAT
>VBJR01000362.1:0-2038 GCA_005880175.1 Chloroflexota bacterium
GATCTCCTTGACGATCTCCTCGGTCAGGCCCCGCTTGGCCTTGAAGACGTACTTCTCGGGATCGAAGAAGCCGTACTTCTCCTTGTAGTCGTCGCCGACACGGATCAGCGGGGAGACGGCCATCTAGCTCACCCGCCGCAGCCGGTCGTTCGTCGTCTCGTTCACGAAGTCCACTGCCCACCTCCCAGGTGGTAGTTTTTATACGCTATATATCTACGTTGTACAATACACCACGATGGCCTCCAGAGTCGGGACCAGAGGCAGTCGGCGGGGCCTCACTCGCCGCGACGTGGCTGTGACCGCCGTGCGGATCGGAGACCGCGAGGGCCTGGAGGCCGCGAGCTTCAGGCGCCTGGCGGCCGAGCTGAGCGTGACGCCGATGGCCGTGCACCACCACGTATCCGACCGCGACGGCCTCCACACCGAGATGTTGGCGGCGCTCCTGGATGCCTTCGACGTCCTGGCCGGCATCGATCCGATGCTGCCCTGGACCGAACGGCTGCGGGGCGCCCTGCTGAGCCTCCACGCCTTCAACCGCCGTCACCCGGTGCTGGCCCAGCTGCTGCTGACCGACGCCCCTCGGCCTCCCGCGGTGTACCGGACCACCGAGCGCCTCATCGGTCTGCTGCTGGAGGCGGGTTTTCCTCCTCAGATGGCCGTCGAGGTCGCCCGCATCGTCATCCATCAACAGAATGGGCTGCTGCTGGTCGAGGCAGGATCCGCCCGAGCGGTACGCGAGTCGAACGTGGCCGCCAGGCAGGCTGAGCTGAGGCTCCTGGAGCTGCCGGCGCGTGAGTTCCCGAGTGTCGTGGCCTTCGCCCAGCAGATCTCGCACGTCGATCTCGACAGCTGGCGTGACGTGGCCACGGACATCACCGTCAGGGGCCTGACCGCGTTGCTGGCCGCGCGAACCTGATGGAGAACACGACGCACCGAACTCTCGCCGCATCGGCAACACGACGACGCCCCTGAAGCAGGTGAGCGCCGGTGAGCGTATCCGGCGCGTACGTGCAACGAACTGAGCCTACTCCGAGCGCCTGGTCGGTCCCTTCCGCCGTCTCGGCCTGGAAGTGGTGGGTCCCCGTGATGACGTGTACCGGGATGGCGCCGAATATGAGGGCAGTCCACGCGTCAGCCCGCTTCACCCCATACGGAGGCTCCCCTCATGGCCCGAGCGATCGACTCCGACGTCGCAGCGTTCCGCGGCCAGGTCGCCGGCACCGTGTTCTCGCCGGAGGATCCCGGCTACGACGCCGCCCGGTCGGTGTGGAACGGCGACATCGACCACCGGCCGGCCACCATCGTCCAGGTGACCGGGCCGGCCGACGTGGCCGCGGCGGTGCAGTTCGGCCGCGACCACGACCTGGAGATCTCGGTCCGCGGCGGCGGCCACAGCTTCGCCGGCTACGCGGCCGCCGACCAGGGCCTGATGATCGACCTCAGCCGTCTGCGCGCGGTCAGCGTCGACCCGGCCGCGCGGCGGGCGGTCTGCGGCGGCGGCGCCACCTGGGCCGACGTGGACGGGGCGGCGCAGGCGCACGCCCTGGCGGTGCCCGGGGGCACCGTCAGCGACGCCGGGATCGGCGGGCTGACCCTGGGTGGGGGGTTCGGCTGGCTGACCGCCAGGGCGGGCCTGACCTGCGACAACGTGGTCGCGGCCGAGGTCGTCACCGCGGACGGCCGGGTGCTCCGGGCGTCGGCCGGGGAGCATCCGGACCTGTTCTGGGCGCTGCGCGGCGGGGGCGGCAACTTCGGCGTCGTCACCGCGTTCGAGTATCGGCTCCACGAGGTGGGTCCGCTGGTGCAGATGGGTCTGTTCTTCTGGGGCCACGAGCGGGCGGCGGAGGCGCTGCGCTTCCTCCGCGACTTCGCCCGGGCGATGCCCCAGGACATGGGCTTCCTGATCGTCGGCGTCAACGCGCCGGCCGCCCCGTTCGTCCCCGAGGAGCACCACCTGGCGCCGGGCTGCGCCGTGCTGGTCTGCGGATTCGGGTCGCAGGAGGAGCACGAGCGCGCCATCCAGCCGATCCGCGCTGAC
>VBJR01000362.1:2080-10693 GCA_005880175.1 Chloroflexota bacterium
ATCCGCGGGTACGAGAAGGCCGTTTACCTGGATGATCTCAGCGACGACGTGATCGCGGTGACCGCCGAGCACCTGCCCCGGAAGCAGTCGCCGATGTCCTTCTTCCCCGTCCAGCGCCTGAACGGCGCCTTCGGCCGGGTCGGCGAGGACGAGACGGCGTTCGGCGGCGCCCGGACCGACTGCTACGCCTTCAGCATCGCCGCCATGGCGCCGACGCCGGAGGCGCTCCAGGCCGACCGCGCGTGGGTCCGGTCGTTTTGGGAGGCGCTGCGCCCGTACGCGAAGGGCGCCGGCAGCTACGTGAACTTCATGACCGAGTACGAGGAGGACCGCGTCCGGGCGTCGTATGGCCGCGCCAAGTACGAGCGGCTGGCCGCGATCAAGGCCACCTACGATCCGGACAACGTCTTCCACCTGAACGCCAACATCAGGCCGGCCTGACGCAGGGATCCCCCGGGGCCGCCTTCGGGCGTCGAGCGTATCGTCACCAGCGAGAGCGGCGACACGCAAGAGGGGTTGCCCGATGCACGCGAGCAACGACGTCCTGGTCGTCGGCGCCGGGCCGGTCGGCCTGACGGCCGCGGGTGAGCTCGCCAGCGCCGGGGTCTCGCCGCCGCCCTTCCGGAGGCGACGCCAATCAGGTCGAAGAGGTACTGCCCCGATGCGCTGATCCCGGACGCATCCTCGCGCCACGAAGTTCGGCATGGTCGCCTTCAACGCCGGCGGCCATGGTCGCTCGCCCGCTCAGGTCCTCCGCCAGAACCTGGATCAGGCTGCACTGCTGACGGCCCGGGCCTCAGCTGAGGTCCCGGTGTCGTCAATATCGGCTGGCGGAACCCTGTGCTCTACTCGTAGCCGGCCACGCGCGCGACGAACGTGCAGGCTCGGCCGCCCGTCCGCATGCACTCGAGGCAGACGTTCTCGTGCACCGTCAAGCCCAGTCCCTCGAACCAGCCGTCCTGGACGTCCAGGCAGGGACACTCGTAGCGGTCGATCGACCCGACCCTGGACAGCATCGTCAGCGCGAAGTTGCGCAGGACGCTGGCCTCGAGCGTGCCGGGGCCCGTGACCCGGTAGGTCGCGCGGAACATTGGCGACGGCCACATCAGCCGTGGGCAGGTGGCGAACAGATCCACCACCTCCGGCCAGGTCATCTGCTCCGGCCTTCGCCGGGCCTCCCTGAGGACCTCCCGCCCGACTCGCCGGCCCACCGCCCTCATCACGCTCCGATTGATCTCGTTGGCACACTCGAACCCGGCTCGCCCCGCGATCTCCTGATACCAGAAGCCGTCGTGCAGCCACCACCAGCGCCGGACCTGGTCGATCGTCGGCTCCACCTGTATGGCGCTGAGGGGACGGGATTCGCCCACTGTCACATCGTCTCCGTGCTCGCTGCGAGCCGACCGTCCGTGCCGGCGATCGCCGCCACGAGCTGCGCCCGCTTGTGCACGTCGTGCAGCGCGTAGACGCGGGCAAGATGGGAGCCCACCGTACGTGGCGACAATCCCAGGTGGACCGCGATCTCCTTGTCAGACAGACCGTCAGCGATCAGAGAGACGATCTCCCTCTGGCGCGGGCTGAGGTGCAGGGGTCCCATGCCGCTCACTCCGCCACCTCAGCGACCGGCCCCCACCGCCAAGCCCAGCTCCTCGTCCTCGAGGGGGCTCTCGACGCCCCCCGCTCCCAGCGCCGCGGAGAGATCGATCCTGCGGTGCCAACAGAACGAGATCAGCTGGGCCCGCGAGCGGACCTCGAACTTGCCCAGGATGGAGCTGACGTGCTTCTCCACGGTGTTCTCGCTGAGCATGAGCGCCTTCGCAATGCCGCGGTTGCTCCTCCCGTTGATGATGTGAACGAGCACCTCACGCTCCCGGCCCGACAGCTCCTCCAGATACCTGTAAACCGTCCTCTGCCAGTTCCGTATCCTGCGCTTCTGCTCCGATGTGTACAGCCCACGGCCCTCGCTCGCCAGCCGGATCGCCTGGGCGAGCTGCTGCTCCGTCGCGCTCTTGAGGACGAACCCCGCCGCGTTCGCCGCCCACGAGTCCGCCAGGTGCACGTCCTCGTCGACATAGCTGAGCAGGAGCACCGCTGTGCGTGGAAACGCCTCGGTCAGTGCGCGACAGACGGCCGGACCACCACCCTCCGGGAGGTACACGTCGAGCAGCACCACGTGCGGTCTGCAGCTGTCAACCAACGCAACCGTCTGGGGCCCGGTCGTGGCCGTCCCCACCACTTCGATGCCACACGCTCCGAGCCAACTGTTCAGTCCTGCCAGCAGCGCCGGGCAGCAGTCCGCGAGTCCGACCTGCAAGGCGTCCCCTGAAGCATTGCCGGGTCCGCCGACCCTACTATCACGCCATCGTACCACACAAAAAGGCTACTGCATAAATGAGTCATTCGATAGAGCCAATCGTCTGAGATCAGATGGTACCAATTTCGCAATGCGGGAAACCCGGGTGAGGCTGAGATGAGCGCAGGCATTCACAGCCGTGCGTCCACCGTACGACTCAGGACCCCACCACTTCAAGGCCGAGACGGCGGAAGCGCTCGTACCTGCGCCTGACCAGGAGCCGGACGGGCATGCCCCGCAGCGACCGGACGTGGCGGTGGAGCGCCTCGTCGAGCAGCCGCGCGGCCTCGTCGGCGTCGGCGTGGGCCCCTCCCGGGGGCTCGGCCACGACCTCGTCCACCAGGCCCCCGGCCAGGAGGACGTCGGACGTGAGCCCGAGCTGCTCGGCCGCCTCCTCCCGGTGGGCGACGTCCCGCCACACGATAGAGGCGCAGGCCTCCGGAGATGCCACCGTGAAGATCGCGTTCTCCTGCAGGAGCACGCGGTCGGCGACGCAGATGCCCAGGGCGCCGCCGCTGCCGCCTTCGCCGACGACCGCGGACACGACCGGCGTAGCGATCCGGAACCAGTCGCTGATGGCGCTGGCGATGGCGCCGGCGATGCCGCGCTCCTCCGCCCCGGCGCCCGGGTAGGCGCCCGGGGTATCCACCAGGGAGATCACGGGGAGGCCGAACTTGGCGGCCGTCCGCGCCAGGCGGATAGCCTTCCGGAAGCCTTCGGGATGCATCATCCCGAAGTTCCGCTCGCGCCGCTCCCGCAGCGTGCGGCCCTTCTCCTGGCCCAAGAGCACGACCGTCGCTCCGCGCCACGTCCCGATGCCGGCCACGAGCGCGGGATCGTCACCGGCCTGGCGGTCGCCGTGCAGCTCGACGAAGTTGGGCGCCAGCCGGCGGATGTAGTCGAGCGCGTGCGGCCTGCGTTCGTGGCGCGCCAGCTCGACACGGCGCCAGGAGGTCCCGGGCTGGGGGCCGGTCACCGGGACCGGAGGAAATCGTGCAGGAGGGCGAGCGCCGCCCTCAGCTCGGTGCGAGGCACCACCATGTCCACCTGGCCGTGCGCGAGCATGAACTCCGCGGTCTGGAACCCGGCCGGCAGTTCCTCGTGCGTCGTCTGCCGTATGAGCCTGGGCCCGGTGAAGCCGATGGCCGCGCCCGGTTCCGCGATGGTGACGTCCGCGATCAGCGCGAGCGAGGCGGCGGTGCCGCCGTAGGTCGGGTGGCTCAGCACCGAGAAGTAGGGCAGCCCGGCGTCGCCGAACCTCGCCAACGCGGCGTTCACCTTTGCCATCTGCACCAGGGCGTAGACGCCCTCCTGCATGCGCGCGCCGCCGGAGGCGGTCACGACCGCGACGGGGAGCGCCTGCCGCAGCGCCGACTCGACCATCCGCGTCAGCCGCTCCCCCGGCACGGAGGCGAGCGTCCCCCCCACGAACCGGAAGTCGAAGACCGCCAGCCAGATCGGCCGACCGCCGAGCGTGCAGGTCCCCGTCCGCACCGCTTCGTTGACGTTCCTCGCCTCGGCGTCCGCCAGCAGACGCCGGTACGGGACGGGCCGCGACCAGCCCAGGACGTCCCGCGGTCTCAGGTCGGCCCAGTGCTCGCGCCAGCTCCCTGCGTCCGCCACCAACGCGATCCAGGCGGGCGCCGACAGCGGGAAGTGGCGGCCGCAGTCGCAGACGTACACCTGCCGGGCCAGGGCCGCGGCCTGCAGGATGACGCCGCAGCCCGGGCAGCAGGGGGGCAGGGGTTCGCCGGGCAGCTCACCACCGGTCATGGCCACCGGCTCGGTGGCTGACCGGCCCGTCGGCTCAGCCGTCCACGGGAGCCTCACGGGTCACCCTGCCCCACCGGGGTCGGAGCCGCCGGCCAGGCGCCCGGCTTCCTCGTCGGTCATGCCCTGGAGCCGCTCCAACACCGCCTCCTCAGCCAGCGCCGCCAGCCCGGCGACCGTGAAGCTCTCGAAGGCGCGGGCGGCGTCCAGGGAAACGCCCAGCGAGCGGCTGACCTCGACGAGGATCTCGTTCGCGAACACCGAGTCGCCCCCCAGCTCGAAGAACTCGTCGAGCACGCCGACGCGGTCGAGGCCCAGCGACGCCTGCCACACGCTCGCGATCCGCTCCTCGACCTCGGTCCGCGGCGCCAGGTAGGCCTGGCCCAGGTCCGGCCGCCGGGCCGGCTGCGACCCCTGCCCGATGCTCCGCAGCCTCGCCACCTCGCCGGACGTCAGGTCGGCGTAGAGCGGGAGGCCCAGGCCGACCGGATAGAACTGGAGCAGGTTGCGCAGGTCGAAGGGCATGACCAGCAGCCCCGTGCGGCCCGCCGCGAGCGCCCGCTCGAGGATGTCGAGCCCGTCGGCGGGACTGAGCGCTGTGTAGGCGGACCCGAACCTCCGCTCGGACCCGTGCCCGGCCCGCGCCGCCATGCCCTCGTTCGCCCACGGGCCCCAGTTGAGGCAGCAGACGGGGCGACCCCGCGACCTCAGCCGGGACGCCACCGCGTCCATGACGGCGTTGGCGGCGCAGTAGGCGCCCTGGCCCGGCGAGCCCAGCACCGAGGCGGCGCTGGAGAAGCACACAACCCAGTCCAGGGGATCGGCGGCCGTGAGCTCGAGCAGGTGCCAGGTCCCCGCCGCCTTCGGCCCGAGCACCGCCGCGAGCGTCTCCTCGCCCGTTGCCATCAGCGGTCGGTCGTCCAGGACGCCGGCCAGGTGCACGATGCCGCGCAGGCCGGAGCCGCCTCGAGCCCGGTCGAGGGCGCGGTCGAGCGCCTCGACCGAGGTAACGTCCGCCTGGAGCAGCTCCACGGTCGCTCCGGCGGCGCGCAGGTCGGCCACCGCGGACTCGGCGTCCGGGCCGTGAGCGCCGCGCGCCAGGAGCGCCAGGCGCCGGGCGCCGCGCTCCACCAGCCGGCGCGCGACCTGCAGGCCGATCCCGCCGAGCCCTCCCGTGAGGAGGTACGTCCCGGCCGGGTCCACCGCCAGCCCCGCCTCCGGAGCCGGCTCCAGCGGTACCGACGGGACCAGCCTGCGAACGTACCGGGCGCCCGCCCGGTAGCCGATCTCGGCCTCGTCCGATGGCGCCCCCAGCTCGTCCAGGAGCTGCTCGGCCGCGCGCTCCGGGTCGGCGGGGTCGAGGTCCACGCACCGGCAGCGGAGGGCCGGGTTCTCGAACGGGATCACCTTGGCGATGCCCCAGGCGCCGGCGCCGAACGGGTCGGCGACCTCCCCGTCCGGCAACGGCTGGGCCCCGCTCGTCACCATCCACAGGGCGGGCACCATCGCCCCGCCTCGCGAGGTGAGCGCCTTGACCACCTCCAGTGCCGTCCGGGTCACCCGCACGGCTCGCCCGGGGCCCTCCGTCGGGCCCGGGGCGAGCAGGCACACCACCGAATCGAACGATGGCCCGGCGCCGGCACCGGCACCGTCGAGACCGGCGCCGGCGGGCGCGATGACCGGCTCGGCGCCGGCCTGACGGAGCCGGAGCGCGACCGCCTGCGCGAGCGCCTGACCGTCTCCGTCGCCGGCCAGGAGCAGGTGCCTGGTGCCCGGCAGGACCGCTGTGGGGGCGGGCAGCTCCGCCGGACGCCAGGCGGTCTCGTACAGCCACGCGGCGTCCTCCCGGGCGGCAGCCCGCGGGCCGGCAGCCGGCGCGAGGTGGAGGCCCGTGACGTCGACGAGGGGCGCGCCGTCCGCGTCGAGGAGCTGGACGTCGGCGTCGACCGCGCCGTCCCCGGCACGCAGGCGGGCCGCGCCGTGCACCCGGCCCACGGGCGCCGCCCAGCGCCGGAGCCGGTCGAAACCGACCGGCACCAGCGGGCCGGCCCGGCGCTCGCCGCCGGCCGCCCGAATGAGGTGGAAGGCGGCGTCGAGGGTCCGCGGGTCGCACTCGAAGACCTCCTCGCCGCCGGCCACCGACCCGACCGACTCGTCCTCACCGCGCCAGGCGTCCAGGACGCCCTGGAAGGCGGGCCCGTAGGACAGGCCGAGGTCGCGCAGCGATTCGTACAGCAGGCGCCGCGGCAGGTGCTCCAGGCACCGAGCCTGGAGCGCGGTCAGGGAGACCCCGACCGGCTCGCCGGAGGCCGCGGCCACCGCGCAGCGCGCGTGCTCGGTCCAGCCCGGCCCGGAGCCACGGCTGTGGATCGTCACCCGGTGGGCGTCGCCGTCCGTGTCCAGCACGACCTGGACTTTCCGGGGCCCGCCGCCGAGCCGGAGCGGCGCCAGGATGCGCATCTGCCGGAGCTCCACCCCGCCAGCCGGGAGCACCGCCCGGGCCGCCGCCAGTGCCATCTCGACGTACGCGGTGGCGGGGAGGACCAGCGCGCCCGCGACCCGGTGGTCGGCGAGGAACGGCGGCGACGACTCGTCCAGCTCGGCTTCCCAGACCTTCCGGCCGCCGCCGGCGGCGAGGTCGAGGGCGCGTCCCAGCAGCGGGTGGCCGGCGCCTCCCGTGGCGTGCGCCGGGCGCGGGCGCTCGAGCCAGAACGGCTCGTGGGCCCACCGGTACCCGGGAGCCGCGACCACGCGGCCCCCGGGCGGGAGGACACGCTGCCAGTCCGGGTCGAACCCGGCCACGTAGAGCGAGGCCAGCGCGTCGAGCAGCGCCCGCCGGGCGCCGGTGTCCCGTCTCATGGCCGCCACCACCGGCACGTCCTGGCCGCGCGCCTGCAGCGCCCGGCGCAGGTGCGCCTGCAGGGCCGGCTGCGGCGAGATCTCGACGAGGGCGTCCGGCCCGCCGTCCAGCAGGCGGTCGACGGCGGCGGCGAACAGCACCGGCTCGCGCGCGTTGCGGGCCCAGTAGCTCGGGTCCCGCAGCGCGTCGTCGACGCGGTCGCCGGTCACCGTCGAGAAGAACGGGACGTCGGGCGGGGAGGGCGCGAACCAGGAGCCGAGCGAGGCCGCCATCCGGCTCGCCGCCTCCTCCATCTGCGGGCTGTGGAACGCGTACGCGACGGGCAGCCAGCGGGCGAAGCGGCCTCGGGCCTCCAGGTCCTGGCGGACCCGCTCCAGGATCCCGGCGTCGCCGGCCAGCACCGTGGCGGCCGGCCCGTTGACGGCCGCCACGGCCACCCGGTCCGGGTGGCGTGCCGCCAGCTCCGCCGCCTCCTGCTCGGACAGCCCGACCGCCAGCATCCTCCCCGCGCCGTGAGCATCGGCCATGGCCATCCCGCGCAGGTGCGCGAGACGGATGCCCTGCTCCAGCGTGAGCACGCCCGCCACGGTCGCCGCCGCGATCTCGCCGAGGCTGTGTCCGGCCACCGCGGCCGGCTCCATGCCGCAGGCTCGCCACACCGCCGCCAGGCCGCACTGGACGGCGAACAGGCAGGGCTGGGCGAACTCGGTCCGCTCGAGCTTCGGCGCCACGGCGTCGTCCCCGAGCAGCCCGGTGACGGTCCAGCCCCCCAGCTCCGACAACACCTCATCGCAGCGCCGGAGGGTAGACGTGAAGACCGGCTCGTCCTGGACCAGGTCCCTGGCCATCCCCGCCCACTGAGCGCCCTGGCCCCCGAACACGAACGCGGCCCGGAGGTCCGCGGACCGGCCGTGGGACCGGGCTGCGACTCCCGCCCGGGCCGCTTCGCGCAGCCGGCCAGCCAGCTCGGTGGGCCCCTCGCCCACCGTGGCCAGGCGCAGGCGGTGGTGCGTCCGCCGCAGCACCGCCGTGTGGACGACGTGGGGGAGCTCGGACGGGTCCGATCCCTCGAGCCGCCGCGCCCACGCCTCCGCCCCGGCCATCAGAGCGCCCGCGTCCCCCGCCGAGACCGGGAGCAGCCAGGGTCCGGCGCCATCGACGGAGTTCGCGGCCGGCGTCTCGGGGGCGGAGGACAGGACCACGTGGGCGTTCGTGCCTCCGAAGCCGAAGCTGCTCACGCCGGCCAGCCGCTCCCCGTTCGCGGTGGGCCAGGGACGCGCCGTCGTGGCGACCTCGAGGCCGAGCTCCCCGAACGGGATGTTCGGGTTCGGCTCGTCGAAGTGCAGGCTGGGCGGCACCGTCCCGTGCTCGAGCGCGAGCGCCGCCTTGACCAGGCCGGCCAGCCCGGCCGCGGCCTCGAGGTGGCCCACGTTCGTCTTGACCGAGCCGATGAGGCAGGGGACCCCGTCGGGCCGTGCGCCCCCGACCACCGCACCCAGCGCCCTGGCCTCGATGGGATCGCCGAGCGGCGTGCCCGTGCCGTGGCACTCCACGTAGCCGACCCCGCCCGGATCCACGCCGGCCCGCCCGTAGGCGAGCCGGAGCACCTCCTCCTGGGCCCGGCGGCTGG
>VBJR01000363.1 GCA_005880175.1 Chloroflexota bacterium
ACACGATCGGCCAGGGCATCACGGACGAGGTCTACTACCCGCAGACCGACACCCCCGACGTCCAGGACCTGCAGTACGTCATCACCGACGGCTCCTCGTTCGTGGACCTGGAGCGCGACGCCACGACCCACCAGGTCGCGCTGGCCGACCCCCTCTCGCTGACGTACCAGCAGGTGAACACGGCCGCGAACGGCCGCTATCGCATCACCAGGACGTACGCGACCGACCCGGTCCGGCCCACCCTGCTGGTCCAGACCCGGTTCCAGGTCCTGACCGGCGGCCCGCTCCAGCTGTACGTCCTGTTCAACCCCTCTCTGAACGACAGCGGCATGGGCGACACCGGCGCCACCTCGAGCGGCCAGCTCGTGGCCAGCGACGGGCCGGTGGCCAGCGCGCTGGCGGCGTCGAGCGGCTTCACGGCCACGACCAACGGCTACAGCGGCACGTCGAGCGACGGCTACCAGGACCTGCTGGCCCACCACACGCTGACCGCGCAGTTCGACATGGCCGCCACGGCCGGCAACCTCGTGCAGACGGCCCAGGTCGCCGTCGGGACCGACACGACGTTCACGCTGGCCCTCGCGTTCGGGGCCAGCCGGACCGAGGCGTCCGGCAACGCGTCCGCCTCGCTGGCGGCCGGCTGGAGCGCGGTGTCGGCGGACTACCAGTCGGGGTGGCACGCGTACCTGAGCTCGGTCGACGCGCCCCCGGCCAGCGTCACCGGCAGCGGCCTCACCGAGCAGTACCGGGTCGCCCTCATGGTCCTGAAGGCGCACGAGGACAAGACGTTCGCGGGCGCCTTCGTGGCCTCGCTAACGATCCCGTGGGGCAACGCGGTGAACGCGGACAGCTGCTGCGTGGCCGGCTACCACGCCGTGTGGGCCCGCGACCAGTACCAGATGGCCACCGCGCTCCTCGCCGCGGGCGACACCGCCGCGGCCAACCGCGCGCTCGACTACCTGTTCACCGTCCAGGAGCGGTCCGACGGCTCCTACCCGCAGAACACCCGGCTGAACGGCACGCCGGTCTTCGGCAGCCTGCAGATGGACGAGGTGTCGTTCCCGATCATCCTGGACTGGCAGCTCGGCCGGTTCGACGCCGCCTCGTACGCGAAGGTCAAGGCGTCGGCCGACTACCTGGTCGCGCACGGGCCGGCCACGCCGGAGGAGCGCTGGGAGGAGGCCGGCGGGTTCTCGCCGTCCACGATCGCGGCCGAGATCGCGGGCCTGGTGACGGCGGCCGACGTGGCCCAGCGCAACGGCGACGGCGCCTCGGCCAGCCGGTACCTGGCGACCGCCGACTCCTGGCATCAGCAGGTGGACGGCTGGACGTACACGACCAGCGGCCACCTGCCCGGCGGCCAGTACTACGAGCGCATCGACGACAACGGGAGCCCCACCGACGGGCACACGCTGTGCGTCGCCAACGGCGGCGGCTGCTTCGACGAGCGCGACGTCGTGGACGCCGGCTTCCTGGACCTGGTCCGGCTGGGCGTGAAGCCGCCGAACGACGTCCACGTGACGACCTCGCTGCCGGTGATCGACCAGGCGATCCGGACCCACACGCCGGAGGGGGACCTGTGGCACCGGTACAACCACGACGGGTACGGCGAGACCACGTCCGGCGCGCCGTTCACCGGCGCCGGGGTGGGCCGGCTGTGGCCCGTGCTGGGCGGCGAGCGCGGCGAGTACGACCTGGCGTCCGGCCAGCCGGCGGCCGCGGCGACGGCGCTGGCGACGATGGCGGGCGCGGCCAACCAGGGCCTCCTGATCCCGGAGCAGGTGTGGGACCAGCCGAACGGGAACGGCTTCACGCTGGGCCAGGGCACCGGCTCGGCCACGCCGCTGGCCTGGTCGATGGCGCAGTTCGTGCGGCTGGCCGTGTCGCTGTCGGCCGGGCGGAACGTGGAGACGCCGTCGGTGGTGGCGGCCCGCTACGTGGCCACGCGGACGGTCACGGTGACGGTTCCGCCGTCCACCGACTCGACGGCCCGGACGGTCTTCCTCGCCGGCACGCTGAGCGCGCTCGGCTCGGGCCTGCCCGACTGGGCGGCGAACGGGATCGCGATGACGCGAGCGGACGCCACGCACTGGACGGCCACGCTGACCGGCCCGGCCGGGGCGGCCCTCCAGTACAAGTACACGCTGGGCGACTTCGACCACGTCGAGAAGGGCGCTGGCTGCGCCGAGATCGCCAACCGGGCGATGACGCTGACCGCAGGCGCGCAGGCGGACTCGGTCGTCGACTGGCGGAACGTCAGCCCCTGCGGCGCCGCCTGACCCCGGCCCGGAGCGCTACCCGTCCAGCATCGGCATCTCGATGCCGCGCTCGCGCGCCACGCGGCGGGCGGCCTCGTAGCCCGCGTCGGCGTGGCGCACCACGCCCAGGCCGGGGTCGCACGTCAGCACCCGCTCCAGGCGCTCGGCCGCCTGCTCGCTGCCGTCGGCCACCACGACCATCCCGGCGTGCAGCGAGTAGCCGATGCCCACGCCGCCGCCGTGGTGGATCGACACCCAGTGGGCGCCGGCTGCCGTGTTCACGAGCGCGTTCAGCATCGGCCAGTCGCCGATCGCGTCCGAGCCGTCGGCCATCGCCTCCGTCTCCCGGTGGGGCGACGCCACGCTGCCCGCGTCCAGGTGGTCGCGCCCGATCACGATCGGGGCCCCGACCCGGCCCTCGGCCACCAGCCGGTTGAACGCCAGGCCGGCGGCCGCCCGCTGGCCGTAGCCCAGCCAGCAGATCCGCGCCGGCAGGCCCTGGAACGCGACCCGCTCCTCGGCCATCCGGAGCCAGCGGTGCAGACGCTGGTCGTCCGGGAACAGCTCCATGACCGCCCGGTCAGTCTCCAGGATGTCGGCCGGGTCGCCGGACAGCGCGACCCAGCGGAACGGGCCCTTGCCCTCGCAGAACATCGGCCGGATGAACGCCGGCACGAAGCCCGGGTACGCGAACGCCCGCTCGCAGCCGCCCTCGCGCGCGCCCTGGCGCAGGTTGTTGCCGTAGTCGAAGACGGCCGCGCCGGCGTCTCCGAAGGCGAGCATCGCGGTCACCTGGTCGGCCATCGACCGGCGCGCCTGGCGCACGTACTCGTCGGGCGAGCCCGCGCGCAGCGCGGCCGCCTCGGCCAGGCTCAGGTCCACCGGCACGTAGCCGGCCAGCGGGTCGTGCGCCGACGTCTGGTCGGTCACGGCGTCGGGCCGGAACCCGCGCCGGGCCAGCTCCGCGTGCACGTCGGCCGCGTTGCCGGCCAGGCCCACCGACAGCGGGCGGCCGGCCCCGCGCGCCTCCTCGACCCACGCCAGCGCCTCGTCCAGGTCGGCGGTGGACCGGTCCAGGTAGCGCTCGCGCACGCGGCGCTCGATGCGGGCCGGGTCCACCTCGACGACCAGGGCCACGCCGCCGTTCATCGTCACGGCCAGCGGCTGGGCGCCGCCCATGCCGCCGAGGCCGGCCGTCAGCACGACGCGGCCGTGCAGGCTGCCGCCGAAGCGCTGGTCGGCCAGCTCGGCCAGCGTCTCGTACGTGCCCTGGAGGATGCCCTGGGTGCCGATGTAGATCCAGGAGCCGGCCGTCATCTGGCCGTACATCGTCAGGCCGGCGTGCTCCAGCTCGCGGAACGTGTCCCAATCGGCCCACTTCGGCACCAGCACGCTGTTCGAGATCAGCACGCGGGGGGCGAACGGGTGGGTGCGGAACACGGCCACCGGCTTGCCAGACTGCACCAGCAGCGTCTCGTCGTCGCCCAGGTCGCGGAGCGCCGCGACGATCGCGTCGAACGCATCCCAGCTGCGCGCGGCCCGGCCGGTGCCCCCGTACACGACCAGGTCGGCCGGTCGCTCGGCCACCTCGGGGTCGAGGTTGTTCATCAGCATGCGCAGGGCCGCCTCCTGGGGCCAGCCGCGGCAGCTCAGCGCGGCGCCGCGCGGGGCGCGGACCGGGCGGGCGCCGCTCACCGCAGCTCACCAGCGGCGTCGCTCGCCGCCGCCACCACGGCGCCCGAGCGCACCAGGTGCTCGGCCGCCGCCAGCTCCGGCGCCAGCAGCCGGTCCGGCCCGGCACCGCCCGCCCGCGCGATGACCAGGTCGCGCACCGCCGCGGTGGCCGGCGCGGGCCGGAGCGGGGCCCGCAGCTCCAGGCCCCGGGCCGCGCACAGCAGCTCGACCGCCAGGACGCGCGCGACGTTGGCCAGCAGCCGGCGCAGCTTGATCCCCGCGCTCCAGCCCATCGAGACGTGGTCCTCCTGCATGCCCGACGTCGGCACGGAGTCGGTGCTGGCCGGGTGGGCCAGCAGCCGGTTCTCCGCGACCAGCGCCGCGGCCGTGTACTGCGCCAGCATGAGGCCCGAGTTCACGCCCGGCTGCGGGGCGAGGAACGCGGGCAGGCCGGCGGAGCGGGTGGGGTCGAGCAGCCGGTCCACGCGGCGCTCCGCGATGGCGCCGACCTCGGCGCCCGCGATGGCGAGGAAGTCGCAGGCGAAGGCGAGCGGCTCGCCGTGGAAGTTGCCGTTCGACTCCACGCGACCGTCGGCCAGCACGACCGGGTTGTCGATCGCGGACGCCAGCTCGCGCTCGGCCACGCCGGCCGCGAACGCCAGGGTGTCCCGCGCCGCTCCGGCGACCTGGGGACTGCACCGCATCGAGTAGGAGTCCTGGACGGCGTGCGGGCTGTCGCGGTGGGAGGCCACGATGGTCGAGCCGGCCAGCAGGCCGGCCAGGTTGGCGGCGCTGGCCGCCTGGCCGGGGTGGGGACGCAGCGCCTGCAGGTCGGCGGCGAAGACGCGGTCCGTCCCCAGCAGCGCCTCGACGCTCATCGCCGCCGTCACGTCCGCGGTGCGCAGGAGGAGCCGCGCGTCCTCGCAGGCCAGGACCAGCATCGCCAGCATGCCGTCAGTGCCGTTGATCAGCGAGATGCCCTCCTTGGCCTCGAGCCGGAGCGGGGCCAGGCCGGTGCCGGCGAGGGCGTCGCCCTCGCCGATCAGCGCGGCGGCGACGTGGGCCAGCGGGGCCAGGTCGCCGCTGGCGCCGAGCGAGCCGTGGACGGGCACGGTCGGGGTGACGCCGGCGTTGAGCAGCGCGGCGAGCGCCTCGGCCACGGCGGGCCGGGCCCCGCAGCGGCCGGTGGCCAGCGTGCGCAGGCGGAGCAGCATCATGCCTCGCACCACTTCGGCGTCGACAGGCTCGCCCATGCCCGCCGCGTGCGAGCGGACGAGGGCGTGCTGGAGCTGGGAGCGCTGCTCGGCGGGGATGCGGGTGCTGGCGAGCGCGCCGAGGCCGGTCGAGATGGCGTAGACCGGCCGGTCGGCCGCGGCCAGCGCCTCGACCTGGGCGCGGCTGTCGCGCATGGCGGCGACCGACTCGGGAGCGAGCTCGACCGGGGCGCCGTCGCGCGCCACGGCCACGACGTCGGCAGCCGTCAGGGGAGCACCGGTGATCGAGACCTTCGCCGCGGCCACGCCTCGGATTATCGGTCGATCCGGACGAACTGCGTCGTACCGGGCAACCGATTGACTCTCCTGTGCCGCTCGAGGCAGTGGCCCGCCGGACCAAGCAGCCCAATCGGGCGTTCGAACCACACCCACGACGTCTGCCGACAGCGCCGGCGGCTCAGGACTGGAGCCGCCAGTCGCCGGCCTGGAGCTTCTCCAGGTTCGACTTCGAGGGCCCATGGGGGTGCCGTCGGGTAGACGGCTCAGCGCTGGACCAGATCCTGCGCAAACTGCGCGACTTCGAGTCGATGACCTGGGCGGAGATGCAGCAGGGCAAGCACCGGCCGGCGAAGACGATCCCGGTCCAGCACCTCTGCCCTCAGGCCCAGGCCCGACTCGCCGAGATCGGCCACGATGACGTTGGACAACCTCTGGGAGCTCCACCTCGCTGGCCTACCCCGGCTGTGGGGCATCCGGGTCCAGGCGACCTTCAACCTGCTGTGGATCGACCTCGACCACGCCGTCTGCCCGTCCCATCTCCGCCACACCTGATCCGCCCCGCATCGCCTCGTAGCCCGGGCCACGGTCGAAGAACGGCCGCTCCCGCGGCGGGCGGCGCAGCTCGACCACCCGGTCGTCGCGGATCACCACGCCGTAGTCGCGCTCCGCGGACTCCACCGAGACCAGGCCCCGGCGCACGTCCGCCAGCACCAGGTCCGGCTCCCGCTCGAACGGGTCGCCCCAGCCGCCGCCGCCCGTCGTGCGCAGGCGCAGCAGCGTCCCCGCCGGCAGCGGCACGTCGTCATTCATCCCTGGCAGCGGCCGGCCGTCCACCGACGCCTCGTACGGCAGCCCCGCCATGCCGCCCGCCACCCCGTAGCAGCCGAGCCGGGCCCGGTCGGCCGTCGAGACGAACGCCGCGTCGCGAAGCAGCCGGATGTGCTTGTCGTACCCCAGGCCGCCCCGCCGCCGGCCCGGACCGCCCGAGTCCGCCGCCAGCGCCAGCCGCTCGATCAGGATCGGGAACCGCGTCTCCGCGAACTCGGCCGGCAGGTTCTTCGAGTCGGGCACGATGTGGATGGCGTCCGACCCGTCCGCGTAGAACCGGCCGCCCGAGCCGCCGCCCAGCACCTCCCGCAGCAGGTACCAGCGGCCCTCGGCGTCCCGGCCGTGGACGCCCCAGTAGCGGATCGTCTCCTGGTCCGCGGGCATCCGGCCGCCCACCGCCTGGGCCAGGCAGCCGGCGAACACGCCCAGCAGCCGCAGGATCAGGAAGCTGCGCGCGTTCGTCGGCGCCGGGAACTCGGGCGTGACCAGCGTCCCGCGGGGCGGGAACCGCAGCTCCAGCACCTCGCAGATCCCCTCGTTGACGTCGAGCTCCGCGGCCCGCTCCGGCGACTCCGCCAGGTTGCGCAGGACGCACGCCATCCACTTGCGCAGGAACAGGCCGTCGGCGTAGTCGCCGGCGTGGTTGATCGGGCCCAGCGCCTGCGGGCCGGTCCCGGTCAGGTCGCAGACGATGCGGTCGGCCGTCTTCGTCATCATCATGCGCAGCACGTGCAGCCGGGGCGGCTCCACGCCGTCGTGCTCGATGTAGTCCTCGAACGCGTACGTGCCGTCCGGGATGCGGGGCAGGATCTCGCGCCGGAACGTGTCGGCACAGCGCCGGACCAGCGCGTCGAAGCACGCCTCGATCGTCGCCGTCCCGTAGCGCGCGAACAGGCCGGCCAGCCGGCGGGCGCCCATCCGGCAGGCGGCCACCTCCGAGTCCAGGTCACCCGCGAACGACTCCGGCGTGCGCGAGTTGCGGACGATCACCCGGTACAGGTCGTCGTTGCGGACGCCCGCGCTGAACAGGCGCACCGGCGGCACCATGAGCCCCTCCTGGAACGCGGAGGTGGCGTGCGCCGGCATCGAGCCCGGCACCATGCCGCCGATGTCGTCGTGGTGCCCGAACGCCTGCACGAACGCGACCACCTCGCCGCCGTGGAAGACGGGCACGGTGGTCGTCAGGTCGGGCAGGTGGCCGATCGAGCCCTCCGAGAGGTAGACGTCGTTGTGGTAGAAGACGTCGCCGTCGCGCATCGACTCCGGCGGGAAGTCGCGCACCACCGGCTGCACCATCGCGGAGTACGAGCGGCCGGTCAGCTTGCGGCAGCGCCGGTCGTGGATGCCGGCGCGGTAGTCGTGCTGGTCGCGGATCATCGGCGAGCGGGCGGTCCGCTCGATCGCCGCCTCGACCTCGGCCTCGACGGACGCCAGCGTCCCCTCGACGATCTGCAGGACGATCGGGTCCACTGTCATGACCGCAGCACCAGGTTGGCCAGGCGGTCCACCTCGACCGTGAACCCCGCCTCGACCACCGTCGTCGAGCCGTACTCCTCGACGATGGCCGGTCCCGCCGCCTGGAAGCCCGCCGGCAGGTCCTCGCGCCGGTACACCGCGAACCCGGCCCGCGAGCCGACCGGCTGCCCGCTCCCCGAGGGCGGCGGCGGCTCCAGGCCCGGCCGCTCGATTCGGCCCAGGCCGGTGACCTTCCAGTTCACGAGCTCGACCACCTCGCCCTCGCGATACGCGTACCCGTAGATGCGCTCGTGCGCGTCGTGGAACGCCGCGGCGACCGCCGCCCCGTCGAACGGCTCGCCGGCGGGGACGCCGATCTCGTGCGCCTCGCCCAGGTAGCGCGCGTCCACGGTCCGCACCAGCGCCATGTCCGCGTCCGCCACGCCCTCGGCCCGCAGCGTCGCCGCGGCCTCGGCGCACAGACGGTCGAACGTGGCGGCCACCTCCGCCGGATCGACCTCGTCGTGGCGGCGGACCATCGTGAGCACGTGGTCGTCCTTCAGGTCCACGGCCAGCAGGCCGAACGCCGACACGTTGCCGGGGCTGGGCGGCACCAGCACCGTGCCCAGCCCGAGCAGCCGCGCGATGCGGCAGGCCTGGAGCGGCCCGGCGCCGCCGAACGCGACCAGCGCGTCCCCGCTCGGGTCGATGCCGCGCTTGACCGTGAGCTGGAGCACCGCGTTGGCCTGGTTGTGCGCCGACAGCTCCAGGATGCCCGCGGCCGCGCGCTCGACGGTCAGGTCCAGCGCCCGGGCGACGCCCTCGACGCCCTGCCGGGCCAGGTCGGGGCGGAGCCGGATCACGCCGCCGGCCAGCGACTCCGGCACCCGGCCCATGACCAGGTGCGCCGGCGCTGCGAGGCCCGACGCGCAGGCCGCCCTCCGGCCCGATCCAGGCGAGGGAGCCGCCGCCGGTGCCGACCGACACGATGTCGATCATCGGCACGCGGACCGGGAAGCGGCCGATTCGCCCCTCCCGGGTGAGCTGCGGCTCGGCGCCCTCGACCAGGCAGACGTCCGTGGACGTGCCGCCCGTGTCGATCGTGATGACGCGCTCGAACCCCGCCTGGCGGGCCAGCCACGAGGCGCCCAGCGCGCCGGCCGCCGGGCCCGACAGGGCGGTCGAGATTGGCCGGCGGGCGACGGCCGCCGCCGGCATCACGCCGCCGTTCGACTTCATGATCAGCAGGGGCGCCCGCGGGGCGGCCTCGGCCAGCCCGCGCTCGGCCCGGGCCAGGTAGCCGTTGACGTGCGGCTTGACGAACGCATCGACCAGCGTGGTCACGGCGCGCTCGTACTCCCGATACTCGGGCCACACCTCGCTGGAGATCGAGACCACCAGGTCCGGCGCCTCCTCGCGCAGCACGTCGCGCATGCGCAGCTCGTGCGCCGGGTTGGCGTACGCGTGCAGGAAGCAGACGCCCACCGCCTGCACCCCGGCCCGCCGCAGCTCCCGGGCGACGGCGCGCGCGTCCTCCTCGTCGAACGGCGTCAGCACCTCGCCCCGGAAGCTCAAGCGCCCGGTCACCTCGAAGACCCGCTCCAGCGGCACGATCCGGTCGGGCTTGACCCAGAAGTACGAGTTGCCGTACCCGGAGGGCACGCTCTGGCGGGCGATCTCCAGCACGTGCCGGAACCCGCGGGTGGTGACCAGCGCCAGGGCGTGGAACCGCTCCTCGAGCATCGCGTTGGTCGCGACGGTGGTGCCGTGGGCGACGGCGGTCGGGACGGCGCCCGGCGCCAGCTCCAGCACGCGCCGCACGCCCTCGACCAGCGCCCGCGCCGGGTCGGCCGGCGTGCTCGGCACCTTGAGCCGCGCCGTCCCGCCGAGCTCGTCGAGCAGGACCAGGTCGGTGAACGTGCCCCCGGTGTCGATGCCGATGCGGGCCTGCCGGGTCACGCGCCGCGGTCCTCGAACATGCGGACCCGGCCGACCTCGGTGAACCCCCACCGGGCGAGGATCGGCGCGGCCGTGTCGGGCCGGCCCCAGACGGCGAGGCCCGGGGCGCCGGTCCGGCGGGCCAGCTCCAGCCGCGCCGCGACCAGCGCCCGGTAGACGCCGCGGCCGCGGAACCGGGGCGCCACGGCGCCGCCGTTCAGGTACACGCCGTCCTCGTGCACGGTGGCCCAGCCCGCGCCGGCCGGCTCCCCGTCGAGTCGGGCCAGCAGGAAGTGCCGGCGCGGATCGGCCCGGTTGTCGGCGTAGCGGCCGTCCTGGCGGTCCACCGGGCCGCCGCCGAACCCGGTCGCCTGCACCGCCTCCGCCTCCCGGAACGTCTCCACGTCCCGCAGCGCGTCCACCAGCTCGACGCGCGGGCCGGCCGGCGCCAGGACGGCGTCCGCGGGGAGGACCATGACCGCCACCTCGTCGTGGTACGCGATGCCGCAGTCGGCCAGCCGGTCGGGCAGGTCCGCCGGCCGGGCGTCCGGGTCCAGGGTCCAGATGCAGCGGAGGCCGTGCCGGCCCGCCAGCTCGCGCACCTCGGCGACCACCGGCGCCACCCGGTCGGGCGCGCACCGGACCAGCGAGACGTTGTTCGGGCCCGGGATCGGGAAGTTCGGCTGGAGCGTGACGACGCGCTCCGGCGTCCGGTCGATGAGCAGGCCCGGACCCGGCCGGCTCGAATGCCGCAGCGCCAGCTCGACGAGCTCCTGGGGGATCACGACCGCCATTGTCGCGCCGTGGATTCGCGCGCTTGTCGCGCGGGAATTACAATCCGCCCGCGTGGGACTCCGCGGCGCGGTGCGGCTGCCCCGACAGCTGACGACGTTCGTCGGTCGGGAGCGCGAGCGAGCGGGGGTGAGCGAGGCGCTGGACGGCCACCGCCTGGTCACGCTGTGCGGCCCCGGCGGAGCGGGCAAGACCCGCCTGGCGCTGGCCGTGGCCGAGCACGTGGTCGGCGCGTACCCGGACGGCGTCTTCCTGGCGGAGCTGGCGGACGTGACGGACCCCCAGCTGGTGCCGAGCTGCCTGGCCTCGGCGCTCTCCGTGCGCGAGCGGGCCGACGCCGGCGTCGTGGCCAGCCTGGTCGAGGCGATCGGCGACCAGCGGGTCCTGCTCGTGCTCGACAACTGCGAGCACCTGGCCGAGGCGTGCGCGGAGCTGGCTGCCGCCCTCCTCCTCGCCTGCCCGGACGTCCACCTGCTGGCGACCAGCCGGCAGTCGCTGGGCGTCCCGGGCGAGCTGGCCTGGCGCCTGGCCGCGCTCACCACGCCGCGGGCGGAGGACACGCCGGCGCCGGAGGACCTGCTCCGCTTCGAGTCCGTGCAGCTGTTCCTGGCCCGCGCCGGGACGTTCCAGCCCGGCTTCGCGCTGACCGCGGACAACGCCCCCGCCGTCGCCCGGATCTGTGAGCTGACCGACGGCATCCCGCTGGCGATCGAGCTGGCCGCCGGCCGGCTGCCGGCGCTGGCCCCCGAGCAGATCGCCGGGCAGCTGCGCGACGCGCTGGGCGTGCTGACCAGCGCGTCGGGGCTCCTGCCCCGGCGCCAGCGCACGCTGCGGGCCACGATCGACGGCAGCTACGAGCGGCTGGCGCCGGCCGAGCGGGTGCTG
>VBJR01000364.1 GCA_005880175.1 Chloroflexota bacterium
CTGCTGGTCGCGGGCGTCATCAGCCTGTTCCTGCCCGGCCAGCTGGCCACGGGCATCCTCCTGATCGTGCTGACGCTGTTCAACGCCGCGCTCGGCCTCAATCAGGAGGGCAAGGCGTCGGCCAGCGTCGCCGCGCTCCAGAAGATGCTGATCGTCAAGGCCAGGGTCACGCGCGGCGGCCGGATGACCGAGCTCGACTCGAGCGACCTGGTGCCGGGCGACGTCGTCGCCCTGGAGGCGGGCGACCTGGTCCCCGCCGACGGACGGTTGATCCGCACGGCGGCGCTCGAGATCGACGAGTCCGCGCTGACGGGCGAGAGCACCCCGGTGCCCAAGACCATCGACGCGGTGCCGGAGGTCGAGACCCCGCTCGGCGACCGCACGGACATGGCCTACATGAACACGGCCGTGACGCGCGGGGCAGGCCGGCTGCTGGTGACGACCACCGGCATGGGCACCGAGGTCGGGCGCATCTCCGGCATGCTGCAGGCGCAGTCCGAGGGCGAGAGCCCGCTGACCCGCCAGCTCAACCGGCTGACCTCGCAGATCCTGATCATCGCCGGGGCGGCGCTGATCATCTCGATCGGCCTCGGGCTGGCCCGCGGCAACGAGTTCAGCACCCTGTTCCTCACGGCCGTCGCGTTCGCGGTCGCCGCGATCCCCACCGGCCTGCCCGCCGTCGTCACCACGGTCCTCGCGAAGGGCACGTCGACGCTGGCGGACGCGGGCGCGATCATGAAGCGGCTGCGCTCGGTCGAGACGCTGGGCTCGACGACCGCCATCAACTCGGACAAGACCGGCACGCTCACGCTCAACCAGATGACCGCGGTGCAGATGGCCGTCGTCGGCCGGCGCTACGCGGTCACCGGCCAGGGCTACTCGACCGCCGGCCACATCAACCACGCGGGCGGCAGGCCGCCGGTCTCGCTGGACGAGTTCCTGCTGCCCATGGTGCTGGCCTCGGACGCCGAGGTCCGGGACGGCAAGCTGGTCGGGGATCCGACCGAGGGCGCGCTGGTCGTGCTGGCGGCGAAGGGCGGCGTGGACGCCGTGGAGACGCGGCGCGACTACCCGCGGATCGCGCAGGTCCCGTTCGACGCCGCGTACAAGCTCATGGCCACCTTCCACCGCATGCGTGACGAGCAGGGGAGGGAGGTGGTCCGCGCGTTCGTCAAGGGCGCGCCGGACCAGCTCCTGGCCCGCGCCGCCGCCGCTCGCGACGCCGACGGCTGGGACGTCCCCGTGGACTCGCTGGCGCGGGACACCTACCTGGAGGCCAACGCAGCGCTGGGCAGGCAGGGCCTGCGGGTCATGGCCACGGCCCGCCAGGACTTCGACGCGGCCGGCTTCGACCCGGCCGCGGACCTCCTGGGGGCGCTGAACCAGCTGACGCTCCTGGCCCTGGTCGGCATCATGGACCCGCCCCGGGCGGAGGCCGGGGAGTCCATCGCCAGGGCCAAGGCCGCCGGCATCCAGGTCCGGATGATCACCGGCGACCACGCCGTCACCGCCGAGGCGATCGGCAGGCAGCTCGGCATCGAGGGCCGCGCGATCACCGGCGCGGAGTTCACGGCGATGACCGACGAGGAGGCGCGGCGCCAGATCGACGGCATCGGCGTGATCGCCCGCGTCGCGCCGGAGGACAAGGTCCACCTGGTGGACATCCTCAAGGCCCGCGGCGACATCGTCGCCATGACCGGGGACGGGGTCAACGACGCGCCGGCCCTCAAGAAGGCCGACATCGGCGTCGCCATGGGCATCACGGGCACGGAGGTCTCGAAGGAGGCGGCCGTGATGATCCTCACGGACGACAACTTCGCCACCATCGTCAACGCCGTGGAGCAGGGCCGCGCGATCTACGACAACCTGCTCCGGTACATCCGCTACCAGATGGGGACCCTCTTCGGGTTCATCCTCACGTTCATCGGCGCGGCCATCTTCAACATCCTCGGCGGCACGCCGTTCCTGCCCCTGCAGACGCTGTACATCAACTTCACGGCCGGCGTGTTCCAGGCGATCGGCCTCGGCTTCGGGCGGCCGGCGCCGGGGCTGATGGAGCGGCGGCCCCGCGCCACCGACGAGCCGATCCTGCCGCGGCGCCGGCTGTTCGAGCTGGCGGTCTTCGGGCTGATCATGGCGGTCGGCACGCTGGGCGTCGCGCACTGGGCGCCCGCGTCGGAGAACGGCGTGGTCGCTCACACGATGGCCGTCACCACGTTCGCGCTGTTCAACCTCTTCTTCTCGCTGGAGACTGCGGACGAGCGGCGCTCGATCTTCGGGTCGCTGATCCTGGAGAACAGCACGCTGCTGAAGACCACGGCGCTCACGGTGGCCGCGATCGTCCTGGCCACGGAGCTCCGGCTGCTGCAGGCGATCCTCAAGACGACGGAGCTGAGCCTCGGCCAGTGGGGCATCTGCCTCGGCGTGTCCTTCTCGATCGTCCTGATCGCCGAGGCCTGGAAGGTGTTCCTGCGCCGGAGGCCAGGGACGGAGCCGCGGTCCACGTCCACCGCGCAGCCGCGCGCCGAGCGCCAGCTCGTCTGACGCGGAGGAGACGATGGCGACCGCAGCCCGGCCAGCGCCGCGAGATCCGAGCCTGCTCGACGCCCTGATCCCCGTCGTGGCGCTCGTCGGCCTGATCGCGCTGACGATCGTGCTGTTCGGGACCGCCGCGACCGACGGCCCGCTGCAGGTGGCGCTGCTGACCAGCGCCGTGGTGGCCGGCCTCGTCGCCCTGAAGAACGGCCACACCAGCGCGTCCCTGAGCGCCGCGATGATCGGCGGCATCAGCACGGCGATGGGGGCCATCTTCATCCTCCTCGCGGTCGGCGCGCTGATCGGCACGTGGAACCTCGCCGGCACGATCCCCACGGTCGTCTCGTACGGGATCCGGCTGCTCCACCCGGCGATCTTCTACGGCGCGGTGGCCGTGATCTGCGCCGTCGTCGGCATGGTGACCGGCAGCTCCTGGACGACGGCGGGGACGCTGGGCGTCGCGTTCGTCGGCATGGCGCCGGTCCTCGGGGTCTCGGCGCCGATCGCGGCGGGCGCGGTCGTGTCCGGCGCGTACATGGGCGACAAGATGTCGCCCCTGTCCGAGACCACCGTGCTGATCCCCTCGATCGTGGGCGGCGTGACCGTCAACCAGCACATCCGCGGGATGCTCTGGACCGTCGGGCCGTCCTTCTGCATCAGCCTCGTGATCTTCGTGGTCATCGGGCTGGTGTTCGGCTCGTCCGCGTCGACCGCGGACACGACGGCGGCGGAGGACGCGCTGGCGAAGGTCTTCTGGATCTCGCCGGTCAACCTGCTCCCGCTCGTCCTGCTGATCCTGCTCTCGCTCTGGCGCGTGCCGCCGTTCCTGGCCATCTTCGGCACGGCGGTGCTCTCCGGGGCCCTGGCCTCGTTCACGCAGCCGCACGTGGTCGAGGCGTTCGCCGGCAAGTCCGGGCAGGGGGCGGTGCTGAACGGCATCGAGGCGATCTACAAGGCGATGGCGACCGGGTTCGTGTCCGAAACCGGCAACGAGAAGATCGACGCGCTCTTCTCGCGCGGGGGGATGGTCAGCATGCTGACCACGGTCTGGCTGATCCTGGGCGCCCTCAGCTTCGCCGCGGTGATGGAGCACGCCGGGTTCCTCGACCGGCTGATGGCGCCGCTGCTGCGCCGGGCTCGCTCGGCGGGCCGCCTGATCGCGACGGTGGCCGCCACGTGCATCGGGCTCAACATCGTGGCCGGCGACCAGTACGTCGCCGACGTGCTGCCCAGCCGCGCGTTCCGCGACGCGTTCGCGCAGCAGGGCCTCGCGCCGCGCATGCTGTCGCGGACGGTCGAGGACACCGGGACGGTGACGTCGCCGCTGGTGCCCTGGAACAGCTGCGGCGCCTACATGACCGGCGTCCTCGGCGTGCCCACCATCGAGTACCTGCCGTACGCGTTCTTCAACATCGTGAACCCGCTGATCGCGGTGATCTTCGGGTTCACGGGCTTCCGGGTGGAGCGGATCGCGCCGCCCGGCGACACGGCCGACACAGCCGATACGGCCGACACGGCGACGGTCGGCGGATCCGGCGCCCGGACGCTGCCGGGCTAGGAGAGCGAGATGACTCTGAGCAAGGTATCGGCGGCCACGGCCATGGGCCTCAGGGGCCGGAGCTGGCTGAAGGAGCTCGACTTCACCACCGAGGAGCTGCTGTCGCTGATCCAGCTCTCGGCCGACCTGAAGGCGGAGAGCAAGGGGGGCCACGAGCGGCCGCGACTGGCGGGCAGGAAGATCGCCCTCATCTTCGAGAAGTCCTCCACCCGGACCCGGTGCGCGTTCGAGGTCGCGGCCTACGACCAGGGCGCCCACGTCACGTACCTGGGGCCGGAGGGCTCGCAGATTGGGCACAAGGAGTCCATCGAGGACACGGCCCGCGTGCTGGGCCGGATGTACGACGCGATCGAGTACCGGGGCTTCGGCCAGTCCGTGGTCGAGCGGCTCGCGGCCCACGCCGGCGTGCCCGTCTACAACGGCCTGAGCGACCAGTTCCACCCCACGCAGATGCTGGCGGACATGCTCACCATGCGCGAGCACTCGAGCAAGCCGCTCGACGAGGTGGCCTACTGCTATCTCGGCGACGCCCGCTTCAACACCGGCAACTCGCTCATGGTCATGGGCTGCAAGCTGGGGATGGACGTCCGCCTGTGCGCGCCGGCGAGCCTGTGGCCGGATCCCGAGCTGGTCGACACGGCGCGGTCCATCGCGTCGGAGACCGGAGCCAGCCTCACCCTCACCGAGGACGTGGACGTCGGGGTCCGCGGCGCCGACTTCCTGTACACGGACGTCTGGGTGTCCATGGGCGAGGACAAGTCGGTCTGGGGCGACCGCATCCACCTGCTGCAGCCCTACCAGGTGAACATGGACGTCATCCGGAGGACGGACAACCCGTCCGTGCGGTTCATGCACTGCCTGCCCTCGTTCCACGACCGGGAGACGAAGATCGGGGAGCAGATCTACGAGGAGTTCGGCCTCGAATCGGTGGAGGTCACCGACGAGGTGTTCGAGTCGCCGCACTCCATCGTGTTCGACCAGGCGGAGAACCGCCTGCACACGATCAAGGCCGTCATGGTCGCCACGCTGGGTGACGCGTGATGGCCAGCCCGCTCATGCGTCCACCGGACGAGGGGAGGCCGACGATCGTCGTCGCGCTGGGCGGCAACGCGCTGCTGCGCCGCTCGGAGCCGATGACCGCCGACAACCAGCGCCGGAACGTCGCGGTGGCGGCGCGGGCGATCGCGCCGCTGACGGCCGAGCACCGGGTCGTGGTCGCCCACGGCAACGGTCCCCAGGTCGGCGTGCTGGCGCTGCAGGCGGAGTCGTACCGCGACGTGAAGCCGTATCCGCTCGACGTGCTGGGCGCCGAGACGCAGGGGATGATCGGCTACCTGCTGGAGCAGGAGCTGCGCAACGCGCTGCCGCCCGGCGCGACGCTGGCCACGCTGCTGACGATGATCGAGGTCGACCCGGACGACCCGGCGTTCGCCAACCCGACGAAGTTCGTCGGGCCGGTCTGCACCCGGGAGGAGGCCGCATCCCGCTCCGCGGAGATGGGCTGGGAGTTCAGGCAGGACGGCGCGGCCTGGCGCCGCGTGGTCCCGTCCCCGAAGCCGCGGCGGATCGTCGAGATGGAGGCCATCCGCAGGCTGCTGGAGAGCGAGTCGATCGTCATCTGCGCGGGCGGCGGCGGCATCCCGACGACGGCGCAGGCCGGCCGGCTCGACGGCGTGGAGGCGGTGATCGACAAGGACCTGGCCAGCGAGCTGCTGGCCGAGGCGATCGGAGCCGATCTGCTCGTGATGGCGACCGACGTGGACGGCGTCTACACGGGCTGGGGCACGGCCGCGCAGCGGCGGATCGACTGGGTGACGCCCAACGACCTGGAGGCGCACGGGTTCCCCGCCGGCTCGATGGGCCCCAAGGTGGACGCGGCCGTGCGGTTCGCCTCGGTGACCGGCAGGCGCGCGGCCATCGGCTCGCTCGACCAGATCGGGGACATCGTCGGCGGCAGGGCCGGCACGAACGTGTCGGCGGACGTGGCGGTCGGCCACCCGGCGTAGGCACGCCCGCAGAGGAACACGCAGATGGACAAGTTCGGCGTTCATTCGGAGGTCGGCAGGCTGCGCAAGGTCCTGGTCCACCGGCCGGACCTCAGCCTGACCAGGCTCACCCCGTCCAACCACGACGAGCTGCTGTTCGACGACGTGCTGTGGGTGGAGCGCGCCCAGTGGGAGCACGACCAGTTCGTCCGTGTGCTCCGGGATCGCGGCATCGAGGTGTACTACCTGCAGGACCTGCTGGCGGAGGCGCTGGCCGCCAGCCCGGAGGCGAGGACCGCGCTGGTCGAGGCGGTCGTGGACCAGTCCACGGTCGGCTGGGCGCTCGTGGACGAGCTGCGCGAGATCCTCGACTGCATGCCGCCCGACAGGCTCGCCAGGCACCTCATCGGCGGCCTCACCATCGCCGAGCTGGACCCGGACTGGCGCCGGTTCAAGGACGTGTCGCTCATCGCCGCCGGCCTCGACGACGACGGCACGTTCGTGCTGCCGCCGCTGCCCAACAGCCTGTTCACGCGCGACTCGTCGGCCTGGATCTACGGCGGCGTCAGCGTGAACCCGATGTTCTGGCCCGCGCGGCGCCGCGAGTCGCTGAACCTCCTGACGATCTACCGGCACCACCCGATGTTCCGGCAGGCCGACTGGCGGTTCTGGTTCCCGGACACCGAGCGGGCCAACGGCGGCCGCGTCAACGTGGACGAGTTCGGTCACGCCTCGCTCGAGGGCGGCGACGTCCTGCCGATCGGGCACGGCACGGTGCTCGTCGGCCTCAGCGAGCGCACGACGGGCCGCATGATCGAGCTGCTGGCCTCGCGGCTGTTCGAGAACGGGGCGGCCGAGCGCGTGATCGTGGCGCTGATGAGCAAGGACCGGGCGCACATGCACCTGGACACGGTGTTCACCCTGCTGGACCGCGACGTCGCCACGGCCTACCCGGGCGTCGTGGACAACGTCAGGACGATCAGCCTGCGCCCCTCGACCAGCGAGGGCGACTTCCACGTCACGGTCGAGGACAACCTGGTGACGGCCGTCGCCGACGCGCTGGGTGTCAGGCGGCTGAACGTGGTCGAGACCGGCGGCGACCGGTACCAGGCCGAGCGCGAGCAGTGGGACGACGCCAACAACACGGTCGCGCTCGAGCCGGGCGTGGTGGTCACGTACGAGCGCAACACGCACACGATCGCGAAGATGCGCGACGCCGGGGTCGAGGTCATCCCGATCGCCGGCTTCGAGCTGGGCAAGGGCCGCGGCGGCGGCCACTGCATGACGTGCCCGTTCGAGCGCGACGGCATCTAGGAGCCACCGACATGACAGAGAACGCAGTCCCCGGCCAGGTCCAGCCGACCTCGCCGGCGGCGACGACCAGCGCCGCGCCGGCCAGCCGGTTCGGGCTGACGACGGCGATCGCGCTGATCATGGGCAGCATCATCGGCGTCGGCGTCTTCAACCTGCCGACGTCGCTCGCTCCCTACGGCCCGATCACGCTGGTCTCGATGGGCCTGACGACGGTGGGCGCGCTGGCGCTGGCGGTCCTGTTCAGCGCTCTGGCGCGCCGCCTGCCGGCCGACGGCGGACCCTACGCGTACGCGCGCGTCGCGTTCGGCAACGGCGTCGGGTTCATCAACGCGTGGTCGTACTGGATCACCGCGTGGGCCGGGAACGCCGCGATCGCGGTCGGCTGGGTCCTGTACGTCGAGCACTTCGTGAACAAGGACGGCAACAAGCTGTTCTCCATCCTGCTCGTGCTGGTCGGGCTGTGGGTGCCGGCCGCGATCAACCTGTCGGGCGTGAAGAACATGGGCGCGATCCAGGTCGTCACGACGATCCTGAAGTTCGCCGCGCTCGCCTTCATGTCCACGGTCGGCCTGTTCTTCATCAACACGGCGCGCTACCTGCCGTGGAACGTGAGCGGCCAGAGCCCGATCCTCGCCGTCGGGAGCGGCATGGCGATCGCCCTCTTCAGCTACCTCGGCGTGGAGACGGCGTCGGTCGCGGCGGGCAAGGTGCGGGACCCGGATCGCAACGTGCCCCGGGCGACGATCCTGGGCACGCTGGCGACGGCGCTCGTCTACATCCTGTCGCTCGTCGCCATCTTCGGGATCCTTCCGAACCAGGACCTCGCGTCGGTCAGCGCGCCGTACTCCGCGGCGGTGGACTCGATGTTCGGCGGCACCGCGTGGGGCAACGTGATGGCGATCCTGGTCATCATCTCGGGCCTCGGCGCGCTCAACGGATGGACGATGATCTGCGCCGAGATGCCGCTCGCGGCGGCCAGGGACGGGCTGTTCCCGGAGCGGTTCAACCGCCTGTCGAAGGCCGGCGTGCCGGCGTTCGGCATCGTGGCCTCGACGGTGCTCGCGTCGGTCGCCATGATCGTCAACTTCCTGGGCGACAGCGGGCCGCGGGCCTTCACGACGCTCGTGCTCATGACCGGGATCACGGCGGCGATCCCGTACGCGTTCTCGGCGCTGGCCCAGATCAGGTGGCGCTGGAACGACCGCCGCGCGCTGGTCAGCGCGGAAAATCCGTGGACCTACTGGGCTCCGTTCATCCTGGCCGGCGTCGCGCTGGTGCTGGGCATCCCGGTCTACAACGCGCAGCGCCGTCACATGACGCGGCCGCAGGCGGTGCCGGCGTACCGATGAGCACGACGGGTGACGTGAGCGGCGGCTACGACAGGATGGCGGGGCCCATCGCCGAGCTCCAGGGCGGGTGGGTCCTGTTCAGCGGCCTCATGCTCCTCTTCTCCGGCGCCTGGGTCGTCCTGGAGGGCATCTTCGCGTTCGTGCGGACGAGCTGGTTCCTCGACGATGCGGTGTATGGCCCGCTCTGGATCTGGGCCCTGCTGTGGCTGGCGCTCGGGATCCTGCTGATGGCCGCGGGAGGCGCGGTCGCGATCGGCCGGAGCTGGGGGCGGTGGTTCGGCATCGTCGTGGTGCTGCTGGCGGCGCTGGTCCACATGGCCTCGTTCGCGACGTATCCCTGGTGGTCGGCGGCCATGGTCGCGGTCGACGTCCTGATCCTCTTCGGTATCACCGCCCGGTGGCGGCCGGCGAAAGCGGCGCCGACCGGCTGAGCCGGAGCCGGGAGCGCGATTCAGACCGGGTGGCCGTCGACGACCGTCGGCCTCCCGGTGGGAGTCGTCCCGTCGCCGGGAACCGGCGGCTGGCGTTCGATCAGGCCGAGCCGGCTGAGCTCCGCGATGCGGCGGACGGTGAAGGGATGCGACAGCGGGAGCTGGGCCACCGTGTTCCAGAAGCCGACGTTGCGCCGCGCCTGGTCCAGGAGATCGGGGAGCCGCACCTCCCGGTAGACGTACCGGCCGGCGGTCAGGAGCACGAGCCCGTCCCCGCCCTCCGGCTCGAACCAGGCGCCGTGACGGTCGCAGGAGAGCTCCCGGAGCCTGGACAGGTAGGGCCCGAGCAGCGGGATCAGGCTCGAGAACGCCACGGACAGCTGGTACCAGAGCCGGGTGTGGCCGAGGCGGATGTGGCCGAGCTCGTGGCCGACGATGAAGCGAAGCGCGCGCCAGTTCTGCTCCAGGGTGTTGGCGAACAGGTCCGAGTGCACGACCACGAAGTCGTGGCGGAAGGCGCTGGCCGCGAAGGCGTTGAGGACGCCGTTGCCGGCCGTGACGTAGATCTCGGGCTCGCGACGCTCCTGAACCCCAGGCGCCCGGCCGCCTCGTGCTTCATCGCCTCGATCTCGGGGAACTGGTGGGCGGTGGCGAGGACCGAGCTGCCCCGGCTGGAAGCGCGCGTGAGCTGCCGCGCGAGGACGAACAGCGGGCCCAGCACGAACGCCGCCAGCAGCAGCGAGCCGACGGCGAGCCGCAGTGGCGTCGAGGCGATGACGAGCAGGTGGACCGGGGTGGGGGCCAGCTCGACGATCGCCCCGCCGACGAGGACGACGGCGATCAGCACGTTCAGGACCACGAGGAACACGTAGACCGGCACCTCGGCCGGGTTGCGCAGCCTGGGCGGATCCTGCGGGGAAGGAGTCCTCATCTTCATACCTCCGCCTCGGAAGGATGCGCCTGGACCTGACCGGGTGCTGCCGCGGTCCCGCGGGTGTTCGACGAATCGTGCGCGGGACTCAACCAGGACGTTCGCCAGCGCGCGGCTCCTCGTGCGCTCGCGGCGTGCGGGCCTCGGCGCCACCACGTGGCT
The DNA here is from genome assembly GCA_005880175.1 of Chloroflexota bacterium. The sequence continues at coordinate 10,266 of VBJR01000364.1, forward strand.
GGCGAACCGCGAGCCCGCCACGATCAGTCATCTCGCCACTCCGCGTATCTCCCCTGGCGAACCGGCCCCGACGAGCCCGCCGCCAGCGGCATGGACACTTCGTTGCGCAATCCGAGCCCGGACTCGGAGTGCAGCGTTTTGTCGCGGTGCCGCACCACGTCCGTGACGTGCGCTCCCGACGACGCGGATACGTTCTGACCGATCGTGACGGTGTGCCGGTGGCGCCGGTCGGTGGTCCGCGAGGCACTACTCCGGGAGTTGAGATGCGCAGCGACGTTGAGGAGATGGGACCGATCGACTACCTGGTCATCGAGTTCCCGGGCAGCAGGATGACTGGAGAGGGCCTCCCTCTCCTCGTGGACCTCGTCGACCGCGGCATCATCCGCGTGCTCGACCTGGTGTTCATCAGGAAGATGCAGGACGGCGCCGTCGTCCGCCTGGCGCTCACGCGGCCCGGGCCGGACGGGGAGCCGGACCTGTCCATGTTCGAAGGCGCGTCCTCGGGTCTCCTGGACCAGGACGACGTCGACAGCGCGGCGGAGGCCATCCAGCCCGGCAGCACCGCCGGCCTGCTGATCTACGAGAACCGGTGGGCCGCGCCGCTGGCGACCGCGCTGCGGCGTGGTGGAGCGCAGCTGGTCGCCGGCGGGCGCATCCCGGTGCAGGCCATCCTCGCCTCACTCGACGCGGCGGAAGCCGCGTCGGTGCGGGCCTGACGCGACGAGGAGGAGCAGTCATGCCAGGACTCATGCGTGGGGTCGCACGCACCGCGGTGATCGCCGGCACGGCGACGGCGGTGTCGGGCCGGGTGTCGCGCCGGCAGGCGGGCCGCTGGGCGGCACAGGAACAGCAGGAGTACGAGCACCAGCAGTACCAGCAGCAGGCATACGCGCAGCCGACCCCGCCGGCGCCCCCGGTGGACGACCAGTTCACCAGGCTGCGGCAGCTGGGTGAGCTCAGGGACCAGGGCATCCTCAGCAACGAGGAGTTCGAGGCGCAGAAGCGAAAGATCCTCGGCACCTGACCCGGCGGCGAACCGAACGAGACGCCGTTGTCGACGAGCGCCCTCCCCGTTCGTTCCTATGGAGTGGGCCGCCGGTGGACGGCGACCCGCTTCGTTCGGAGGATGCGCCGATGGCGTCATACGAAAGAACCCTGGAGGCCAGCGCCAGCCCCGACCGGGTGTGGCGGATCTGGTCGGATGTCAGCACCTGGCCGGGCTGGAACCCCGACGTGCTCGCGGTCGCCATCGAGGGGCCGTTCGTCAGCGGCGCCCGCGGCCAGATGACCACGAAGGCGGGCGGCACGCACGACATCACGCTGCGTGAGGTCGATCCGGGCCGGTCGTTCGAGCTGGAGACGTCGCCGATCCCGCTCGGACGGTTCCATTTCGCGTGCCGGGTCCAGCCGGCGGGCGCGGGCGCGTCCACGATCAGACAGTCCATCACCATCCGCGGCCCGCTGGGCCCGCTCTACTCGGCCATGATGGGGCCGCGGATCGCGCAGGGCTTCGAGCCCATCCTCAGCGGGCTCAAGGCCGCCGCCGAGGCGGAGGCGGCGCCGTGAAGTACGTGCTGATGCTCGTCCGCTCCGACCAGGAGTGGGAGGCGCTGGGCGACGAGGAGCGCGACTACGGCGCGATCATGCGCTGGTTCGGGGAGCTCGCCCAGCGCGGGGTGCTGGCCGGGGGCGAGGAGCTGCAGGCCGCACGGACGGCGACCACGGTGAGCTGGGAGGGGGAGCGGGCGATCCTGACGGACGGCCCCTTCATGGAGGCCAAGGAGACGATCGGCGGCTTCGCCGTGCTCGACGTGCCCGACCTCGACGCCGCGCTCGACGCCGCGCGGACGTGGCCGGCGCGCAGCCACAAGGTGGAGATCCGGCCGATCGTGCAGCATTGACGGATCGAAGCAGCATCGAGGGTCAGCGCGGACGCCGCGCTGACCAGCGTGGTTCGCGACGAGGCCGGCCGGCTGACGGCGGCCCTGGTCCGCCTCCTG
>VBJR01000365.1 GCA_005880175.1 Chloroflexota bacterium
GGCCCAGGTCCAGCAGATGCTGAAGCTGGGCGCGGACGCGATCGTGCTCTCCGACGACCCGGGGACCGCGGCGAAGACCATCCAGGCGATCAGCGCGCTGAAGGCGACCGCCCGGCTGAAGACGCTCGGCTTCGGCGGCCTGAGCGGGTACGCGTTCCCCCAGCAGGCGGGCGACGCGGCCAACGGCGTGACGTTCACGTCCACCATCCAGTCGTACCTGAGCGACGTGCCGCAGGCCCGGTGGCCGCCGGCCTACCGCGACTTCGTCACGAAGGCGCAGACCCGGTTCGGGCTGGCGGCGAACGGCGTCGAGATCAAGGCGGTCCCGGCGGCGGCCGACTGTGTGGTGCAGTGGGCCAAGGCGGTGGCGGCGGCCAACAGCTTCGACGGGACGACGGTGGCGAAGGCGTGGGAGGGGCTGGACGTGCCCGCCGCTCAGAGCGTGCTGGGCGTCCGCGAGCGCTTCGCGGCGGACGACCACGACGCCGTCCCGATGGACTCGCTCGGCGTCTACCAGTGGGTCAAGAACGGCGACCGCTGGGGCCTGAAGCAGCTCACTGGTCCGACGGCCTGAGCCGGTTTGGGCACTGACCCGGACGTCCGCGCGTACTACGAGCGCGGGCGCGAGGCGGGCCGGCTGCTGGGCGGCAGCGGGCTGCTCGAGCTGGCCCGCACGCAGGACATCGTCCGGCGGCGCCTGCCGGGGGCCCCGGCGCGGGTGCTGGACGTGGGCGGCGGGGCCGGGGTCCATGCCGCCTGGCTGGCCGCGGACGGTCACCGCGTGCACCTGGTGGACCCGATCGAGCTGCACGTGGCGCAGGCGGTCGAGACCGCCGCCGGCTCGTTCACGGCGGCGGTCGGGGACGCGCGGGCGCTGGAGGCCGCGGACGCGTCCGTGGACGCGGTGCTGCTGCTGGGCCCGCTGTACCACCTCGTCGAGCGGGACGACCGGCTGACCGCGCTGCGCGAGGCCGGGCGCGTGGTCCGGCCCGGCGGCCTGGTGTTCGCCGGCGCGATCTCCCGCTTCGCGTCGCTGTTCGACGGGCTGCTGCGCGGCTTCATCGCCGAGCCCGACTTCCGCGCCGCGCTGGCGGGCACGCTGCGCGACGGCCGGCACACCAACCCGACGGGGCGCCCGGCCTGGTTCACGAACGCGTACTTCCACCATCCCGACGAGCTGCGGGAGGAGGTGGGGGCGGCCGGCCTCGACGTGGCGGAGGTGCTGGCGGTCGAGGGTCCGGGCATCGTCCTCGGCGACCTGGGCGAGCGCTGGTCCGATCCGTGGTGGCGCGCCGTGGTGTTCGACGCGTGCCGCGCCGTGGAGGCGGAGCCGAGCCTGCTGGGGAGCGCGGGCCACCTGATGGCGGTGGGCCGGCGCCCGGCCGCCTGACGCGGGTGCGCCGGCCGGCGCACCCGCGTCATAATGGCACAGCTCAGAAACACCTGAGCGGCACTTCGGCAGGGACTACAGGGGGAGGCATTCGATGGCACACGTCTTGCGTCGGCTCATGCTCTCGGCGATGGCGGTGGCGCTCGTGGCGCCAGCCGCGGTCCCACGCGGCGCGGCGGCCGCGAGCACATTCGACGTACCGGGCCAGTTCGCCACGATCCAGGCGGCCATCAACGCCGCGGCGCCGGGCGACATCGTGCTCGTCGCGCCGGGCACGTACTTCGAGAGCATCAACTTCTCCGGCAAGGCCATCACGGTCACGAGCTCCGGCGGACCCGCCTCGACGATCATCGACGCGGGCGGCGCGGGTCGGGTGGCCACGTTCTCGGGCGGGGAGGGCCGCAGCTCCGTCCTGCGCGGGTTCACGCTGCAGAACGGCCGCGCGGGCTCACCCGAGTCCGGCGGAGGCATCGAGATCAGCGGGAGCTCGCCGACGATCGATGGCAACGTCATCACGAACAACTCGGCGTGCCTCGACGGCGGCGGTATCGACGTGAACTTCGGGTCGCCGCTGATCCAGGGCAACACGATCACGAACAACGCGTCGGCCAGCGGCGGGTGCAGCGGCGGCATCGAGGGCGGGGGCATCAACGTGGGGGGCGCGGGCAGCGCCCAGATCATCGGCAACACGATCTCCGGCAACACCTCCTTCTGGGGTGGCGCCATCGGCCTCTTCGCCGCGGGGACGCCGACGATCGCCGACAACGTCCTGAGCGGCAACACGGCCTCGTCCGACGGCGGGGCGATCTGGAGCGTCAACCAGTCGGACGCGATCCTGGTCCAGAACCTGGTGACCGGCAACCGGTCGGGCGGCAACGGCGGCGGCTTCAACTTCCTGCCGCCGTCCGGCACGCCGGGGCCGACGATGGTCAACAACACGCTGGTCGGCGACACGGCCACCGGCGAGGGCTCCGAGCTCTACTTCGACGGCTTCGTCTCCACCACCCGGGTGAGCAACAACATCGCGGTGGGCGGGGCCGGCCAGGGCGGCGCGGTGTTCTGCGACCAGACGTTCAGCACGACGCCGCCGATCCTCGACCACAACGACGCGTTCACGCCGAACGGCGGCGTCGGGTTCGCGTCCAACTGCGGCAGCGCGGCCGGCAGCAGCGGCAACGTCTCCCTGGATCCGCGCTTCGCGGGGGCGGCCGACGTCCACCTCCAGGCCGGCTCGCCGGTGATCGACGCGGGGAACAGCTCGGCGCCGGACCTGCCGGCCACCGACCTCGACGGGGGCCCGCGGATCGTCGGCCCGGCCGTGGACATGGGCGTGTTCGAGGCGCCGCCCGCCGCGCCCGCGGCGGCCAGCTTCTCGCCGGCGAGCGTGAGCTTCGGCACGCTCCAGGGCTCGCCGACCGTCATCTTCGCGCCGGTCACGCTCACGAACACGGGCGGCGCGGCGCTCCAGGTGACGTCCGACACGGTGCAGGGGCCGGGCAACGCCTTCGGCATCGGCAAGGACGGGTGCGCGGGGACGAGGGTGTTCTCCGGCGCGTCGTGCGTCATCCAGGTCGGGTTCCTGCCTACGACCTCCGGCTCGTTCACGGGCACGCTGCAGGTGACCGACAACCTGGGGACCCAGAGCGTACCGCTGAGCGGGACGGTCCAGACCGGCCACGCGGCCGCGAGCCCGACCGCGCTCGGCTTCGCGACGATGGCGGTGGGCAGGCGGAGCAAGACGCAGACCGTGACGGTCACGAACACTGGCAACACGGCCCTCCACATCGCGTCGCTGGCGCTGGCCGGCGCGAACCCGGGCGACTTCGTGATCGTGGTGGGCAAGCGGACGAACTGCGCGAACGCGACACTGGCGGTCGGCGCGCAGTGCACGGTGCAGCTCGCGTTCCAGCCGACGGCGACGGGAGCGCGGAGCGCGTCGCTCGACGTCAACAGCGACGACCCGACGTCTCCGGCGGTGGTGACCCTGACGGGAGCCGGGGTCTAGCCCGGTGCGGCGGCCCGGTCACCCGGCTGGCCCGGCCTCACATGCGTTTGCTACAAGTTCAATAGAAGCGCCTCCGTGATGGATTGCCTCTATTGGATCAGCTCCCTTCGTTCGTTCGATTCCTAAGGTGACGGTTCCTGGAGAGCGTCTCCCGTGGGAGATTCTGACAGGTTAGAGCGGCCTGGATCAGGCCTATGGTGGTAGGCGCGGCGGGCGCTGGGAGATGCTATGAGCATCTTATCGCTGCCGCAAGGGGCTACAATTCGACCTATGAAGGCCATCGCGAGGACCGTCCGGTACACCCAGGACGAGGTCCACGAGATCCGGGAGTACGCGGAGCTGACCGGCGAGCAGGAGGCGGTGGTCCTCGCGCGAGCGTCCATCCGCGGCCTCCGCGAGGAGCGTTTCGAGCGCGCGCTGATGGCGTACCTCGGGGGCGCCAGCTCCGTGGAGGCCGCCGCCATCGCCGGCGTGGACCGCCACGCCTTCCTCGTCCGGGCAGCCGAGCGCGGCGCGATCGTCGGCGACACCGAGCCCGCCACGCTGCTGCAGGACCTGGCGCGTGTGGCCGACGTCCTGGGCGACGAGCGGCTGGCCCAGGCGGTCTCCAGGGTCAGCGCACGGGCCGGCGAGGCCGACGCCTGAGCGCCCGCCCAGCACGGCCACAGGCCGTGCTCGACACGTCGTTCTGGACGGTCGGCTTCAAGGTCGGCCTCCTCGGCTACGCGATGCGGGCATTCGACATCGTGGTGCCGCGCGCCGTCGAGGCGGAACTCCGGGCGACCGATTCGCGCTACCCGCAGCGCCTCTACCCGGACACCGCCCTCTTCGACCAGGTCCGCGACCAGCTGCATGATCCGCCCGACCCGGAGCCGGCGCCGCTAGACAGGTTCGGCGCGGGCGAGGCGGCGGCGATCGTCCTGTCCCGATTCCTGAACGCCACGTTGCTGATCAACGACCACCGCCCGGCCGAGGTCGCGCGAAACCTCGGGCTGGCGGTCGTGAGCTGCCCAGGGATGATCGTGTTCGCGAGGAGCCAGGAGCTGATCGCCGCGCACATGGCCCAGGCGATGCTCCGGATGTGCGCGCAGCACGGCACGTCGCCGGCAATCATCCAGGAAGCATCTCGGCTGCTTGCCGCACTCGAGGCCGGCTGAGGTACTCAATCATTCTGTTCGTGGTTGAGTCAAATCGGCCGCCACCCGTGGCCGCCAACCCCCTATTACAAGTGCATGTCGTGCACTGGGGCACGTGTGTGTTCGATGGTGCTGCCATCGCCTGAGCTGGCCTCCAGCGACCACACGCGGATCAGGCCCGTTCGTCCGCCCGGGCGGTGGAATCCGGCTGAGCGTCGAGAGGGCCGCTCCGTGTCAGTGGCCCGCTCTCGTGTTCACACGCATACCTCGTCTGCTAGCTGATGCGGAAGTCAACCATCGAGACATTCCTTATCAAAGGCGAGTGCTGTTGCACGAGCGAGATAGTTCAAGTCCAGTATCACCAACCATCGCTTGCTCCATCTACATACTTCCCGCAGTGTGGTTCTCAATTGATCATCACATGTCGCCGGAATAGCCACGACGACAGCTTGCGTTCTGCTATCCATGCAGGCGGACACCGTCTGGCGAATCAGCTCCTGGCCCGATGGACTTCCGGGTGTAACGGCGCGGGCGCTGCCCTTCTTGGCCAAGAGGCGAGCCTGCAAGCACCGTCCTTCGATCGTAATCTGTAACGCTGCGTCGCCGAACTCGTGGCCGTGGTGCGGCCTCGGTGTTACATTCAGCACGAGGCGAAGCACGTTCATCAAGCATCGACCGTCTCGGATACTCACTCCACAGTTCGTGCAGTTGCCAGCCTTCTTACATTTCTCCACCAGCTTTACTGCGAAGGTACTCGCCCCGCGAAGGTCATCTGACGGAAGATCCGCTACGTGACGCAGCTCCGGGATACCTATAGGTGCGATGAGCACTTCGTTGACATCGATCTTCGTCATTACCAACTGATCATCACGTATGACGAATGCATCCTCAGTTGGAGTGAACCCTTGCGCTGCTATCTCACGGCTTGCCTCAGCAACCAACTCTACCGCTCGTAGAGATGGCCATACCTCGACGGAACAGTCAGCCGGATCGAGACTATGGGCATCCCAGCAGCACAACGCTCTGACGTCCAACGGAACGTCTTGGCTGCAAGTGCAGTCACAACCCGATGGCGTATTGGCAGGAGTGATGACAGAGTCGCAGCAAGCGCAGCGCACCGGCTGGGCAGCGGCACACTGATCACAGTAGGCCATGAGGGCCGCGTGCCAATAGCGCGGCATCGCCTCAAGTAGTCGTCGCGCGGTGACTTCACCGAGCCCCACCTGTCCCCGCCCCTCCCGTTTCGCCACGTGTATGGCAGCCACCAAGGTTTTCAGCGACGGTCTTGCCGCAGCAGACACACGATGCCCCCACACTGATTCGAAGCTCACTATGCGAGCAAAGCTGGATAAGTCGGTCTCTAGATAGGATTGCAGGGTCGCGACGAGCTTCTCGATGATCGCGCATCCATGTCGACGGAGCGATGATGTCGGGAGACGCTTCGAGAATGCGATCCGGCCGCCTCGGTTGTTAAACCGGAGATTGGTTCTGTCTCCATCCGATAGCCTCTGCTCGTAGACGCCCTCCAGTTGCTCGCTGCGTCGCCGCATCTCGTGCATGAATCTCTGTTTATTGCCCATATTGGGGTCGGAGTATCTCTGATTGATCGGCTCATCGTCGCTGGGATTCAGAATACGAAAACCGGCAGCGCGGAGCTCATCTGGCGAGACAACACTGTCAACTACGTCTTGATGGAAACGGAGAGGTACGCTTCTTATCCCCGAATCCGCGAGGCTCTTGCGCACGTATTGCGCCACGGGCATTGGGCACGACTCGATTGCCATATAGTTCCCATGCGGCGCGAGCCATAGGAAGCCGTACTCCAGTTCTGGGCGTTCGGCGAGAGCTTCGGTGGCAGGGTCGAGATACTCATGGATTGTTTGGTACGAAAACGCTACCTCGAAGACACCCTTATCAAACTGATCGACGTCGATCACACGTGTGCGGTGCTCCTCCTCAGGCTCCCAATCGACGGCAGCCAGAATGGCATCCTCAAGCTCTCCTTGGCTCAGCGGACAGTTAACCAGATACAGGCTGAAGGCTGGCCGCGCCCCGTAGCGGAACTCTTCGAATAGGCGATCAATGTCACGTTCGGACAGTTCAGGGCATAACGCAACAATCTGCCGCAGGCGACCGTTGGATAGTGTTCGAAGTGCCGACGCGACGTGCTTCGTGGTACTGGTAGTGACCTCCGCATAGCGTTGCGCTAGATCCTCTGGCTTGACCTTGGCCAACAGCGCCTCGACTATCGCATCGAGCTTGACAAGCCTCAGCTGACCAAGGTTCCGCTGTGCCATGGCGTTACACCTTCAGAGCCCCCACGACCGGTACGAGATCAGTATCGAACTAAGGAAGGATTCCGTCAAGCCTGCCTTGAGCCTGGCCTATCCAACATCTCGATACACGCCCCCTTCCGCCGACACGGCACGAGCAGCCGCAGTGGTGCCCTCGCCATGCTTGGCAGCTCGCCGTGGAGCGCGGGCGGCGGGTTGCAAACTCGTTGGTTGGCGCCTTGAGGATGTCTCCACGGCCCGTCGCCGGCGGCAGCCGGCTCACCATCTCGTCGGGACCGCCCGAGCAGCTCGCCGTGCCCCGCTCCTCCCCCGTATCAGGATCCGTGGTCACGCATGGGGCGGGACGCTGGTTGAGGGCGCAGCAGAGCCGAGAGGGAATCTACGATCAGGCGGCGCCGACAGATGACTTCCAGGGCAATGCCGACCGGCGGCGCGTTGGGCATGACGACCAGGCAGCCACCCTAGAGCCCGCCGCCTGACAGGACGCGGGCCACGGCCTGGGACTCGTGCATCCGGTCGGCGAGCTGAGAGCGCAAACGGGCGTCACGCATCCTCGCCAGCAGCGCGCGCATGCGGCGCTCGGTGTCCGGCCGCAGCCAGAGAGGTTCGAGGGCGAGCGCGGCCAGCGCCGCCGCTTCGTCCTCATCCCCGAGGTCGGTCAACGCCATCGCCCACTCGACGCGAGCGTTGGCGACCCGCATGGGCCAGTAGTTGCGCGTCCTGGGGTCCTCGCTGGCCTTGACCACCTCGGCCGCGTTCTCGATCGTCTCCGCCGGGCGGCGGAGCTGAGCCCAGGCGCCAGAGGCGAAGAAGCGGGCCTTGGCTGGATCGATCTCGTAGTGGTCGTCGGGGAACGTGGCCTCGCCGGCTGCGGCGAGGGCGCGCTCCCCGGCGCGGAGGTCGTGCATCGTGGCCGCCCAGTCTCCCATGGCCCCGTGGATACGGGCGCGTTGGAGCGTAGCCGCCACCAGCCCGAACCCGCCCGGCGGCCCGGTTACGATGCCTGCGCTGGCCAGCTCGCGAGCCTCGAACTGCCGGTTGTCGGTCGCCGCCATCCATGCCATGGTCTCGAAGGTCCACGCCTCCAGGTCGCGGTGGCCGACATCGCGGGCCAGTTGCTGTGCGGCCCGCGCCGACGTCCAGGCCGCCTCGTGCTGGCGTGAGTCGAACTGCACCGTCCCGCGCAGCAACACCAGCCAGGCGGCGGCCTCCGCCAGGTTGTGGCGGGCGGACCTGCTGACCTGGCCTGCCAGCAGCCGACGAACCTGCTGCAACCGCGTGTTGACCCGCTGCTCCAGCTCCAGGGGCAGTGTGGTCGAGTAGGAGCGCCTGAGTCGCATCACCGCGTCCTCGACATCCTCGACTGGTGGCACATCATCGGGGTCGATGACGACGGCGGCGAGAGTCGTCCCCTCCTGGACCAGTGCCGTCAGACCTGAAAGCGCGAGTAAGCGACTGACCGAAGGGCGGTCGAGAAGGTGAGACGGGTGGCTTCCGTATTGGAGAATGGCGTTGCTCAGACCCCATTCGTCCAAGTCGGGAGGACACCCGTCAGGTGCATCGTAGCCCACGCCCCAGCAACGTCGATATCCGAGCTGACGACCACGCCCTGACCGGCCACGCCGGCCTGCTGTTGACCGGGGAGCTGGCCGCCCGCACCGATCTGGTGGCGCGGCTGGACCGCGCGATCGATGGCGTCCGTCCCTTCAAGCAGCGCCGGCGAGGTC